>NZ_LZJH01000034.1:0-857 GCF_001666745.1 Mycobacterium sp. E2699 | reverse complement strand
TCGACCTGGCGCTCGGCAAGCTGAACCTCGAGCCGGGGATGACGCTGCTCGACATCGGTTGCGGCTGGGGCGGTGCGCTACAACGAGCGGTCGAGAAGTTCGACGTCAACGTCATCGGAATCACCCTCAGCCGCAACCAGTTCGAGTACAGCAAGGCGAGGCTGGCCAAGGTCCCGACCGGGCGCAGCGTCGAGGTGCGGCTGCAGGGCTGGGAGGAATTCGAGGACCACGTCGACCGCATTGTCACGATCGGCGCCTTCGAAGCGTTCAAAGCGGACCGTTGGCCGGCGTTTTTCGAACGGGCCTACGAGATCCTGCCCGACGACGGCCGGATGTTGCTGCACACGATTCTCGCGCATTCCCAAAAACAGCTGCACGAGCTCGGCGTCTCGCTGACCATGAGCGACGTGCGGTTCACGCGATTCATCTACACCCAGATCTTTCCCGGCGGGCAGTTGCCGGCGCAGGAAGACATTCTGAAATTGGCGCCCGCGGCCGGATTCACCGTCGAAAAGGTGCAATTGCTGCGGGAGCACTACGCCCGCACGCTCAATATGTGGGCGGCGAATTTAGCGGCGAACAAGGAGACGGCGCTCGCCATCCAGTCCCAAGAGGTCTACGACCGGTACATGAAGTACCTCACCGGCTGCGCCAAGCTGTTCCGCGAGGGCTACACCGACGTCAACCAATTCACCTGCGAGAAGTAGCCGGGCGCCTGGGAGCGCCCGGCCAGCGGTGCGCTACTTACTTGGCCAGCGTGAACTGGCCGACGTTGCTGATGCCCTTCAGGAAGAAGTTTTCACACCCCGTCAGGTAGTGCATATAGCGGTCGTAGACCTCCTGGGACTGGATGGCGA
>NZ_LZJH01000033.1:0-180198 GCF_001666745.1 Mycobacterium sp. E2699 | reverse complement strand
ACCTCGGCGGGCAGGTGGGCGAAAAAGCCGCGGATCACCTTGATGTGCCCGTCACCGATCAACCCCTCACGTTGGCCGGACGCGGTCGCGCTCAATTGCGGGGCCAGCGGCTCACCGGTCAGCGCCCGACGCTCACCCAAATCCTCGGCCTCATCGATACGCCGGGCGGCCTCGGCCTTGGTGATGCGCAACCGGTCGGCCAGCGCCGAGCGCAGCGTCCCACCCAGCTCTGCCTTGCCGGCCTGCGCTTCGAGTTGGTTGATCAACGCGTGCTCGGGGGCGCGCAGCCGGCGCGCCACGCATTCCAGGCGCTCGAGGGCCCGCAGTCGTTCCGGGGTGGTGAACACGTCAAAGGACAACTCGCACAACCGGTCCACGGCCGCATCGAGCGCGCGAAAGACCTCGACGATCTCCTCACGACTGCTCGCACCCATACCCCAAACCCTACGAACACCCACCGACAAAAACCGTCGCGTTGTGACCACTGAAACCAAAGTGGCCCAAGTTATTTCGTCAGCGGGTGTCGGCGCGCGACGTGGGCCGGAACAGCTCCACAAAGTTGCCAGCGGGCAGGACCTGCTGTCCGCCCGGGCCGCTGATGATGTCGTTGCGGAAAATCACGCCGGTCGCCCGCAGCCGCTCGACTTCGGCGGAGATGTCGTCGACGACAAGCTGTATGCGGTTCCAGCCACCGGGTTCCGGCGTCGCGCCGTCGGGCATCGGTCGCCCCGCGGAGCTCTTGGGTCCGGACAGCAGCAGTTGCAGCGGTCCGCGGACTACGGCGGCGAAGGCGGGCGCTGCGTCGAGGTCGACGCTGAAACCCAGGTGGGTCGTGTAGAAGTCGACGGCCGCCCGCACGTCGTCGACGAGATAGCGGACGCGCGCAAGCTCACCGGGTGCTGCCATCAGAAGTTCAACCCCGAGTACATCACCCGGTTCGGATCGTACTTCTGCCGCACCGTCGTCAGCTGCGCCAGGTTCGAGCCGAAGTAGCGCGACGCCGAGCTGTTGGCCTCCAGGTAGTTGACGTAGCCACCGACCGAATACTGTTGCACCGCTTGATGGGCGGAGCTCAGCCACTGCGTGGCTGCGGACACCTGGTTGGCGGCGGGCTCGACGTACCACTGCAACAGCGCGGACTGCTTGCGCCACGGGAAGGCGGTGTCCCCCGGTGCCACGTCGCCGACGGCGCCGTCCAGCGGGTCGACGAGCACCGACGCCTTGCCGCCGGAGGCCGGCCACTGCCCGATCACCGTCGCAATCGCCTTGGCCGCAGCCGAATTCAACGTCGAGAGCACGTCGGAGCCCGCGACGAATCCGACGGGCGAACCCGTCGAGCTGCCGCCGGCCAGGTACGTCACCAGGTCCATGTGGCTGAGCGTCTTGTTGACAACCGCGGTCGGGGCCACGCCGACCGCGGATTTGATCGCGCTGACGACGCCGGAACCGGCGCCCGCCGGGCAGGTCGCCAGCACGTGGCAGTTCGGCTGGTTGCCGACCGAGAGATCGACTATGCCCCAAGTGTTTCGGTCCGCCGCGCTGAGCCAGGACTGCCAGCCGACGAGCACCTGCACCGCCGACGATGGCGGGAAGTCGAGCCGGACGACGTCGTTGTCGGCGGTGGGGAACGTGGCGAAGGTCATCGACGTCGTCACCCCGAAATTGCCGCCGCCACCGCCGCGCAACGCCCAGAACAGATCGGGATGGTCGTTGGCGGACGCCGTGACCACATCGCCGCTTGGCAGCACCACCGTGGCCGACTGCAGCGCATCACAGGTCAGGCCCGCGTGGCGGCAATCGGCGCCCACTCCGCCGCCGAGGGCCAGGCCCGCGATCCCGATGCTGGGGTAGGTGGCGGTGGGGATCGCGCGCCCGGCGCCTGCCAATGCCTGATGCGCCGCGTACACGGTGGTCGCCGGGCTGACCGTGGCGTTACCGCCGCCGTCGACGTTCACCCCGCCGGGAAGCTTGCGCAGGTCGATCACCATCGTGCCGTTGGCGCTCGACGCACCGATGTAGGAATGCCCACCGCCGCGCGGGGCGATCTTGAGCCCGTTCGCCGTCGCGAACGAGACCGCCTTCTGCACATCCGACTGCGACGACACCGTGACGACTGCCGCGGGATTGGAGTTGTTGTAGAACGAATTGAAAACCTGTTTCCCCGAAGAGAATTGGGAGCCGTTGGCGGGCAGCGCGACGCTGCCTCCGATGGCGGAGGCCAGGCCGCCCCAGCCGGCCGCGGGGTCGGCGGCCGCCCGTGCGGCGCCGAACACCGCTCCGGTCGCCAGCATCCCGACGGCGCCGCGTAAGAAGGTCTGGCGCGAGATCTCATGGTCCAGCGGACGGCTGCGATTCGTCGTCATGAGCCGGATTCTGGTCCAATCGGCACCCGAAAATCCGAGCACCGCCGCGAGTGTCAGGTCACAGTGTGGCCTCGATCGGCCGGGCGCGGCGCCATCGTGCCGAGGGCCAATAAGCGACGTGAGGCGCGCCGCCGCCTTACGAAACGCTTATTGTGCAAAGCTTTATCGCACCGTGTTGTAAACGTGACAGTCATAGATCAGAGTTCCTAGCGTGACTGGAGTGCAATCAGTGGACTCCGCGACATGTGGGGAGGCTGGCATGAAGGCACTGGCGGGAACTCAGCGGTGGATCTGGCTGTTTCGTCACCAGCCCCTGACCATTCGGCTGCTGGCCGGCGCCGCCGGCCTCCTCACGGTGGCCGCGGCGTTCGCGGCGCCGGCCGAGGCCGACGCCGGCACCGATGACGCCTTCATCGACGCGCTCAACCACGCCGGCATCGACTTCGGCGAGCCGGGCAACGCGATGAAGGTGGGCGAGTCCATCTGCCCGATGCTCGCCCAGCCGGGCGGGAACTTCGCCGCCGCCGCGGCGAGCGTCAGCAATCGCGGCCTGTCACCGGGGATGGCCAAGATGTTCACCACGATCGCGATTCAGATGTACTGCCCGCAGGAGATGGCCAACATCGCCAGCGGCAACCCGGCCGCCGGAATTCCCGGAGGCCTGCCCGGGCTTGCCGGCGGCATCCCCGGCATTCGTCAAATCCCCGGAATGCCCGGCGCCTGAGTCCGATGGCGGCGACCCGCCGCGCCCGACTACGCCGCGCTTGCGATCGCCGCTCGCCCGATGGCGGCGACCCGCCGCGCCCGACTACGCGCGCTTGCGATCGCCGCTAACGCGTCCCCAGCGGGTCGATGGTCGAGGCGATATAGACCATCGCCGCGGCGACCGTCGCGGTGGTCACGAAGTCGGTGCCCTTGCCGCGGACGACCAACAGGCCGGCCCGGTCCTCGGACAGCACCAACCGCAGGATCGCCGCCACGCCCACCCCGATGCCGATCAGCAAGGCACCGCGACGCCAGAAGTTGGCCCCCGCCAAGACAAATGCGGCGGCGAAGATCAGCCCGACCGACAGGATCGGCCACTGGGCCCGCAGGGTCGCCCGCACGTCTTATTGCCGTCCCTCGGCCAATTCGACGACGTTGGTGAGCAGGAACGCGCGCGTGAGCGGGCCGACGCCCCCGGGGTTCGGTGACACGTGGCCGGCCACCTCCCAGACATCCGGGTGCACATCGCCGACGAGGCCGTTGTCCGTGCGGCTCACGCCCACGTCGACGACCGCGGCGCCCGGGCGCACCATGTCGGCGGTCAGCAGGTGCGGCACGCCGACGGCGGCCACGATGATGTCGGCCTGCCTGGTCAGCGTCGGCAGGTCGCGAGTTCCGGTGTGGCACAACGTCACCGTGGCGTTCTCCGAGCGCCGGGTCATCAGCAGCCCCAGCGGGCGGCCGACCGTCACGCCGCGGCCGATGATGACCACGTGCGCCCCCGCGATCTCGACGTCGTAGCGCCGCAGCAGGTGCACGATGCCGCGCGCGGTGCACGGCAGCGGCGCGGGGGTGGACAGCACCAGGCGGCCGAGGTTGGTCGGGTGCAGGCCGTCGGCGTCCTTGGCGGGGTCGACGCGTTCGAGCGCCGAGTTCTCGTCCAGGTGCTTCGGCAACGGCAACTGCACGATGTAACCGGTGCACTCCGGGTTGGCGTTGAGCTCGTCGATGGTCTCGTTGAGCTGGGCGGTGCTGATGTCGGCGGGCAGGTCGCGGCGGATCGACGTGATGCCGACCTTGGCGCAGTCCGCGTGCTTGCCGCGGACGTAGGCCTGCGACCCAGGGTCGTCGCCGACCAGGATGGTGCCCAGCCCGGGCGTGCGGCCCGATGCCGTCAGCGCGGCCACGCGTTGTTTGAGGTCGACGAAGATCTCGTCCCGGGTGGCCTTGCCGTCCAGCGTGATTGCGCCCACGCCTGACAGTCTGGCACGCCGCAGTGCTGTGCCCGATGATGGCGACCCGCTTCGCCCGGCTCCGCCCGATGATGGCGACCCGCTTCGCCCGGCTCCGCCCGATGATGGCGACCCGCTTCGCCCGGCTCCGCCGCGCTCGCGATCGCCATTACGCCGCGCTCGCGATCGCCATTCCGCCGCGCTCGCGATCGCCATTCCGCAGCGCTCACGATCCCCATTAAGCTCCTCGCATGTCTACCCCTCCAGACGTGTTCTCCCCGGCCAAGCTGGGCCCCATCACGCTCCGCAACCGCACGATCAAGTCCGCCACCTTCGAGGCGCGCACGCCCAACGCGCTGGTGAGCGATGACCTGATCGAATACCACCGGCTGCCGGCCGCCGGCGGGGTCGGCATGACGACCGTCGCCTACTGCGCCGTCTCCCCCGGCGGCCGCACCGAGGGCAACGGGATCTGGATGCGCCCGGAGGCGGTGCCCGGGTTCCGCCGGCTCACCGACGCGATCCACGCCGAGGGCGCGGCGGTGAGCGCGCAGATCGGCCACGCCGGTCCGGTCGCCAACGCCAAGTCCAACAAGGCCACCGCCCTGGCGCCGGTACGGTTCTTCAACCCGATCGGGATGCGCTTCGCGAAGAAGGCCACCCGCGACGACATCGACGACGTCATCGAAGGACACGCCAACGCGGTCCGGCTCGCGATCGAGGCCGGCTTCGATGCCGTCGAAATCCATTTGGGCCACAACTATCTGGCGAGCGCCTTCCTGTCTCCGCTGATCAACCGCCGCACCGACGAGTTCGGCGGATCGCTGGAGAACCGCGCCAAGGTCGCCCGCGGGATCGTCATGGCCGTGCGGCGCGCCGTGGAGAAGGAGGGCACGCCGATCGCGGTCACCGCCAAGCTCAACATGGCCGACGGGGTGCGCGGCGGCATCAGCACCGAGGAGTCGCTGACCACCGCCAAGTGGCTGCAGGACGACGGCGGGCTGGACGCGATCGAACTCACCGCCGGCAGCTCGCTGGTCAACCCGATGTACCTGTTCCGCGGCGACGCGCCGCTCAAGGAGTTCGCCGGCGCGTTCAAGCCGCCGCTGAACTGGGGCATGCGGATGACGGGCAAGAAGTTCCTCCGCGAGTACCCGTACCGCGAGGCCTACCTGCTGCGTGACGCCAAGCTGTTCCGCGCCGAGCTGACCATGCCGCTGATCCTGCTCGGCGGCATCACCAACCGGGAAACGATGGACCTGGCGATGGCGGAGGGATTCGACTTCGTCGCGATGGGCCGGGCGCTGCTGGCCGAGCCGGACCTGATCAATCGGATCGCCGCCGACGGCGCTGCGCGCAGCGTGCATTCGGCGTGCACGCACTGCAATCGGTGCATGCCGACGATCTATACCCGTACCCGCTGCGTGGTCACCGGCGCCCCGGACTCGGTGAATCTGCCCACAGGGTGAAAACAGGTGCACCCGCTAGAGTTGTGGCAATGAGTGCACCCGCCCCGCCAGCGCTGACCGTTCGCCATGACGGGTCGGAGCGCACATTCGCGCCGGGCCACGACGTGGTGGTCGGGCGCGATCTGCGGGCCGACATGCGCATCACGCACCCGCTGATCTCGCGCGCCCATCTGCTGCTGCGCTTCGACCAGGGACGATGGCTGGCGATCGACAACGGCTCGCTCAACGGGACTTTCGTCAACGGTCGCCGCGTGCCGGTGGTGGACATCCACGACGGCCAGAGCATCAACATCGGCAATCCCGACGGGCCGCAGCTGACCTTCGAGGTGGGGCGCCACCTGGGGATGGCCGGGCGCCCGCCCCGCACCGAATCGATGGGCATCCCCGTCGCCGCGCACGCGGGCACCGCATGGCCGGCCGCGCAGCCGTCCGGTCAGCCGGGCCCTCCCGTCGCCGCCCCGCCCGCTCCCCCGCCCGGGGTACCCGGCCCGGGTCGGGTCCCGATCTGGGCGCAGCACGGGACGCGGCGCCCGCATCCGGGCCCGCCGCCGCCGGGGCAACCGGTGTACCCGGTCAGCGGCCGGCCACCCGCTTATCCGACCAGCGCGCCGCCGCCGCCGAATTTCCAGCCGCACCCGCAGATGACGTCGCAGGCGGCGCCGGAGACCGAGATGTCGGCCAACCTCACCAAGCCGCCCGAGGTCGCCAACCTGGCGACCAAGATGTTCCAGGCGCTGATGCCGGGACGGTCCGGTGCGATGCCGAAGCCGAGCGGAGCGGTGACGATCGGCCGCGCCACCGACAACGACATCGTCATCCAGGACGTGCTGGCTTCGCGCCACCACGCGTTCCTGACCCAGACCCCGCTGGGCACCGAGATCCGCGACGCGCACAGCGTCAACGGGACCTTCGTCAACGGCGTCCGGGTCGGCTCGGCGGTGCTGACCGAGGGCGACGTGGTCACCATCGGCAACGTCGACCTGGTCTTCACCCGCGACAACCTCGTCCGTCGCACCGAGGCCGCGACCCGCACCGGGGGCCTGGAGGTCAACGCCGTCTGCTTCGAGGTCGACCACGGCAAGCAACTGCTCGACCACATCTCGCTGACCGCCCGCCCCGGCACGCTGACCGCCATCATCGGCGGGTCGGGCGCCGGCAAGACCACGCTGTCGCGGCTGATCGCCGGCTACACCAGCCCCACCTCCGGCTCGGTGACCTTCGAGGGCCACAACATCCACGCCGAATACGCCTCCATGCGCAGCAGGATCGGGATGGTCCCGCAGGACGACGTCGTGCACCGGCAGCTGACCGTCAGCCAGGCGCTGGGCTACGCCGCCGAGCTGCGACTGCCCCCCGACACCAGCAAGGCCGACCGTGAGCAGGTCGTTGCCCAGGTGCTCGAGGAGCTGGAGCTGACCAAGCACGCCGACACCCGCGTCGACAAGCTCTCGGGCGGCCAGCGCAAACGCGCCTCGGTGGCGCTCGAACTGCTCACCGGGCCGTCGCTGCTGATCCTCGACGAGCCGACCACCGGCCTGGACCCGGCGCTGGACCGCCAGGTGATGATGATGCTGCGCCAGCTCGCCGACGCGGGCCGCGTGGTGCTCGTCGTCACCCACTCGGTGGCCTACCTGGACGTCTGCGATCAGCTGCTGCTGGTGGCGCCGGGCGGCAAGACCGCGTTCCTGGGGCCGCCCAGCCAGATCGGCGCGGCCATGGGCACCACCAACTGGGCCGACATCTTCGCCAAGGTGGGCGCCGACCCCGACGAGGCCAACCGCCGCTTCCTGGCAGAGAACCGGCCGCCGGAGATGCCGGCCCCGTCCGAGTCCAGCCCGGCCGACTTGGGCGAACCGGTGCACACCGACGTGCTGCGCCAGTTCTCCACGGTCGCGCGCCGCCAGGTGCGCCTGGTCATCTCCGACCGCGGCTACACGGTGTTCCTGGCACTGCTGCCGTTCCTCATCGGCGTGCTCACCCTGACCGTGCGCGGCAAGACCGGGTACGGCATGGGGGACCCGATGAGCAACTCGCCCAACCAGCCAGACCAGATCCTGGTCATGCTCACCGTAGGCGCAGTGTTCATGGGCACCGCCCTGACCATCCGCGACCTCGTCGGCGAGCGCCCGATCTTCAAACGCGAGCAGGCCGTCGGCCTGTCGACCGTCTCGTACCTGGCCGCCAAGATTGTCGTGTTCAGCGCGTTCGCGGTCATGCAGGCGGGCATCGCGACCGTGATCTCGGTGATCGGCTGGGGCCAGCCGATCGCCAAAGCCGTGATGCTGGGCAACGTCAGCTTCGAGCTGTTCGTCGACGTCGCGCTGACGTGCGTGGCCTCGGCGCTGCTCGGGATGGCCCTGTCGGCGATCGCCAAATCCCAGGACCAGATCATGCCGCTGCTGGTGGTCGCCATCATGTCGCAGCTGGTGTTCTGCGGCGGGTTGATCTGGGTGACCAACCGGCCCGTGCTCGACCAGTTGTCCTGGCTGACGCCGGCCCGGTGGGGCTACGCCTCGGCGGCGTCGACGATCGACACCCACCGTCTGGTGGTCGGCCCGACCGACCCGAAGGACCAGCACTTCGACCACAAGGCGAGCGCCTGGCTGTTCGACATCGGGATGCTCCTGGCGTTGTGCGTCGCCTACAGCGCCATCGTGTGGTGGAAGATCCGGCTCAAGCGGCACGTGCCGACCCTGGCCGCCGCCAAGTCAAGGAAACGACTGACACGTCGATGACTCAGCCCGCGCAGCCGGTGCTGACGGTGCGATCTCAACGCTCGGAGGGTAACTTCGCGCCCGGTCGCGACGTGGTCGTCGGCAGCGACGTGCGCGCCGACCTGCGCGTGGCGCACCCGCTGATCGCCCGGGCGCACCTGCTGCTGCGCTTCGACAAGGGCCGCTGGGTCGCCCTCGACAACCATTCGCTGAACGGGGTCTTCCTCGACGGCCGGCGGGTGCCTGCGGTCGACATCCAGGACGGCCAGAGTGTCAATATCGGCAAGCCCGACGGGCCGCGGATCACGTTCCACGTCGGGCAGCACCAGGGCACCGTCGGGCTGCTGCCCCCGACGGAGACGATCCCGACGATCGTGGCGCCCAGCGGCCCGCTGCCGGTGCGCCCACCGCCCGCGGCCCAGCGACCCCCGCCCGTCCGGCGACCGCCGACCCCGCCGCCCCCTCCCCCGGGCGACGAAACGCCGCGGACCACCGCCATGCCGATCGTCCGGCCCGCCGCGGCCGCCCGGGAGGAGAACCCGCCCACCGAGATCGGGGTGAGCGGCGAGATCGCCGAGTTCCCCACCACCAGGGTCAAGGCCCTGGAACCCGATGCGACGCCACGCGCCGGCAGCGCCGACTGGATCGGGCGCTCGCTCGACAACGACATCGTCATCCACGACGTGCTGGCGTCGCGCCACCACGCGTTCCTGACCGCCACGGCGGTCGGCACCGAGATCCGCGACGCGCACAGCATCAACGGCACCTTCGTCAACGGGATCAGGGTCGGCTCCGCCGTGCTCGCCGAGGGCGACGTCGTCACGATCGGCAACGTCGACCTGGTGTTCACCCGCGGCATGCTGGTCCGCCGCCAGGAGGTGGCGGCGCGGACGGGCGGGCTGGAGGTGCGCGAGGTCAACTTCGGCATCGGCGACAAGAACCTGCTGGAGCGGGTGTCGCTGACCGCCAGGCCCGGCACCCTGACCGCGATCATCGGCGGGTCGGGCGCCGGCAAGACCACGCTGTCGCGGCTGATCGCCGGATACGCCACCCCGACGTCGGGCTCGGTCACCTTCGAGGGCCACAACATCCACACCCAGTACGGTTCGCTGCGCACCCGGATCGGCATGGTGCCCCAGGACGACGTCGTGCACCGGCAGCTGACCGTCAACCAGGCGCTGGGCTACGCCGCCGAGCTGCGGCTGCCCCCGGACACCAGCAAGGCCGACCGCGCACAGGTCGTCGCCCAGGTGCTCGACGAGCTGGGGCTGACCAAGCACGCCGACACCCGCGTCGACAAGCTGTCCGGCGGCCAGCGCAAGCGCGCGTCGGTGGCCCTCGAGCTGCTGACCGGGCCGTCGCTGCTGATCCTGGACGAGCCCACGTCGGGGCTGGACCCGGCGCTGGACCTGCAGGTGATGACGATGCTGCGCCAGCTCGCCGACGCCGGCCGCGTGGTGCTCGTGGTCACCCATTCGCTGACCTACCTTGACGTCTGCGACCAGGTGCTGCTGATGGCGCCCGGCGGCAAGACCGCCTACCTGGGGCCGCCGGACCAGATCGGCGGCGCCATGGGCACCACCAACTGGGCCCAGATTTTCGCGAAGGTGGGCGCCGACCCCGACGAGGCGAACCGCCGCTTTCTGGCGCAGAACAAACCGCCGCCACCGGTGGAGTCGGCGCCGGCCGACCTCGGCGCCCCGGCGCGCACCAGCGTGCGTCACCAGTTCTCCACCGTCGCCCGGCGCCAGGTCCGGCTGGTGGTCTCCGACCGCGCCTACTTCGTGTTCCTGGCCTTGCTGCCGTTCGTCCTCGGCGCGTTGTCGCTGACCGTCCCGGGCAACACCGGGTTCGGCATCGCCTCACCGACCAGCGGGACGCCCGACGAATCGGCTCAGATCCTGACCCTGACGTCGGTCGCCGCCGTCTTCATGGGCACCGCGCTGACGATCCGCGACCTGATCGGCGAGCGCGCCATCTTCCGGCGCGAACAGGCGGTGGGCCTGTCGACGACCGCCTACCTCGCCGCGAAGCTGACGGTGTTCTGCGCGTTCGCGATCGTGCAGGCGGCCATCGTGACGGGCATCGTGCTGGTGGGCAAGGGGGCGCCGACGCAGCCGGCGGTACTGCTCGGTAACCCTAGCCTCGAGCTGTTCGTGACCATCGCCGCGATGTGCGTGGCCTCCGCGGTACTTGGGTTGGTGCTGTCGTCGCTGGCACGCTCCAGCGAACAGATCATGCCGCTGCTGGTGGTGTCGCTCATGCTGCAGCTGGTGCTCGCCGGCGGCATGGTCCCCGTGACCGGCCGGATCTTCCTCGACCAGCTGTCCTGGCTGATGCCGTCGCGTTGGGGGTACGCGGCGTCGGCCTCGACGGTCAATGTGCGGTTGCTGGTGCCGGGCTCGCTGGTGCAGCAGGACAGCCATTGGGCGCACACGCCCGGCGCGTGGCTGCTCGACATGGGGATGCTCGCCGCGCTGTCGGCGATCTACGCCGCCATCGTGCGCTGGCGCATCCGACTCAAGCGCTAATCCGTCGCGTCGAAACGCAGCCCGTGCGCCAGCGCGAAGGCCATCGCCTGGCCGACGTCGACGCGCGCACCCGCCAGCGACGCGGTGCGCCACACCGAGGGGTCCACGATGGCGCCGCGCAGGTCGGCGTCGTCGAGCCGGGCGCCCGTCGTGCGCACGCCGGACAGGTCGGCACCGCGCAGCACGGCCTTGCGCAGGTCGGCCTCCACCAGGCTGGCCTCCCGCAGCCGGCACCCGCTCAGGTCGAGCCCGCGCAGGTCGTTGCCGCCGAGCACCGCGAGGGTGAAATCCACCTCGTCAAACGCCATCGGGCGCATCCGGCACTGCACGAAGACCGAGCCCAGCATGCTGCACTGCGCAAACGAGCTGTGCCACAGCAGGGTTCGCTCGAACGTGCAGTTGCGAAACGCCGACCCGCTGTGGCGCGACTCGGCCAGGTTGACGCCGCCGAAGTCGCAGTCGCTGAACACCACCCGCTCGGTGCGCAGCCGGCTGAGGTCCTCGTCGCGAAAGTCCGTGCCGGCGAACTCGCGATCGACCCAGTGCTGCAACGCGGAATCAGCTCGCGGCGAGGGTTTCCAGGGCGTACTCGCTGACGGCGATGAGCGCGTCCCTGGCCGACCGGCGGTCCCGGGCGTCGACCGTGATCACCGGGATGTGCCGGGGCAGCGCCAGCGCCTCGCGCACCGCCTCGACGGGATACCGCGGCGCGCCGTCGAACTCGTTGACCGCGATCAAAAACGGCAGGTTGCGGTGCTCGAAGAAGTCGACGGCGGCGAAGCTGTCCTGCAGCCGCCGGCAGTCGACCAGGACGATCGCGCCGATCGCGCCGCGCACCAAGTCGTCCCACATGAACCAGAACCGGCGCTGACCCGGGGTCCCGAACAGGTAGAGCACCAGCTCCTCGTCCAGGGTGATCCGGCCGAAGTCCATCGCGACGGTGGTGGTCCTCTTGTCCGGGGTGGCCTCCAGCGCGTCGACGCCGGTCGACGCGTCGGTGAGCATCGCCTCGGTGCGCAGCGGCATGATCTCAGAGACGGCCCCGACGAACGTGGTCTTGCCGACACCGAACCCGCCCGCGACGACGATCTTCGTCGAGGCGTGGGCCCCCCGGCGGACCGGGTCAGAGTGCTTTAAGGCCACGCAGTGTCCTCCCTATCAATTCGTAGCGCTCGTCCCTGGTGGAACGCTCGGTCAGCGTCCTCTGCACCCGAAGGTAGCCGGACAGCACCAGATCGCCGACCAGGACGCGCGCGACGCCGACCGGAATATCCAGCCGCGCCGAGATTTCCGCGACCGACGGGCTGTCGACGCACAGTCGGATGATCTTGCCTCTCGGGTCGTTGGACGGCCACCGGTGAGCCAGGCCGGCCTGCAACGCCTGTATCGGCGCTTCCAGCGGAAGGTCGACGTCGGTGTCGGTCCGGCCCGACGTCAGCGTGTACGGACGGACCAGGTTCGCCTCACGGGAGGCCGACCAGGATTCGCGTCTGTCCATCGCGGCTCACAGGCTCACAGGCTTGGCGACGATGCGGGCCGCGCAGCGGCCCGAGGAGAAGCCGAGCGATCTCGCTGCTGCTGCTCGGACCGGCGAGTGGACTGCACCACCCCGCCCACCCGTTCGACGAGGATCGCCATCTCGTACCCGATCTGGCCGATGTCGCAGGACGTCACTGCCAGCGTGGCCAGGTGCGAGCCGTCGCCGACCCGCATCAGCAGCAGGTAGCCGTTGGCCATCTCGACCACCGACTGCAGCACCTGGCCGCCGTCGAACAGCTGCGCGGCGCCGGTCGCGAGGCTGGCCAGCCCGGAGGCGACCGCGGCCAGCTGATCCGCCCGCTCCCGCGGCAGGTGCTCGCTGGCGGCGACCGGCAACCCGTCGACGGACACCAGCAACGCGTGCGCCACCCCGGGAACCTCGCGGGCGAACTTCGTCACCAGCCAGTCCAGCGAATTGCCGGCAGACGTCATTCCTGATCAGATCCTTCACTCGTCTCGCGGGCGTGCGACCGTCCCGTGCGCACGCCACCGAAATGGCTGCTGAACGAGGCCCGCACCGCCTCGGGGTCCCGCGCCGTGGCCGCGTGCTGCGGCTGCCGCCGACCGGCCACGCCGTTGGGCCCGACCAGCGATCCCTCGTCCGGCTGGTCGCCTTCGGGACCGCTCGCCCCGGTGGCCGTGCCGGGCACCAGCCGGGCGCCCGGTGTGCGGACCGGCAGCCCGTGCTCGGTCTGCGCCTCGACGGGCTTTTCCTCGGCCGCCGCGGCCAGCGACCAGCCGCGGTCCCATACCGACTGCCAATCCAGGTCGGGGCTGTTCACCAGGTCGTGCGGGTCGCCCAGCATCTCCGACAACATCCGACGGTAGATGACGTCATCATCGGCCGGGGCGGCCGGGGCCTCGGGCGCCTTCGGCACTTCCGGAATGGTCGGGCGCGGTCCGGCCGCGGGCGTGGCGGGGGCTTCCGGGGCGCTCGGGGCGTTCTGGGACCGCGCGGCGAAGAACGCCGACGTGTCCGACGCGGCCGCGGGTTGCGCGGGCGGCTCCGGCTCCGGCTCCTGCGCCGGCTCGGCCTGCCGGCCGCCCTCCCACCAGGGAGTGGCGAGCTCGCGCCGGTGGCGGCGCGGCAGCTCGGCGGGCGGGGCGGGGACCTCGGGAACTTCCGTGATGCCGCTGGACCCCGGGTTGCGGCGGGGCAGCAAGGTGACAGACGGCCCCGACGGCTCGGCGCCGTTCTGGTTCGCCGGCTGCTCGTGCCCGCCGCCAGGGTCCGTCGTCGCGATGGCGTTGGCGAGTTTGGTGCTCGGCGAGGTGACCGCCCCCGCCCGTCCCCGCGGTTCGACGGCCCGGTCGGAACCCGCGAGCAGGGTGGGCGGCAGGTAGATCTCGGCGGTCGTGCCGGTGCCCGCCTCGTCGGCCGCCGGGCCCCGCAGCCCCACCCGGATACCGTGCCGGGCGGCGATCCGGCCGACCACGAACAGGCCCATGTGGCGGGCATTCTCGGGGGTCACGTCGCCGCCGGCCTGCAGCCGCATGTTGGCGATGCGCCTGTCGGCGTCGTTCATGCCCAGGCCGGAGTCGGAGATCCGAAGCATGACGCCGCCGCTGAGCCCGTTGCCGCCGCCGGCCGCCGAGACCCGGACGGTTGTCGTCGGCGGCGAGTAGCGCAGGGCGTTGTCGATCAGCTCGGCGAACAGGTGGATGGCGGCGCCCGCCGCCGCGCCGATCAGCAGGCAGTCGGGCAGCGCGCTGAGCTCGACCCGCCGGTAGTCCTCCACCTCGGACACCGCGGCGTTGATGACCGTCGACAGCGGCACCGGCTCACGCTGGTCGCGGGCGAGCTGCGCGCCCGCCAGCACCAGCAGGTTGGCGCTGTTGCGGCGCAGGCGCGCCGCCAGGTGGTCCAGCCGGAACAGGCTGTCCAGGCGTTCGGGATCCTCCTCGTTGCGCTCCAGCCGGTCGATCAGCGTGAGCTGCTGGTCGACCAGCGAACGGTTGCGCCGCGACATGGTCTCGAACATGTCGTTGACCAGCAGGCGCAGTCGCGCCTCGTCGCCCGCCAGCAGTAGGGCCTGTGTGTGCAGCTCGTCGACGGCGTGGGCGACCTGGCCGATCTCCTCGGTGGTGTACACCGGCAGCGGCTGCGGGATGGGTTCGGCGCCGCCGGCCCTGACCCGGGCCACCTCGTCCTCGAGGTCCTGGTGGGCGACCTTGAGCGCGCCGTCGCGCAGCACGCGCAGCGGCCGCACCAGCGCGCGCGCCACCAGCAGCACCACCAGCAGTGCGATCACGATGGCGGCCAGCACCAGCACGGTGTCGCGGATCGCGGAGTTGCGCCGATCGGCGGCCTCGGCCTGCACCGACTTGGTGACCGACGCGGTGGCGTCGGTGACGACCTGTTCGGCGATCCCGTCGGTGGTCTGGATCGAGCGCAGCAGATCGGGGTTGTCGACGAGCGCGCTGGCCGGATCCGACATGATCGCCATCCGGGTCACCATCTGCTGCTGCAGCGTCTTCGCCTCCGGCGACCCGGCGCCCAGCACCTCGCTCATGCCGAACAGCGTCGACGGTTCGGTGCCGGCCAGGGTCATCATCGAGGTGCGCAGCTGGGGCTCGGGCAGGTCGGAGCCCCGGGTCACCAGGATCTCCTGCATCGTCATCTGCCCGCGGGCGCCGACGGCCCGGCTCAGGCCCTGCGCCTCGGCGCGGATCCGCTCGTTGCCGACGCGCACCGACGCGTTGACGACGTCCTCCGCCGTCAGCAGGATCGGGGCGTAGGTGGTCACCCGGTCCCGCAAACCGATGCTGTTGTCGGCCACCTTGTCCAGCAGCCCCTGCCCGCCGTTCAGCAGGGTGCTCACCCCGGAGCGGACGTCGGGGGTGACGTCGGTGTCCGCCAGTCGCTGCTGCAGCTCGTGCCTGCGCGCGTCGTAGTTCTTCTTGGCGCCGTCGACGTCGCGCCCGGTCGAGTTGGCCAGCAGCGCGGTGTCCAATGCCGACATGTACTTGGTGATCGCCGGCAGCACGTCGGCGCGGGCGGCGGCCAGCTTGAGGCCGCCCGCGCCGGCCATCGCGTCCTTGATGCGCATCCCGCCGAAAGCCGTCGCCAATATCAGCGGTACCAGCACGATTGCCAGCACCTTGTAGCCGACGGGCCAGTTGGAGAGCGACCAGGCCGGCGGGCGTTTGGCCGGCGGCGCGGCGGCGACGGGACCTTCATCGAATCCTGGTGTGGCCGCCTCGGCCGCGTGGGCCGGGCGGGCGAACATGGTCACGTGCTTGCGGCCGCACGCCCGGCCGCTGCGCCGATCGTCAGCGCTCGGTGAAACGAGAGACTCATGAGACTTCCTGCTTTAATCCGCCTACCCCACGCAGTCGGCGCCAGCGATAAACGCCTGGCAATCCGACGAGTATGCCAGCCCGCGGCCCAGGTCTCCACAGTTCCTACTGAGTACGCAGAGCCCTCCAAGGTAGGCCGGTGCGCCGGGACGCAAGTCTGGCAAACAAATTGGCTTTGTCATGATCGGCAGATGTTCCGGCTGCTGTTCCACACTCCGCGCATCGCGCCCAACACCGGCAACGCCATTCGGACGGCGGCCGCCACCGGCGCCGAACTGCATCTGGTCGAGCCGCTGGGCTTCGACCTGTCCGAACCGAAGCTGCGGCGGGCTGGCCTGGACTATCACGACCTCGCGTCGGTCACCGTGCACCCGTCGCTGCCGGCCGCCTGGGCGGCGCTGACGCCCGCGCGCGTGCTCGCGTTCACCGCGCACGCGTCGACGTCGTTCGCCGACGTCGACTACCAGGCCGGTGACGTGCTGATGTTCGGGCCCGAACCCGACGGGCTGGACGAGGCGACCCTGGCCGACGCGCACATCACCGCGCAGGTGCGCATCCCGATGCTGGCGGGCCGGCGCTCGCTGAACCTGTCGAACGCGGCCGCGATCGCCGTTTACGAGGCGTGGCGCCAGCACGGCTACGCCGGGGCGGTTTAGCCGCGGTTACTTTCCGGCGCCGCGCCGGTCAGCATCGATATGGCTACCTTCATCACGATCGGATACGGGGACGCGGCCGGGTACGACCGGGTCAGCGACGAGTGCAAGAAGGCCGCGCACGGGCGCGACGACGAATTGCGCGCGGCCGGGGCGCTGATCGGCATCGCCGGCGATCCGGTCGCGGTGCGCAATCCGGACAGCTCCGGCGTGCGGACCGAACCCGGGCCGTATCTGCGATCGGCCCTGCCGGTCGCCGGGTTCGCCGTGTTCGAGGCCGACGATCTCGGTGCGGCGATCGAGCGCGTCAGCCGAACCCCCTGCGCCGTCGCGCACGGGGTCGTCGAGGTGTGGCCTCTGACGACCTGACCTACCAGCTGTTCCAGTGCGTGAGCTGCTCGGCGGGCAGCCGCTTGGCCGGGCGGAAGTCGGTGCCCTTGGTGTAGGCGATCGGGAACAGCCCGCCCTGGCTGTATTGCTCGTAGGGGATGCCGAGCACGTCGGCCGCCTGCTTCTCGCCGTCGCGCAGCAGGTGCAGCGTCGTCCAGCAGGAGCCCAGGCCCCGCGAGCGCAGCGCCAGGCAGAAGCTCCAGACCGCCGGGAACAGCGACGCCCAGAACGACACGCCGCCCAGCGGCGTCTTGTCCTCGCGGCCCTCGATGCACGGGATCATCAGCACCGGCGCCTCGTGCATGTGCTCGGCGAGATACGTCGCGGAGTCCCGGACCTTGCCCATGCGCTCGCCGCGGGTGTCGCCCTCGGCGTATCGGGCGCCGGGCGCGCTGAGGTAGCCGCGGGCGTTGGCCAGGTAGATGTCGCCGAGCGCCTTCTTCTTGTCGGCGTCCTCGACGAACACCCATTGCCAGCCCTGCGAGTTGGAACCGGTGGGCGCCTGCAGCGCCAGGTCGAGGCATTCCATCAGCACGTCGCGGCCCACCGGCTTGTCGAAGTCGAGGCGCTTGCGAACCGAGCGGGTGGTGGTCAGGACTTCGTCGACGGACAAGTTGAGGGTCATGCGTGGAGACTACCGTTGGCGGCATGACAGTCGAACTGACGCAAGAGGTTTCCAGCAGGCTCAAGTCGGACAACTTCGGGTGGCTGACCACCGTCGCCAAATCGGGACAACCGGTTCCCCGGCTGGTCTGGTTCTACTACTCAGGCGTCCCTGGCGCCAGGCTGACGGTGTACTCGATGCCGCAGGCCGCCAAGGTCGCCCACATCAAGGCGCACCCGCAGGTGAGCCTGAACCTGGATTCGGACGGTAACGGCGGCGGCATCATCGTCGTCGGTGGGACCGCGACCGTCGACGCGACCGGGGTGAATTGCGCGGATGACGAACCCTACTGGGCGAAGTACGGCGAGCTCGCCAAGGAGCTGGAGTCGGCCGAGGGGATCTCGATGGACGCCTTCAGCACCCGGTTGGCGATCACCCCGACCAAGGTGTGGACCACGCCGGCCTAGCGATCTTGCTCGGCGAAGGGCGTCAGCGGAAGTCGCGCGACTTCGAGCCGACCGCCAGGCTGATGCGGCCCAGCCGCTCGGCCACGACGGTGACCGCGCCGCTGGCGTTTTGCACCTGGCCGCGCACCAGTAGCGCCGGCGCGGTATTGGCCAGCTTGCGGTGCCGCGCCCACACCCCGGGCGTGCAGAGGACGTTGACCATCCCGGTCTCGTCCTCCAGGTTGAGAAACGTCACCCCCTGGGCCGTCCCGGGCCGCTGCCGGTGTGTCACTGCACCGGCGATCAGCACCCGGTCGCCGTCGGGCACGTCCAGCAGCGCCTCGGCGGGCACCACGCCCAGCGCGTCCAGGTCGTCCCGCAGGAACTGCGTCGGGTAGCTGTCCGGGGAGATGCCGGTGGCCCACACGTCGGCGGCGGCCAGCTCCAGCTCGCTCATCCCCGGCAGCGCCGGGATGTGCGACCCATCAGCACCGTGGGCCCCCACCCCGGGCAGCCGGTCCGGGCGCTGGGTGGCGGCCGCCCCGGCCGCCCACAGCCCCTCGCGCCGGGACATGGAAAAGCAGCCCAGCGCCCCGGCCGTGGCCAGCGCCTCGGTCTGCGGCACGGACAGCTGCAGCCGGGTGGTCAGGTCCAGCAGGGAAGCGAAGGGGCCGTTGGCCTTTCGCTCCTCGACCAGCCGCTCGGCCAGGTCGTCGCCGATGTGGCGGACGGCGCCCAGACCGAGCCGCACCTCGGTGCCCGCGTTCTCGAGTGTGGCGTGCGCCAGGCTGGCGTTGAGGTCCGGGCCGTGCACCGTCACGCCGTGCCGGCGCGCGTCGGCCACCAGCGACTGCGGCGAATAGAAGCCCATCGGCTGAGCGCGCAGCAGCGCCGCGCAGAACGCCGCCGGGTGGTGCAGCTTGAACCACGACGAATAGAACACCAGCGACGCAAAGCTCAGCGCGTGGCTTTCCGGGAAGCCGAAATTGGCGAAGGCTTCCAGCTTTTCGTAGGTCCGGTCGATCACCTCGTCGGGGGCGCCGTGCAGCGCGCGCATGCCGTCGTAGAACCGGCCGCGCAGCCGTCGCATCCGTTCGGTCGAGCGCTTGGAGCCCATGGCGCGGCGCAACTGGTCGGCCTCGGCGGCCGAAAAGCCCGCGCAGTCGACCGCGAGCTGCATCAGCTGCTCCTGAAACAGCGGCACCCCCAGCGTCTTTCGCAGCGCGGATTCCATGGACGGGTGGTCGTAGGTTACCGGGTCGACGCCGTTGCGCCGCCGGATGTAGGGGTGCACCGACCCGCCCTGAATGGGACCGGGGCGGATCAGCGCGACCTCCACCACCAGGTCGTAGAAGATCCGCGGCCGCAGCCGCGGCAGGGTGGCCATCTGTGCGCGCGACTCGACCTGGAACACGCCGACGGAATCGGCGCGGGCCAGCATCTCGTACACCGCCGGTTCGGAGAGGTCGAGGCGGGCCAGATCCACCTCGATGCCCTTGTGTTCGGCCACCAGGTCGATGGCGTAGTGCAGCGCGCTGAGCATGCCCAGCCCGAGCAGGTCGAATTTCACCAAACCGATTGCCGCGCAGTCGTCCTTGTCCCATTGCAGCACGCTGCGGTTCTCCATGCGCGCCCACTCCACCGGGCAGACGTCGGCGATCGGGCGGTCGCAGATCACCATGCCGCCGGAGTGAATGCCCATGTGCCGCGGCAGGTTCCGGATCTGGTTGGCCAGCTCGATCACCTGCGGCGGGATGTCGTCGATATCCGGTGAGTCCGCGAGCCCGTTCCAGTGGCTGATCTGCTTGCTCCACGCGTCCTGCTGCCCCTGCGAGAAGCCCAGGGCGCGGGCCATGTCGCGCACCGCGATCTTTCCCCGATAGGTGATGACGTTGGCGACCTGGGCGGCGTAGTCGCGGCCGTACTTTTCGTAGACGTACTGGATGACCTTTTCGCGCTGGTCGGATTCGATGTCCATGTCGATGTCGGGCGGCCCGTCGCGGGCCGGCGACAGGAAGCGCTCGAACAGCAGCTCGTTGGCCACCGGGTCCACGGCGGTGACGCCCAGGGCGTAGCAGACCGCGGAATTGGCCGCCGATCCCCTGCCCTGGCACAGGATGTTGTTTTCCCGGCAGAACCGGGCGATGTCGTGCACCACCAGGAAGTAGCCCGGAAATGTCAGGTGCGCAATGACTTTCAGCTCGTGTTCGATCTGGGCGTAGGCGCGGGGCGCTGATTCGGGGAGCCCGTAGCGGTCGCGCGCCCCGGCCATCGTCAACTGCCGCAGCCAGCTGTCCTCGGTGTGCCCGGCGGGCACGTCGAACGGCGGCAGCCGCGGCGCGATGAGCGCCAGCCCGAACGCGCACTGCTCGCCGAGCTCGGCGGCCGCGCGCACCGCGTCGGGCCGCTCACCGAACAGCCGGGCCATCTCCTCGCCGGAGCGCAGGTGCTCACCGCCCAGCGGGGCCAGCCACCCCGCGGCGGAGTCCAGGGACTGCCGGGCCCGGATCGCGCCCATCGCCATGGCCAGCCGGCCGCGCGACGGGTGGGCGAAATGCGCCCCGGTGGTGGCGACCACCCCGACGCCGAAGCGCGGCGCGAGGCCGGCCAGCGCCGCGTTGCGTTCGTCGTCGAGCGGGTGGCCGTGCCGGGTCAGCTCGACGCTGACCCGGTGCGCCCCGAACCGGTCCACCAGGTCGGCCAGCGCCCGCTCCGCGGCGTCCGGGCCTTGCGACAGCGCCTGGCGCACATGGCCTTTGCGGCACCCGGTCAGGATGTGCCAGTGCCCGCCGGCGGCCTCGGTCAGCGCGTCGAGGTCGTAGCGCGGCTTGCCCTTCTCCCCGCCGGCCAGGTGCGCCGCGGCCAGTTGTCGCGACAGCCGCCGGTAGCCTTCCGGGCCGCGGGCCAGCACCAGCAGGTGCGGGCCGGGGGGATCCGGCGTCTCGGTGCGCGCGCCCGGCCCCAGCGACAGCTCGGCGCCGAACACGGTGCTCAGGTCGAGTTCGGCGGCGGCTTCGGCGAACCGCACCGCCCCGTACAGGCCGTCGTGGTCGGTGAGCGCCAGGGCGCGCAGGCCCAGCCGGGACGCCTCCTCGACCATCTCCTCGGGAGTGCTGGCGCCGTCGAGGAAGCTGAACGCCGAATGCGCGTGCAACTCGGTATACGGGACCGACGAGCGGACCGCCCCGGTGTCGCCCGGCGGCCGGTAGGTCCCGCGTTTGCGCGACAGCGGGGCGTCCTCGGTGGGTTCCGCCGGCGCGCCGGCGTGGCGCGGCTTGCCGTCGAGCACCCGCTCCATCTCCGCCCAGCTCGGCGGCCCGTTGAACCAGCCCACGGTCCCGAGCCTACTCGAATATATGTTCGAATGCGAACATCTGTTAAACCGCTCTAAACACGTTCTTAACGCTGCCGGCCTACCGCCCCGAACCCGCCGCACAGATACTGGTACCAGGGCAAAACGACGGCGGGGACTGGGCATGGCGCAAGCGAAGACACTGGACACGGCTTACCTCAAGGCTCAGGATCCCGAACAGCACGCCAGCCTGGCGATCGGCGCGGTCGCCGTCGTCGACGGCCCCGTCCCCGATTGCACGCTACTGAAAGACCTTCTGGCGGAACGCCTTCGCTCGATACCGCGTTGCACACAGTTGCTGCGGGCGCAGAATTTCGA
Organism: Mycobacterium sp. E2699; assembly: GCF_001666745.1. NCBI lineage: Bacteria > Bacillati > Actinomycetota > Actinomycetes > Mycobacteriales > Mycobacteriaceae > Mycobacterium > Mycobacterium sp. E2699. Next base: position 158,582 of record NZ_LZJH01000033.1, on the reverse strand, counting down.
GTGGATCGACTGTCCGGAATTCGACGTCGCCCGTCATCTGCGCCGGGTGGCGATTCCGCGCCCGGGCGACGACACCCAGCTGTCCCAGGCCATCGCCTTCGCCCTGGAGCGTCCCCTCGACCTGAACCGCCCGCCGTGGGAATGCTGGGTCATCGAGGGCCTGACGGGCAACCGGTGGGCGATCCTGATGAAGACCCACCACGACGTCGCCGACGGCAACTCGGCCGCCCACCTGCTCGCCAGGCTCTGCGACGACGCCGGCGGTGACGCCTTCACCAACAATGTCGGAGCCCAACAAGTTTCGTCGGGTCCGCAACGAGGCTGGGCCGACGTCCTGGGCCGGGCGGCCACCGTCGCCGGCACGCTGGTCGGGGCGATGTGGCCGACGGAACGCCTGCCCGTCCACCCGGTCATGCGGCGCTACGGCACGGTGCGAGTCCCCGCCGCCGACGTCGACAAGGTGTGCCGCAAATTCGGTGTGACCGTCAACGACGTTGCGCTGGCGGCCATCACCGAGGGCTTCCGGCGGGTCTTGCTGCGGCGCGGCGAGGAGCCGCGCGCGGACTCGTTGCGCACCCTGGTGCCACTGTTCGGGCGGACGGTCCGCTCGCCCATGCTGCCGTATCTGCCCGTCGAACACGAGGATCCCGTCCAGCAGTTGCGCACGGTGCACAAGAGGTGGAAGGCACAGCAGCCCCAGCCCGGCATCGTGGAGTCCGCGCTCAACTGCCTGCCGGGGTTGTTGCGCAGCAACGTATTACAGGTGCTGGCCCGGCTGCCACACGCCGGCCTCGTGACGCTGGGCACCCACACGCCCGGGCCACGCCACCAGCTCCGGTTGATGGGCCAGACGATGGAGCGGCTGCTGCCGATCCCCCCGACCGCCACGCGGCTGAGCACGGGGGTCGCGGTGCTCAGCTACGGCGACGACGTGGTGTTCGGGATCACCGCCGAATACGACGCCGCGGCCGACGTCAAGGAATTGGCCGCCGGCATCGAACTGGGCATGGCGCGGATGGTGGCGCTCAGCGGAGACTCCGTGTTGCTGTTCGGCAGGGAGCACCGGCGCAGGCGCGCGGCCACGAGGCACCCGAGCCAGGCGCCACGAGCGCACCCGTCGGCGCGTTACTGACCCGGCCCCGGCGGGGCGCGGCGCCGTGAGAAGGTTGGGGGCATGCCGGTCACCATCGACCCGCGCCGCCTCGACGCGGTGCTGTTCGACGCCGCGCTGAGCGATGCCCCGGGCCTGGCCGGGCGACTGCGCGACGCCGGCGTCGGCGTCAACTCGTGGGGCGCCGACGCGGGGGCGGTCCGGCCGGGCAGATGCGCCGTCGTGACCGGCGACCCGGACGTCGTTCGGGCCGCGCGCGATGCGGGGTACGCCCTGGTCATCGGTGTCGGGGACCCGGACGCACTGCGGGGCGCCGGCGCCGACGCGGTGGTCACCGACCCGGGTGAGATCACTGTGCGCACCGGGGATCGGCGGATGTCCCGGCTGCCCGACGCGCGAGAAGCCTTGGACGCACTGGCCGACCGCAGCCCTGCGGTCTTCTACGACTTCGACGGCACACTGTCGGACATCGTCAACGATCCCGACGCCGCCCGGCCCGTCGCCGGGGCCGTCGAGTCGCTGCAGAAGCTGGCCGCGCAATGTCCGGTAGCGGTGCTGTCCGGCCGCGATCTCGCCGACGTGACGAAGCGCCTCGGCGTGCCGGGCATCTGGTACGCCGGCAGCCACGGCTTCGAGCTGACCGCGCCGGACGGCACGCACCACCAGAACGAGGACGCGGCCGCGGCCATCCCCGTGCTGGAACAGGCGGCCGCCGAACTGCGTGACCGGCTGGGCTCGATTCCCGGAATTGTGATCGAGCACAAGCGTTTTGGCGTGGCGGTACACTACCGCAACGCCGCCAGGGACCGCGTCGGCGAGGTGGCCGCGGCGGTGCGCGCGGCGGGCCGGCGCGACGCGCTTCGGGTCACCACCGGCCGCGAGGTCATCGAGCTGCGCCCCGACATGGACTGGGACAAGGGCAAGACCCTGCGGTGGGTGATCGGGCACCTGCCCGATTCCGGCTCGCTGGTGCCGGTCTATCTCGGCGACGACATCACCGATGAGGACGCGTTCGACGCGATCAGCGACGACGGCGTCCCGATCCTGGTGCGGCACACCGAGGACGGTGACCGCGCCACCGCCGCGCGGTACGCGCTGGACAGCCCCGCGCAGGCCGCCGAGTTCACCGACCGGCTGGCGCGGCGGCTCGTCGACGCCGACTGAATTCGGCTATGACCATTGGTCATTGAACCGCCGTTGTTCCCTGCGACCGCACTGTGAATATGCCCAACGTCGGCGTCGCGTCAACGTCACTACCCCCCGGCGCCTCGCTACCCGACTAAGACGGGGCGATCACGGCCATGCCGAGCGCCTCGGCGGCGTCGCGCATGCGCGCGTCGTATGTGCACACCTTGCCAAGGTCGGCGCCGAGCCGCTGCGCGGTCGCCAGGTGAATGGCGTCGAGCGTGCGCAGCTCGAATGGTTGCAGCCCGCCGGCGAGATCGAGTACCCGGTTGTCGATGCGAAGCAGATCCAGCTTGGCGAGGGTCCGGCGTCCGGCTGTCCGCGCGGGCTCGCCCTTGTGCAGCAAGGCCCGCATGACCTCCGTCCGCGCCAGGGCACTCGACACCCGGGGACGGCGGGAGCGGAGGTAGCGACGCAACGCCTCTGATTCCGGCTCACGGACCGCGAGCTTGACGATTGCGGACGAGTCCAAGTAGATGGCCGCCATCAACGCTCGTGCTCACGCAGGCGCGCAAGTGTCACTGACGGCAGCTCGACGCCGGCTGCGAGTTCGAGCGGTTCGGGCAGATCATCGAAGTCGATTGTGGCGCGGTCGATCTCGCCGCTGGCCAGCATCTGGTCGTAGGGGCCGCCCTCGGGCATCGGCGAGAGCAGGGCGACGGGCCGACCGCGGTCGGTGATCTCGATCGTCTCGCCGGCCTCGACGCGGCGGAGGAGTTCGCTGGCACGCTGGCGCAGTTCCCGCACACCCACCGAAGCCATGTGCTAACTGTAGCACATTGGAGTAAGAGGCGGTTTGGCGTGCCCCCGGCACCGACCGGACCTCGGCGCTAAGCCGCGTACTCGGCCGCGCCGTCGTCGAGCACCACGCGGGCGTCCGAACCCTCGGCCCCGGACGCCTCGGTGCGGAACACCGCCTTGCCGGGTTCGGTGCGCCAGATCAGCGTCGTCAGCGTCTCGCCCGGGAACACCGGCGAGCTGAACCGCGCGTCGATCGAGGTGACGTTGGCGGCCACGCCCTTACCCAGCTCGGCGACCAGCGCCCGGCCCGCGACCCCGTAGCTGCACAGCCCGTGCAGGATCGGCTTGGGGAAGCCGGCCAGCTCCCGGGCGAACCAGGGGTCGCTGTGCAGCGGGTTGCGGTCGCCGGACAGCCGATAGATCAGCGCCTGATCCTCCCGGGTGGGCAGCGGAATCCGGGCGTCCGGCTCGCGGTCCGGGATCTCCGGCGCGACGGGCCGCTGTCCCGGCTGTCCGCCGAACCCGCCCGCGCCCCGGACGACGAAGGTCGTCGACGTTTCGGCGATCAGCTTGCCCGAGTCCGGGTCGGTGCCGCGGCCGCGCAGCATCACGACCGCGTTCTTGCCCTCGCCCTTGTCCTGAATGTCGGTGACCTCGGAGACCACCGAGAGCTTCCCCGCCGGCGGCAGCGGCGCGTGCAACCGGACGCCCTGCGATCCGTGTAAGAGCATGGCCCAGTTGAACGTTCCGATCTTGCCGGCCGCCCCGAAGGCCGGAGAACAGATCACCGCGTAGGTGGGCAGCACCTGCTGGGCGATGTCGTGGCTGTTCTCGGTCGTGAACGACAGGTCGTCGATGCCGCACCCGACGCCGAGCGCGTAGAGCATCGTGTCCTTGTCGGTCCATTCGAACAGCATCGGATCGCTCACCGCGCCGACGGCACTCGGGTCAATGGCCATACGAGTCTCCTCACTGATGGAATCGCGCCTTTTCGTACCTAACCATCGCAAACCCTTCCCCCCGGCACCCCCGGCAGGGCAGGCTATCGACATGCGCAAGGGGAGCGTGCTCGCAAAGGTTCTCGCCGTGCTCGCCGCGGCGGTCATCGTCGGCGCGTGCGGCGGCTCGCCGCAGCCGCGCAGCATCACCCTGACGTTCATCCGGCACGCGCAGTCGGAGGCCAACGCCAACGGGATCATCGACACCTCGATCCCGGGTCCGGGCCTCAGCCCGGAGGGAAAGGCGCAGGCCGAACAGCTCGCGCACCAGGTCGCGCACAACAGGTACGACGCCGTCTACGCCTCGACGATGGCGCGCGCGCAGCAGACGGCCGAGCCGTTGGCCGCCGAGCTGCACGAGCAGGTGCAGGTGCTGCAGGGCGTCCAGGAGATCGATGCCGGCTGGTTCGAGGGCAAGCCGACGTCGATGGATCCCACGACGTACCTGCTGGCGCCGGCGGACTGGCTCAGGGGTGACGTGCAAAACAGCATCCCCGGCTCGATCAGCGGCAAGGAGTTCAACGACAGGTTCACCGCGGCCGTCCAGAAGGTCTACGACAGCGGCCACAACAACCCGGTCGTGTTCTCGCACCTGTACTCCATCGAATACTGGGTGCTGATGAACGTGAAGAACGCCAAGGACAGCCTTCGGACTACCCATCCGCTGCCCAACATCGGTCGCGTGGTGATCTCGGGCAACCCGATGACGGGCTGGACGCTGCAGGAATGGGACGGGATCCGCGACTTCAGCGGCTGACGGCTAGCATGTCCGCATGCGGTATGTCGTTACCGGCGGTACCGGGTTTATCGGTCGCCGCGTCGTGTCCCGTCTCCTCGGAACCCGGCCGGACGCGCGGGTGTGGGTGTTGGTGCGCCGCGGGTCGCTGGGCCGCTTCGAACGCCTCGCGGCCGAGTGGGGCGAGCGGGCGACGCCGCTGGTCGGGGAGCTGCCGGAGCTGGAGCTGACCGACGAGACCGTCGCCGAGCTGGGCCGGGTCGACCACGTCGTGCACTGCGCGGCGATCTACGACATCACCGCGGGCGAGGCCGAGCAGCGGGCCGTCAATGTCGAGGGCACGCGGGCGGTGATCGAGCTGGCGCGGCGGCTGGGCGCGACGCTGCACCACGTCTCGTCGATCGCGGTGGCGGGCGACTTTCCCGGCGAGTACACCGAGGACGACTTCGACGTCGGCCAGCGGCTGCCGACCGCCTATCACCGGACCAAGTTCGAGGCGGAGTCGCTGGTGCGCTCGACACGGGGGCTGCGCTACCGCATCTATCGCCCCGCGGTCGTGGTGGGCGATTCGGTCACCGGGGAGATGGACAAGGTCGACGGGCCGTACTACTTCTTCGGCGTGCTCGCCAAGCTGGCCGTGCTGCCGTGGCTGACCCCGATGCTGCTGCCCGACACCGGCCGCACCAACATCGTCCCGGTCGACTACGTCGTCGACGCGCTCGTCGCGCTGATGCACGCCGAGGGGCACGACGGACGAACCTTCCACCTCACCTCGACCAAAACCATCGGGCTGCGCGGCATCTACCGCGGCGTGGCCGGTGCGGCCGGGCTGCCGCCGCTGCGCGGATCGCTGCCCCGCTCGGTGGCCGCGCCGGTGCTCGGGGCGCGCGGGCGCGCCAAGGTGCTGCGCAACATGGCGGCCACCCAGCTGGGCATCCCCGCCGAGATTTTCGACGTCGTCGACTCCAAGCCCACGTTCCTCAGCGACGAGACCCGTAAGGCGTTGCGGGGAACCGGAATCGAGGTGCCCGACTTCGCGAGCTACGCGCCCGAGCTGTGGTGGTACTGGGCCGAGCACCTGGACCCCGATCGGGCGCGGCGCGACGACCCGAAGGCGCCGCTGCGGGGCCGCCACGTCATCATCACCGGCGCGTCCAGCGGCATCGGGCGGGCGTCGGCGATCGCCGTCGCCGAACGGGGCGCAACGGTGTTCGCGCTGGCCCGCAACGCCGACGCGCTGGATGAGCTGGTGGCCGAAATCCGGGACAAAGGCGGGCAGGCGCACGCCTTCACCTGCGACGTCACCGACTCAACGTCGGTGGAGCACACCGTCAAGGACATCCTGGGTCGCTTCGATCATGTCGACTACCTGGTGAACAACGCGGGCCGGTCGATCCGCCGCTCGGTGGTCAACTCCACCGACCGGTTGCACGACTACGAACGGGTGATGGCGGTCAACTACTTCGGCGCGGTGCGCATGGTGCTGGCGCTGCTGCCGCACTGGCGCGAGCGCCGGTTCGGTCACGTGGTCAACGTCTCCAGCGCGGGCGTGCAGGCCCGCAACCCCAAATACAGCTCGTATCTCCCGACCAAGGCGGCGCTCGACGCGTTCGCCGACGTGGTCGGGTCGGAGACCCTCTCCGACCACATCACGTTCACCAACATCCACATGCCGCTCGTCCGCACGCCCATGATCGCGCCGTCGCACCGGCTCAACCCGGTGCCCGCGATCAGCCCCGAGCGCGCGGCGGCGATGGTGGTGCGCGGGCTGGTCGAGAAGCCGGCGCGCATCGACACCCCGCTGGGCACGCTCGCCGAGCTCGGCAACTACTTCGCGCCGAAGACGTCGCGGCGCATCCTGCACCAGCTCTACCTCGGCTACCCCGATTCCGCCGCGGCGCGGGGCCTTTCCGCCGGGGCTGAAGCGCCGCCGCCGAATCGGAGGCCCAAGCGCCCGGCCCGCGCCGTCACCGGGGGCATCCGGACACCACGCCCGGTCAAGCGACTGGTGCGGCTGGTGCCGGGAGTGCACTGGTAGCCATCAATCGCTGTGTCTGGCGAGCCATCTCATCCGATCTGGCCCGGGAAGCGCGTGAGGAAGGAAAGCCGGCATGGTTGACATGCGCCTCGAGGTCCACGTCGTCCCAGTGTCTGACGTCGACCGCGCAAGGCAGTTCTACGAAAATTTGGGCTGGCGGTTTGACGGCGACACCGCGCCGGGAGAGGGCGTGCGCGTCGTCCAGTTCACGCCTCCGGGCTCGGCCTGCTCGGTCACATTCGGCGAGGGCGTCACGCCGTCGGCGCCCGGGTCGGCGCAGGCGGTGCTGACCGTCCGCGACATCGAAGCGGCCCACGAGGACCTACTCGGCCGCGGCATCCGCGCAAGCGACATGTGGCATGGCGTGCCGTTCCCGCCGGAAGCACGGCTGCCCGGGCCCGACCCCGAGCACGCCAGTTACCAGTCGTACTTCTCGTTCACCGATCCGGACGGCAATACGTGGCTGGTCCAGGAGGTCACGGCGCGGCTCCCCGACCGAGACTGACACTCCAGCAAAACGTTTCAGGGCGGCCGGATTGCGGTATCCCGGCGCGGTGGTTCTTTGCGAGAAGTGGACGGACGCCGACGCGGTGGCCGCCGCGGCCCGGCTGGTCGCGACGACGGGCGTCGCCGTGCTGCCCTCGCTCGACGTGACCCGGAGCCTGGAGGTGGGCCGCGAGGAATGGACCCGCTTTGCCCGGCACTGGCGCCAGCTGGCGCCCGACCCCTACGCGGCGGAGCTGGGCGTGCGGCGGCTGCGCCGGTACGGTCAGTACTCGCTGCGCGACGGCGTGCTGCGCCCCATGCCGAGGCTGGCGTTCGCGCAGCCGGAGGACTCCAATCCGCTCTACGTCGGCAAGGACCGCGACTTCGAGCCGTTGACCGACGCGTTCGCCGCGGATCCGTTGCTACACAAGGTGATCAAGCTGCTGGCCCGGGTGGCAGCGGCCCTGGACGACGTCGCCGACTGGAACGTGAAGGTGCACCCGTTCCGCGTCCGATGCTGCGCGGACGAGGACGGCACCCCCACGCCCGAGGGCCTGCACCGCGACGGCGTCACCCTGGTCACGTCGCTGCTGGTCGGGCGCCGCAACGCCATCGGCGGCGAGAGCACGGTGTGCGACCTGGATGGCCGGCAGTTGCTGGCGACGACGCTGGCCGAGCCGGGGACGCTGATGCTGGGCGACGACCGCCGCACCCTGCACGGCGTCTCGCCGATCCGGCCGATCGACGGCTCCGGGCCGGCGCAGCGCGACGTCCTGGTGATCACCTTCGCGTCGGCCTGGCCGTAGGCCGGTATCGTCGCGGCGGTGAACGCCATCTTCGTCGACGTCGACACCGGCATCGACGACGCGATGGCGTTGATCTATCTGCTGGCCAGCGCGGACGCCGAGGTGGTGGGCATCGCGTCGACCGGCGGAAACATTCACGTGGACCAGGTCTGCGCCAACAACCTGGGTTTGCTCGAATTATGCCGTGCCCCAACGATTCCCGTGTCCAAGGGCGCCGACGAACCGCTGTGCGGCCGGTGGCCCCATCACTCGAAGTTCCACGGTCCGACCGGATTGGGTTATGCCGAACTCCCCCGCACCGACCGCGGGCTCGCCGGTCACGACGCCACCGCGGCGTGGGTGGGCGCGGCGCACGCCCATCCCGGCGAGCTGGTCGGCCTGGTCACCGGCCCGCTGACCAACCTGGCGCTCGCGCTGCGCGCCGAACCCGCGCTGCCGAGGATGCTGCGACGGCTGGTGATCATGGGCGGCGCGTTCGGCGGGGACACCGATCCGCTGGCCGAATGGAACATCCGGGTGGATCCGGAGGCGGCCGCCGAGGTGTTCGCCGGCTGGGCCGGGCAGCAACAACTCCCGATCGTCTGCGGCCTGGACCTCACGCGGCGCGTCGCGATGACGCCGGACATCCTGGCCCGGTTGGCTGCCGAGGCGGCCCCGTCGCCGTTGATCCCGGTGATCGAGGACGCGATGCGGTTCTACTTCGAGTCCCACGAGGCCCGCGGGCACGGCTACGTCGCGTTCATGCACGACCCGTTGGCCGCCGCGGCGGCGCTGGACCCGCGGCTGATCACGACCCGGGCGGCGACCGTGGACGTCGAGCTGGCGGACACCCCGACCCGGGGCGTGACGACACCCGATTGGTCGGGCGACCGAAAAGCCAACGCCCTGATCGGCGTTGACGTGGACCCGGCGGCGTTCTTCGCGGAGTTCATCGAGCGGGTCGGGCCGTTCGCGCGGCGAATCTGACCGAGCCAGGTGGTCTACTGCCGGCGATGAACCACTTCGCCGGTGCGGATGTCGATCAGGTTGTTGGGATGGCCCGGGTCCGGCAAGTCTGCGGGCACATCGTCGTTGCCGCGGGCCGGGGGCCGGTTGCCGGCGACATGCCGGTAGCTCCAGACCAAGTCACCGGCCTCGCTGCCGACTTTGGATACGGCCCTGGACGCGGCCTCTGACACCGCGCCGACCATCCGGCTCAGGTGGAGCGCCGTCGCATGCGCAGCTTCCAGGACGGCGCCCGTTCCTCGTGCGAGGACGACGTCGACCTGCCGGCCGATTTCAGCCGCCATCTGTACTCCTTCGCTGAACATCCTTCGACTACCACGGTACCGAAGGCTTGGGTTGCCGGCCAGACGCCTCGCAAGGCGTCGAACACGTTGAGTCGCAGCGTTACTCATAGCTTCCCTCGAGATACCAGCGTCGCCGGCGATAGCACAGCAGGAACGCCCGCTCGTCCTCCAGCAGGACCTGGGCGCGGGCCGTGCGACTCCCCCCTTGACCGGCCTCCGGGCGGTTGTCCCACCACCGCTCGTCGACCGGCCACGGCCCGGCCCACCAGCGCAGCCCCTCGTCCCGGCCGCGCAAGGTCAGATGGGCAGGATCGGCCGAGAACATCCCCCGGCCGGTCACCCGTATCGAATTCCATCGGGCATCAAGCAGATCCACCGGGTCATCGAGCAGCACGGCCGGCGACGGCCCCGGCAGCTGGCCGGGCCACGGCAGGCCCGGGTCGGCCCGGGGCACCGGCTCGTCACCCAGCGGGATCAACGTGATCCGCTCGGCGGGCCCGCGGCCGCCGGACAGCACCGGCACCCGCACCGCCTCCGGCCCGAGCAGGCCCTGCACCCGCACCAGCGCCCGGCGGGCCCGCAGCCTGTCCTCCTCCCCGAGGCCGCCCCAGAGCGGCAACTGCAGCGCCTCGGCCGACACCACCTCCACCGCCTGCAGCCGCAACAGCGTCACCGGCCCGGTGGGACGCCTGTCGGCGGTCCGATTGCTCAGCCACCCGTCGAGCTGCCAGCGCACCCGGTCGGCGGTGGCGTCCTCGGTCAACGGCTCGGCGCACCGCCAGACCCGTTGCCGCTCCTCGCCGTTGGCGGTGACGGCGTGGATGGCCAGCCGGGTGCACCCCACCCCCGCGGACATCAGCGTCTGGTGCAGCGTGCCGGCCAGGAAGCGCCCGGCGAAGGCCGCGGCGTCGACCCGGTCGATCGGCGGGTCGCAGTCCAGCACGGCCTCGAGTTCCGGCGGCGGCTCGCGCCCGGACGGTCCCCGCTCGGGTTCGCCGCGGGCGAACCGGTGCGCGGCCATCCCGTCGGCGCCGAACCGGGAGGCCACGTCGGTGCGCGACAGCGCGGCGAACTGCCCGATGGTGCGAATTCCCATCCGCCACAACAGGTCCGTCAGCTCCTCGCGCCCCGGACCGGACAGGCTCGGCTCGGTGGCCAGCTGCCGGATCGACAGCGTCGACAGGAACCTCGCGTCGCCCCCGGGCTCGACGATCCGGCCCGCGCGCGCGGCGAAGACCGCGGTGGACAGCTGGTCGGCGATCCCGACCTGACACTCGGCACCGGCGGCGGCCACCGCGTCGATCAGCCGCTCGGCGGCCCGCTCCTCGGACCCGAAATAGCGGGCCGCCCCGCGTACCGGCAACACCAGAAGGCCGGGCCGCAGCACCTCGGCCCGGGGCACCAGGTCGTCCACCGCGGCGATCACCCCTTCGAAGAAGCGCGCGTCGCGGTCGGCGTCGGCGGTCGCGACGTGAAGTTGCGGGCACCGGGCCGCCGCCTCCCGTCGCCGCAGCCCGCGCCGCACTCCCGCCGCGCGGGCGGCCGACGAGCAGGCGATCACCCGGTTGGCCAACGTGATCGCGATCGGGGCCGTCGCGGGCAGGTCCGCCGCGGCCGCGGCCGCGACCGCGGGCCAGTCCATGCACCAGATCGCCAGCGCGCGTGAGGAAGCCATCCGAACTCACCCGGCTCGCGACCGGCCGATCACCCGCCTGCCCGCGCACAGCCCGCTGACCCGCAGCCGCACCCCGCCGATGCGGCCGAAGCCCGCACCCGCCGTGAGCTCGTAACCGCAGACCCGCGCCTCCAACCGCGTCGGCGCACCCTGCCAGTCGCCGTCGGTGACCAGCAGGGTGCACCCCTTGTTGCGGGCCCGCGCCACCACCGCCCGCGCCCGGGTGTGCGGCACCTGGCGCCCGCCCAGGCCGAGCACCACCAGGTCCATGCCGTCGACGAGCACCGCGGCCACCTCGACCGGATCGGTCCCGGCGTCCGGTATCACCGCAAGCCGGCTCAGGTCCGCCCCCATCTCCGCGGCGGCCAGCAGCCCGATGTCCGGCTGGCCGACGATGGCGGCGTTGCCACCGGCCGCCGTCACCGCGGCCACCACGCTCAACACCAGCGACCGGGCCCCCGACAGGACGGCCACCGTTCCCCGCGGCAACGGCACCGGCAGCGACTCCGCGAGCCAGCGCGGGAGCGCCAGCCCGGATTCCGAATCCGGCAGCAGGTCGTCGGCGGGGACGCCGCGCCCGGAGACCTTGCCGGAGATCTTCCCGGAGATCTCAGCCATCCGGCGGCGCAGCGATTCCAGCTGCTCAGCGCGGTGATCGGAGGCCATAGCCGCAGTCATGACCAGCCTCCATTCGAAAGTTTGTTCGATACATTGGCGAGTAAACACCCACCCTCCGACAACCGTCAAGAAACGTGAGAGGCTGCTTTATGCGGTCGGTGCTGGTGTGGCTGATGGTGCTTTTTTGCTGCACTTTGCCGACGCCCGCCCGGGCCGCGCCCTGCCAACCGGCGGAGCTGTTCGCCACCGAGACCGCCGACCCCCTGTTCGAGGCGCAGGCCACCGTGACGATCGCGCTCAGCGGCGCGGCGGTGACGGGATCGACCCCGCTCGACGGCGTGTACTGGTCCAGCGCGCAGCGACGGAGCATCCCCGAGCGCTCGCGCGAATTCCACCTGTGCAGCGGCTCGTCGCACGCCGCCGCCGACGCGCTGCGCCGCCAGTTCGACCAGGAAGCGGTGCTGACCTTCGACTACCTGCCGCAGCGCGCGCCCGACGAGGACGCGATCCTCATCGCCGTGCCGGACGTCGACATCGCGCGCTTCGGCGCCGCGCTGGCGGCCGATCCGGTCGCCCGCCAGCGCATCCGGGGCGGGTCCGTCACCACCACCGACCACACCCTGATCGTGGTCGCCGGGGACGACGACCTCGACGTCGCCCGCCGGCTCGTCGGCGATGCCGGCGGGAACTGGGAGGCGGCCCAGATTGCCTACGGCAGACTCGAATTCGTCGCGTAACCGCGCGAGTGTGCGGCTGGCCGCACCTTCGGCCTCGAGCGTGCGGCTGGCCGCACACTCGCCGCAGAGAGCCGAGCTACTCCCACTCGATGGTGCCGGGCGGCTTGCTGGTGACGTCCAGCACCACGCGGTTGACCTCGGGCACCTCGTTGGTGATCCGGGTCGAGATGCGCTCCAGCACCTCGTAGGGCACCCGGGTCCAGTCGGCGGTCATGGCGTCCTCGCTGGACACCGGCCGCAGCACGATCGGGTGCCCGTAGGTGCGATTGTCGCCCTGCACGCCGACGGACCGAACGTCGGCCAGCAGCACCACCGGGCACTGCCAGATCTGGTTGTCCAGGCCGGCGGCGGTGAGCTCCTCGCGGGCGATCGAGTCGGCGCGCCGCAACGTGTCCAGCCGCTGCGCGGTGACCTCGCCGACGATCCGGATCCCCAGCCCCGGGCCCGGAAATGGCTGGCGCCCAACGATTTCCTCCGGCAGGCCCAGCTCACGCCCGACGGCGCGCACCTCGTCTTTGAACAGCAGCCGCAGCGGCTCGACGAGCTTGAACTTCAGGTCACCCGGCAGGCCGCCGACGTTGTGGTGGCTCTTGATGTTCGCCGTGCCGCTGCCCCCGCCGGACTCCACCACGTCCGGATACAACGTGCCCTGCACCAGGAAGTCGACCTGAGAATCGGTGTCGCCCACAATGTCTCGCACCGCGCCCTCGAACGCCCGGATGAACTGCCGCCCGATGATCTTGCGCTTGCCCTCGGGGTTGTGCACCCCCGACAGCGCCTGCAGGAAGGTCTCCTCGGCGTCGACGGTGACCAGGTTGGCGCCGGTGGCGGCCACGAAGTCGCGCTGCACCTGATCGCGTTCGCCGGCGCGCAACAAGCCATGGTCGACGAACACACACGTCAGTCTCTCGCCGATGGCGCGCTGCACCAGCGCGGCGGCCACCGCCGAATCGACCCCGCCGGACAGACCGCAGATCGCGTGGCCGTCCCCGATCTGCGCGCGGACCTGCTCGACGAGCGCGTCGGCGATGTTGGCGGGCGTCCACTCCGCACCGAGCCCGGCGAAGTCGTGCAGGAACCGGCTGAGCACCTGCTGCCCGTGCGGGGTGTGCATCACTTCCGGGTGGTACTGCACCCCGGCCAGGCGTCGCCCCCGGTTCTCGAAGGCGGCCACCGCCGCGCCCGCGCTGGAAGCGACCACGTCGAATCCGTCCGGCGCCGCAGTGACGGCGTCGCCGTGGCTCATCCACACCGGCTGGACGTCGGGCAGGCCCGAATGCAGCTCGCCGCCAAGGACTTTCAGCTCCGTGCGGCCGTACTCGCTGGTGCCGGTGTGGGCGACCGTGCCGCCCAGGGCCTGGGCCATGGCCTGAAACCCGTAGCAGATGCCGAACACCGGCACCTCGAGGTCGAACAGCGCAGGGTCCAGTTGCGGGGCACCCTCGGTGTAGACGCTGGCCGGTCCGCCGGAGAGCACGACCGCCACCGGGTTGCGGGCCTTGATCTCGTCGACCGTGGCGGTGTGCGGGATCACCTCGGAAAACACCCGAGCCTCGCGGACGCGTCGGGCGATCAACTGCGCATACTGTGCCCCGAAGTCCACCACCAGCACGGGGCGGGGCGATACCACGTCGGGGTCGGCAGGTTCGGCCACGCCGCAAGTTTAGTGGCTGGCGACGACCGCGCTCACTGCGCGGACGCGGCGGCGATCACCGCGTCGACGATGCTCCGGATTCGGGTGGCGGCTTCGTCGGGGTCGGGCTGGCCGGCGTCGAGCCAGGCGATGACGGCGTCGATCGTGATGGTGGGCAGCAGTCGCGCCGCCCAGCCCCGCCATCGCTGGTCGGCGATGTCCGCGAGGTACCGCCCGGTGATCTCGGCCGAACCCTCGATGAGGGTGTCGATCACGTCGCGGAACTCCGCTTCGCGTGCGGCATGACGGTAGAGCAGCCGGAAGGCGTCCGGATCCGCCGCAGCCGCACGAATGAACGCGGGGATGCTGGCATCGTCGAACTCCTGCCCGCCGGTGGCCTCGCGCAGCCGAGTGTGACCGCTCTCGATCACCTCCCGGTAGAGGTCGGCCTTCGACGCGAAGTGCCGGTACAGGATCACCGGGGTGACACCGGCCTCCGCGGCGATGGCATCGAGCCCCGTCTTGGCGAAGCCCCCGCGGGCGAAGGCGCGCGTGGCGGCCTCGAGGATCTGTTCCCGCCGCTGGGCGCGGGGCAGCCGCCGGGTCGGCTCGGATTGGACGGTCGTCACGCCAACCTCCTCTTGTCTAGAAGACAGTATACAAGTAGCCTTGTATATGCTGCTCTATACAAGAGGCTCCGATGGCATCCATTCAATCGGTACTCACCTCCGTCGGCGACGAGGCCTGGCTGGTCACCGACTACGCCCAGGTGCGACGGCTGCTGGATGACGATCGCCTCGGTCGCTCTCACCGCGAACCCGAAACGGCCGCGCGCACGGGGGAATCCGCGTTGTTCGGCGGCCCCCTGGGCGACTTCGACACCGAGGCGGCCGACCACGCGCGGATGCGGGCGCTGCTGCAGCCCCATTTCTCGCCCAGGCACCTGCGGTCGCTGGAGCCGCGAGTGGAAACGCTCACCACCGGGCTGCTGAACGAACTGGCGGACCAGGGCCCGCCGGCCGACCTGCACGCGCGGCTGGCGCTGCCGCTGCCCATCCTGGTGATCTGCGAGCTGCTCGGGGTGCCCTATTCCGACCGTGACCAGTTCCGCGCGTGGGCGGAGGACGCCGGCAACGTGCGCGATCACGCCCGCTCCGAGCGCGGGCTGGCCGAGCTGTTCGATTACGGTCGCGGGTTGGTCGAGCGCAAGCGCGCGCACCCGGACGACGACGTGATCTCGCGGCTGTGCGCGACCGACGGCGTCTCCGACGAGGAGGCCGCCACCATGTCGATGTTCCTGCTGTTCGCCGGGCACGAGACCACGGTGGTCCAAATCGGGCTCGGAGCAACGCTATTGCTGTCGAACCGCGATCAGTGGCAGGCGCTCGTCGATCACCCTGCGCTGATCCCCAACGCCGTCGAGGAACTGCTGCGAGCGACGGCGTCCGGCGGTGGGGTGGGCGGCATTCCCCGCTACGCGCGAACGGACTTCGACATCGACGGTGTCGCCATCCGCGCCGGCGACCTGGTGCTGCTGGACATCGGAGCGGCCAACCGCGACCCCACGACGTTCGCCGAACCGCAACGCGTCGACGTCGCCCGCAAGCACGCCGCGCACCTCACGTTCGGGCACGGCGCACACTATTGCCTCGGGGCTCCGTTGGCGCGCATCGAGTTGAAAACCGTCTTTGGGCAACTGATCCCGCGATTCCCGTCGATGCGCCTGACGGTCGATCCCGCGGCGTTGCCCACGCGAAGCGACGTGCTCGCCGGCGGGCTCACCGCGCTTCCGGTGTCCTGGTGACGATGGCGAGGCGTTACCCGAGGCCCGGTTCGATCCAGCTCCTGGTGTGGCTCAGGAGGGTGCCGGCGGCCCCGTCGGCCCCGGCGACCAGCCGGAACTCGACCGACATGATGGGCCGGTGCGGGGCGGACTGCACCCAGCACAATCGCCGGCGCGGTTGCAGCGACGTCACGCGGCACAGCGCGCTGTCATCGCGTCCGCCGCGGTGCCGGATCAGGCGGAACGACGTGCCCAATTGCAGTCGTTGGTCGCCGGTGGCGTGTTCGACGGCGTCCCAGGTGTCGTACCACTCCGCGATGGTGGCGACGGTGGTGATCAGGTCCCACACCCGGTCGGGCGGGGCGGCGATGCGTATCGAGTCGGACAGTGTCTGCGGGTTCATGTGGGCACGCCCTCCCGGGCGGTACGAGTCGAGACAGCGTCGGGCCGGCGCGCCCGACGGCCGACGCCCACCCGCCGGGGCCACCAGAACCAGCGTCCGAGGAGGGCGGCGATCGACGGCGTCATCAGCGACCGCACCACCAGCGTGTCGAAGAGCAGTCCGATGCCGACGGTCGTGCCGAACTGACCGATGATCCGTAGGTCGCTGAACACGAAGGACGACATGGTGAACGCGAACACCAGGCCCGCCGAGGTCACCACCGCACCGGTTCCACCCATGGCGCGGATGATGCCGGTCTTGATGCCGGCCCCGATCTCCTCCTTGAACCGGGAGACCAGCAACAGGTTGTAGTCCGACCCCACGGCCAGCAGGATGATCACGGCCATCGCTATCACCAGCCAGTGCAACGGAATACCGAGGATGTCCTGCCACACCAGCACCGACAGCCCGAACGAGGCGCCCAACGACAGCACCACCGTGCCGATGATGACCAGGGCCGCGACGACGCTTCCTGTGATGACCAGCATGATGACGAAGATCAGGCAGGCCGCGGCGATTCCCGCGATCAGCAGGTCGTATTTCGCCGCGCCACTCATGTCCTTGTACGTCGGCGCCGTGCCACCGAGGTAGATCTTGGCTTCCGCCAGGGGAGTTCCCTTGACGGCGTGGCGCGCCGCCCTTTCGATCGCGTCGACGTGCGAAACCCCCTCGGGGGTCGCGGGATCCCGGTCGTGGGTGATGATGAGGCGGGCGGACTTGCCGTCGGGCGAAAGGAACATCGCCAGGCCGCGTTTGAAGTCCGGGTTGTCGAAGACCTCCGGCGGCAGGTAGAAGGAATCGTCGTTCTTGGCCGCGTCGAAGGCCTGCCCCATCGCGGCGACACCCTGCTGCGCGGCGTCCATCTGATCCAGCAGGCCCGCGAACGTGCTGTACATCGTCATCGTCATGGCGCGCATGGTCGTCGTGGCGTCGATGATCGGCGGCAGCAGCGAGATCAGTTGCGGCATCAGGTCATCCAGCCGGTCGGTGTCGTTCACGAGACCGCCGAGGTCGTCGGTGACCTTGTCGACGCCGTCGAGCGCGTCGAACGCCGACCGCAGCGCCCAGCAGACTCCGATGTCGAAGCAGTGCCGCTCCCAGTAAAGGTAGCCGCGCAGCGGCCGGAAGAAGTCGTCGAAATCGGCGATGCGATCGCGTACCTCGTTCGTGTCGGCGACGACCTGCCTCGTCCGGCCCGCGACGTCGTGGGTGGTGCCGGCGAGCCGGTGCATCAGTACGAGCATGCGTTGCATGGTGTCGATGACGCCGGTCATCTGATCGGCG
This sequence comes from Mycobacterium sp. E2699, assembly GCF_001666745.1. NCBI lineage: Bacteria > Bacillati > Actinomycetota > Actinomycetes > Mycobacteriales > Mycobacteriaceae > Mycobacterium > Mycobacterium sp. E2699. The sequence goes on along the minus strand of NZ_LZJH01000033.1, from coordinate 141,020 downwards.
ATCGCGCGCATGTCGGCCATGCGGTCGTGCAGGTACTTCATGTTCTCGGTCAGCGTGGTGCCCTGCATGCTGATCTGAAAGGGAATGGAGGTGTGCGCGATCGGGGCGCCCAGCGGCCTGGTGATGGACTGGACGCGAGCGACGCCGTCGGCTTGAAAGACGCCCTTGGCCACCCGGTCCAGGACGAGCATGTCGGCGGGGTTGCGCATGTCGTGGTCGGTCTGCAGCAACATCAGGTCGGGGTTCAACCGCGCGGGTGAGAAGTGCCGGTCGGCGGCGGCGTAGCCGATGTTGGACGGCGTGGTCGGGGGCAGGTAACGGCGGTCGTTGTAGCTAGTCGTGAACGACGGCAGCGCCAGCAGCCCCACGAGCGCGGTCGCGCCGGAGGCGGCGAGAATCGGTGCGGGCCAGCGGACCACGGCGGTGCCCACGCGCCGCCACCCCTGCGTCTTGATCGTCCGTTTGGGGTCGAAGAGGCCGAATCGGCTGCCCACCGTGATGACGGCCGGACCCAGCGTGAGCGCGGCCGCCACCAACGTGAACATCCCGATCGCGCAGGGAGCGCCCAGGGTCTGGAAATAGGGCAGCCTGGTGAAGCTGAGGCACAGCATCGCGCCGGCGATGGTCAGGCCCGACCCGAGGACCACGTGGACGCTGCCGCGAAACATGGTGTAGTAGGCGGCTTCGCGGTCCTCGCCGGCCTGACGGGCCTCCTGATATCGGCCCACGAGGAAGATCGCGTAATCGGTCCCCGCGGCGATGGCGAGAATCGGAAGGATCTGCACGGCGAAGGTCGAGAGCCCGAGGATCCGGTGGTCTCCGAGGACCGCGATCACCCCTTGCACGGCGGGCAATTCGATGAAGACCATCAGCAGTGTCAGCAGCACGGTGACCAGCGAGCGGTACACGATCAGCAGCATCAGCACGATGACCCCGACGGTCACGCCCATCACCTTGCGGGCGCTCTTGTTGCCGAATTCGAGCTCATCGGTGGTCACGGCAGCGGGTCCGGCGACGTAGGCCCTGATCCCGTTGGGCGGCAGGGTGTTTGACACGATCCGCCGGACGGCGTCGACGGACTCGTTGGCCAGCGTCTCGCCCTGGCGGCCGGCGAGGAAGACCTGGACGTAGGCGGCCTTGCCGTCGGGGCTCTGCGAGCCGGCGGCGGTGAGCGGATCGCTCCAGAAGTCCTGGACGTGCTCGACGTGCTTGCGGTCCTGGGCGAGCTTGCCGACCAGGTCGCCGTAGAAGCGGTGCGCCGCGTCGCCCAGCGGCGTCTGGCCCTCGAGAACCACCATCACCGCGCTGTCGGAGTCGAACTCGTTGAACACCCGGCCGATGCGCTTCATGGCCCGCACCGCCGGGGCGTCGTCGGGGCTCATCGACACCGCGTGCGCCTCGCCGACCGCTTCCAGTTGCGGGACAACGATGTTGGTGACCGCGGCCAGCCCCAGCCAGAAGAGCAGGATGGGCACCGAGAGCCGGCGTACCGTGCGCGCGATCACGCGGACTTCACCAGGCAGAAGGTTTGCGGATGAATTCCCGCGACCGTTCGCTGGGCCTTGACGCCGCCGTTCACCGTGATGCGGCAGCCGATGACCGCGTCGTCGCCCTGCGCGACGACGTTGACGCTGACCGCCGGGTCAGTCGTGGCCGCGCTGTACGTCCACGGCAGGGGCACGGCGTCGGCGCGCCGCGGTGCGGCGTCGACGTCGAGATAGTTGATGTCGGCGACGCTTCCGGCCGGCCCGAAGACCTCCATGGTCACGCGCTTGGGATCGAAGGGCTTGATCTCATCGGGTCGCGCGGCGGTCGCCGACGCGGCACCCCGGGCGCCGAAGACCCCGTGCAGCCGGTAGACGGCGAAACCCGCGAGAGCGACCACGAGCACGACCACCAGCGGAATCCACGCGCGTTTGACGACACTCATTCTCGGCCTCGATGTCATCGTGCGGATTAAGTCAGCTGACCAACACAGTAGCTACCCCAACCGTCCCAACGCAATGGCCATTAGCAGCGAATTATTTGGGTATTCAGGTGGTCATCAATCAGCCCTTGCCAGAGAACCTATCGGAATAGTAAGTTGTGCAACTAAGCCACAATCCCGCTCTGGCCCTGCGGAGCGTCTGAGGAGAGGTCCAAACACCATGAGTATCAACGCAGATCGGTTCGGGCCCTGGGCGGTCGTGACGGGGGCGTCGTCGGGCATCGGGCGCGAGTTCGCACACCAGCTCGCCGAAGCGGGCATCAACGTGGTGCTGGTCGGGCGGCGTCAGGCCGCCCTGCAGGACCTCGGCGCGGCGCTGGCCCGGGGGTACGGCGTCGACTGTCGCGCCGTCTGCGTCGACCTGTCCGACCCGGGCATGCTGACGCCAATCACCCAGGCTACCAACGACATCGACGTCGGGTTGCTGGTGTCGAACGCCGGCGAGGCACTGCCCGGGCCCTTTGTGGGCTCCGATCTGCAGGCGCAGCGGGCAATCCTGCGGCTCAACACGGCCGCGCACCTGGGCCTCACGCACCACTTCGGCGAGCGGCTCGCGCGGCGCGGCCGCGGCGGCATCGTGCTGGTCTCCGCGCTGGGAGCAAAACACGGCGTCCCGTACCTGGCCAACACCGCGGCGAGCAAGGCCTATGTGGCCAGCCTCGGCGCCGGCCTGCACGGCGAGCTGGCCAAGCACGGTGTGCATGTCACGGTGCTGCACCCCGGGCCCACCCGCACCCCGGCGATCGCCCAATTGGGCCTGCACCCCGACAAATTGCCGATGCCGCCCATGGCCCCGGACGCTTGCGCGCGTGAGGCGCTGCGCGCACTGGAGCGCAATCGAACCCACTGCATCCCGGGCCGGCTCAACCGGGTGACGACCGCGCTCGTCCCGGCCGCCGTCACCCGCTCGATGATGTCGCGCATGTTGGCACGGCCCACCCGCGCCACGACGACCACCGCGTAGTCCATGGACAACCCGATCTGCCTCATCACCGGCGCCACCGACGGCATCGGCAAGGTCACCGCGACCGCGCTGGCCCGCAAGGGCCACACCGTCGTGCTGGCCGCGCGCAACGAGGCCAAGGCCGCGACCGTCACATCGGAAATCGTGGCGTCCACCGGCAACCGCGACGTCGGCTACCTCACCGCCGACCTGCGGTCGCTCGCGCAGGTGCACCGGCTGGCCCAGGAGTTCGCGGCGCGCTACCCGCGGCTGGACGTGCTGGTCAACAACGCCGGCGTCGTCATGCCGCAGCGCGCGCTGACCGAGGACGGCTACGAGACGACGTTCCAGGTCAACTACCTCGCGCAGTTCTACCTCACCCAATTGCTGCTCGACGCACTGGAAAAGAGCCCACAGGGCAGGGTCGTCAACCTCAGCTCGAGCGTCTACCGCGCCGGTAAATTCGAACCCGAGAACCTGCAAAGCGAGCGCCGGTTCTCCACCATCGGCGCCTACGCCGCGTCCAAACTGTGCGTGCTGCTCTTCACCGTCGAGCTGGCGCAGCGGCTGGCGCCGACGCGCGTCACCGCGAACGCCGTACACCCCGGGATCGTCAGGACGCCGATGATGCGCGGGGCTGAAGGTGTCTTCCGGGCGATCTCCTATGCGGCGCTGCCCTTTTCGCGGTCCCCGGACAGAGGCGCCGCGACGTCGGTGTTCCTCGCCGACTCACCCGAAGCGGCCCAGCTCTCCGGGCAGTACTTCGCGAACCGCAGGGCGAAGAAGGTCAGGACCGCGCACAACACGCCGGAGAACCGGGACCTGCTGTGGAACCTGAGCATGGAAGCGTGCCGTCTATAGTCCGTGAGTGATATGGCTGACTCAACCGGTAAGCGAGAGCGACTGATCGCGGCCGCGTGCGACCTGTTCTACCGCCAGGGCATCGCGGGCACCACACTCGCGCACATCGCGGAGGCCGCCGAGGTGCCGCTGGGCAACGTGTACTACTACTTCAAGACCAAAGACGACATCGTGGCCGCCGTCGTCGAGGCGCGCACCGAGGAGATCCGCTCCGCCACCGCCGCGCTGCAGCGCCGGCACGGCAGCCCCAAGGCCCGGCTCAGGGCACTCGTGGGGATGCTGGCGGAGTCGCGCGACACCATCGCCGACCACGGCTGCCCGTTGGGAACGCTGTGCACCGAGCTGGCGAACCAGCCGGGCCAGTCGCCCGCGCTCACCGCGCCGATCATGCAAACCCTGCTGGACTGGACCGAGCAGCAATTCCAAGCCATGGGCCGCCGCGACGCCCGTGACCTGGCGCTCGAACTCGTCATCGCCTACGAGGGCAGCGCGGTGCTGACCAACGCCCTGGCGCGGCCCGAGGTCATGGCGCATCAGGCACGCCGGCTCGAAAAGTGGATCAGCGCAATGCAGGCGTGAGGCACTACAGCGCGAAGGCCCGGCGCACCGCGTCGACGGCCGCGGGGTCGCCGTCGAAGGTGATGTGCCGCAGCCCCGCCTTGCGCTTGGCCTCGGTTGCCCCGAGGCGGGCGGCGACCAGATCGGCCGCGCTGGCGGTCACGGTCACCGCAGGCTCGCCACGCGCGCCGGCGAGCCTGCCCTGTGTGACCGCGAATTCGAAACGGCGGCCGTCTATCTCGATGCGGATCGTGGCCTCCAGGCCAGCCGCGCCGGCCGAATCGAAGCCGAGCAGGAATCCGGCCAGGAAACCGTTCAAGGGCGTTCCCGGGCCGTCCTCGATCGGGTCCATCCGGTCCAGCCCGAACCACGCGACGCTCCGCAACACCGGCAGCACCCGCTGCCAGCCCAGGTCGCTGAGCGTGTACACGGTACGCCCGATCGGGGCGGGCAGGTCGATCCGGTCGACGATCCCCGCCTCTTGTAATTCCTTTAGCCGCTCGGCCAGCAGATTGGTCGCGATGCCGGGCAGCGCGTCGCGCAGGTCGCCGTAGCGGCGGGCGCCCCCGACCAGCTCGCGCAGGATCAGCAGCGTCCACCGCTCGCCGAGGACGTCGAGGCCACGCGCGATCGGGCAGTTCTGGTTGTAGTTCCTGCGGGACGCCACCATGCCAGTCTACCTGCGCATAGACGTCTTTTTCAACTCTTTACTTGATTTATTTGTCTATCAGCTTTAGCGTCTTGTCCATGCCCACCGAACCGATATTCCGGAATCGCCCGATCGCCGCGCTCGGCGTCATCTGCCTCGGCGTCTTCGTCATCAGCGTCGACGCCACCATCGTCAACGTCGCGCTGCCCACCCTGTCGCGCGAACTCGACGCCGACACCGCCCAGCTGCAATGGATCGTCGACGCCTACACCCTGGTGATGTCGGGGCTGCTGCTGTCGGCCGGCAGCCTGTCCGACCGCTTCGGCAGGCGCGGTTCGCTGAGCCTGGGCCTGGCCCTGTTCGCCCTGACCTCCGGCGTTGCGGCGCAGGTTAATTCGGCCGACGCGCTGATCGCGGCCCGCGCCGCCATGGGCGTGGGCGCGGCGGTGATCTTCCCAACCACGCTGGGGCTGATCACCAACATCTTCACCGACCCGGCGCCGCGCGCGAAGGCGATCGGGCTGTGGGCGGCGATGGTGGGCGTCGGAGTGGCCGTGGGACCGATCAGCGGCGGCTGGCTGCTCGAACACTTCTGGTGGGGCTCGATTTTCATGGTGAACATCCCCATCGCGGTGCTGGCCATCGCCGGCGGTGTCCTGTTCGTCCCGACCTCGCGCGACCCGGCGGCGCCGCGCGTCGACATTCCCGGCCTGATCCTGTCCGCGGCCGGGATCACGACGCTGGTCTACACGGTCATCGAGGCACCCACCTGGGGATGGACCAACGGGCGGACGGCGGCCGGATTCGCCCTCGCGGCAATCGTTCTCGCCGCGTTCGCGGCATGGGAGCGGCGCAGCACCCACCCGATGCTGGACGTCTCGGTGTTCTTCAACCGCCGATTCTCCGGCGGCAGCCTGGCGGTGACCGCCGGCTTCCTCACGCTGTTCGGCTTCATCTTCGTCATCACCCAGTACTTCCAATTCATCAAGGACTACACGGCCTTTCAGGCCGGCGTGCGGTTGCTGCCGGTCGCCGGCTCGATCGCGGTGGCCAGCATCGTGGGGCCCCGACTGGTGGAACGGGTCGGCACCACCGCCGTCGTCGCCACCGGCCTGACCGTGTTCGCCGCCGGCCTGGCGTGGGCATCCACGGCGAACGCCGCCACGCCCTACAGCCAGATCGCCGTACAGATGCTGCTGCTCGGCGGCGGCCTCGGCCTGACCGTCTCGCCGGCCACCGAGGCGATCATGGGATCGCTGTCCACCGACAAGGCCGGCATCGGCTCGGCCGTCAACGACACGACGCGCGAACTGGGCGGCACCCTCGGCGTGGCCATCGCCGGCAGCATCTTCGCGTCGGTGTACTCGGGACATCTCGGGTCGAACGCGTTGACCGGCCTGCCCGCCGAGGCCATGCGGCACTCGATGGCCGCGGCGCACACCGTGATCCGACGCCTGCCCGCCTCGCAGGCCGGCCACGTCCGCGCCGTCGTCGACCGCGCCTTCCTCGACGGCCTGCAGGTGAGCTCGCTGGTGTGCGCGGGCATCGCGCTGGGCGCCGCGATCGTCGTGGCGTGGCTGTTGCCGGCGCGCGAGCGGGAAGCGGCGCCGTCCCCCGCACTGGCCGAGGCCTAGCCCCCCACCACAGAGAAAGGCAGGAAACTGATGAGTACAACCGATAGCACGTATGTCCTCGGCCACGCCGACGTGGAGGTGCAGCGGCTCCTCCTGCAAGGACGGGTGTACGACGACTACACCGAGCACGCGCTGCGGCTCGCCGGCCTGCTTCCGGGCATGCGGGTGCTCGATATCGGCAGCGGTCCCGGCGATGTGTCATTCGTCGCCGCGCGGCTGGTCGGCGCAGGCGGAAGCGTGCTCGGCGTCGACGCCGCGCCCGCGATGGTCGAGCTGGCCCGCGCCCGCGCTGCCGAAAAGGGCCTGGCGGCAGTGCGTTTCACCCACGGCACAATCGACGCGATCACCCTGGACGAACCCGTGGACGCCGTCATCGGCCGGCTGATCCTGATGCACCTGCCCGACCCGGCCGCCACGCTGCGGCACCTCAGCTCGTTTGTGCGCCCCGGCGGCATCATCGCGTTCTCGGAGATCGACGTCACCGCCGCGCGCTGCGTCCCGGACCTGCCGCTGTTCGACCGGGTGATAGCGGGTATCGCCCGCGCCTTCGGGGCCATGGGGCTCAGCGCGCGGTTCGGCGCCGCGCTGCACACCATCTTCGCCGACGCCGGCCTGGGCGTGCCGCGGTTGACGCAGGGCACGCCGACCGGCACCGCCGCCGACGCCGACTTACTGGCCTACGCCGCGGAGGTCTGGCGGCTGGTCTCCCCCATCGCGGAACAAGGGGGCTTCGCCATCGACGAGGTCGCCGACATCGACGATTTCGTGCCACGCTTCCGGGAAGAGGCGCTGGCCGCCGACGCCCTCATCACGATGCCCCCGATCATCACCGCATGGACGAAAGTGCAGAAATGAACGACACCATCGAAGCCCAGTACTCGACCGGCCTGTCGCGCAACAACATCGAGCGGGCGCTGCGTTCCGCCGGCAAGGACCTCGAGAGCCTCGCGCCCGCCGATCTGGGCCTGCTCGAGGACTTCCACACGATGGGCCGCTTCGCCACCGCCGAGTTGGTGGGTCTGGCGCGCATCACCGCCGACAGCGAAGTGCTCGACGCCGGTAGCGGAGTCGGCGGCACGGCCCGCTACGTCGCCGACCACTACGGGTCCCGAGTCACCGCGGTGGACCTCACCGACGAATACTGCGCCACCAACCGCTGGCTCAACGGGCTGGTCGGGCTCGCCGAGCGGATAACGGTTCGCCAGGCCGACGTCACCCAACTCCCCTTCGCCGCCGCCACCTTCGACGTCGTCCTCAGCCAGCACGTGCAGATGAACGTGCCCGACAAGGCGCGGCTGTACTCCGAGGCGCACCGGGTGCTCAAGGACGGCGGGCGGCTTGCCCTGTGGGACATCACGATCGGCGACGGCGAACTCGCGTATCCCCTCCCCTGGGCCGACCACCCCGCGCGCAGCCACCTGGTCACCCCCGGCGAGTTGCGCGCCGTCGTCGAATCCGCCGGGTTCACCGTCGTGGCGTGGAACGATCTCACCGACCAGGCCGCCGCGCTCATGCAGGCCCTGCTGGCCCAGCCCGCCAATCCGCTGGGCCTGCACGCCTTCGTCACCGACTTTGCGCGCAAGGCCGAAAACCTCACCCAGGCCCTGGCCGACGGGCGCGTCCACGCCATCCAGGCCGTCAGCGAAGCGTGATGCCATGCGACGCAACGAGATTGCGGACCAGGACTACACGCTGACCTGGAGCCGCGGTCGCGGCGAGGTCAAGTTCATGCCGCGGTCCGACGGCTCCCGGTTGCGCTACTTCACGGCGGGAACCGGCCCGCCGCTGGTCCTGCTGCACACCGTCCGCACCCAGCTGGACTACTTCCAGCGCGTCGTGCCCGCGCTGTGGGACGACTTCACCGTGTACGCCGTGGACCTGCCCGGCATGGGGTGGTCCGACGTCGTGCCGGGCGCCCGCTACGGCGAGGCCGAACTGCGCCGCGCCGTCGTCGAATTCGTCAGGGCGCTGGATCTCCGCGACGTCACTTTGGCCGGCGAATCGATGGGCGGCGCGCTGGCGTTGCTCGCCTCGATCGAGCTGACGGACCGGGTGAGCAACGTGATCGCGTTCAATCCCTACGACTACCCGGGCGGCCTGGAACGCGGCAACTGGCTGGCCCGCGTGATCGGCACCGGCGTCCGGCTACCCGGATCGGGACCAATCTTCGCCCGACTGGAGAACCGCCTCATCCTCGAAGGCGTGCTGGCCGGCGGCTTCGCCGACCACCACGCGCTGCCCATGGACTTCCTCACCGAGCTGCGGCGAAGCGGCCGGCGGCCCGGCTACCCCAGGGTGAATCGGGCCATCATGCGCAGCCTGTCCGATCTCATCGAGGCGAAAGGCCGCTACGCGCAGGTGAATACGCTGGCCACGCTGATCTACAGCGAGCGGGATTGGTCGCGTCCGGCGGATCGGGACCAGGTCGCCCGCCTCCTCGGTGTCCGGGCCGTCACGGTGCCCGGCATCGGGCACTTTTCGGCCCTCGAGCGGCCCACCGAAATGGTCCGCATCATCCGGCAGAGCACCGGAAGACCCGCCATTTCATAAGGTGTGCGGGTGGAGCGAGCTGACCGCCGCGCACCGAGCGGACGCTCCACTGGGTCGTCAACTCGGTGCGCGACGTGCGCCACCAACTGCTATGCATCCAGCGCCAGGTTCTCGATCAGGCCGAACCGGTAGCGGGCCGGGTCACCGGACGGGGCGTGCTCGCCGAGCCAGACGGCCGACTCGCCGGAATAGTGGGGCCGGGCGGGCCGGGGATGCTGCTGGCGGCGGTCGAAGCGGTCGAGCCGGGGCGTGGGCACCAGCCCGGTCAGCATGAGATTGCCGACCTCCCGCAGCATCCTGCCCGCGGTGCGCCGGGTGTCGGCCGCGTTGACGTAGCGGCGGGCGATGGTGAGAAAGTCTTCCGGCTCGACCCCCGCGACGTCACGCACATCGGTTGTGGGGCCGCCCACCTCCCAGGTGCCCAGGCCGGTCTCCGGCAGGTAATGGCGCAAACCGGACTCGAAGAACATGTCCACGCCGAGCCGCTTGGCGCTCACGCGCACCGCTCGCAGGAACATCCACGGCGGGATCTCCATGAGCCGGACGCGCCGGCCGAGCGCCTCGCCGACCGCGTCGGCGATGTCACTGCCGGACAAGAGCTTTGGCCCGGTCGGTCGGTAGGCTCGTCCGTCATGACGGTGCGGGTCGAGCAATGCGCCCACCGCGACCCGGGCGATGTCCTCGTTGGACGGGGGCGCGTTGAGTCGGCCCCCCGTCGCCGGCATCGGCAGCACCCCGAGTTGGGCCGCAACCGGCAGGACCTGGAAATAGTTGTCCGCGAAGAAGCCGGGATCGACCGCGATGTGAGCGGTGTCCGGCAGTAGCGCAAACAGCTTGTCGGACAACCATTGTTGGCGTGTCATCAGCGACGGATGCTCGGGACTGGCCAGCCACTGACCCAGCGCGACCACCGCCTCGACGCCGGCGCTGCGCGCGGCCACGGCAAAGCTGACCGCACTGTCGAGCGCATGCGGGTGGTACGGGGGGTTGAAGAACAGTCGATCCACGCCGTCGACCGCGGCCCGAACCTGTTGAATGTCAAGCATATCCGCCACGACGACCTCGGCGCCCAGGGCGCGCAACCGGACGCTGCGGCCGTCGTCGCGATGCACCAAAGCCCTGGTGGCCACGCCCCGTTCCAGCAATTGGGTCACCACCGCGCCGCCAACCTTTCCCGTGGCGCCGGTGACCAGCACGCGTGCGTTCGTCATTGGAGTTCCCCTTTCGATCTTCGATATGTGACCAGTGGTTACATTAGTAGTATGCGACGGAGATGTGACCGTTGTCAACATTCCGGCGAGCGTGAGATCCTGAGGGCATGGGTTCCGACGACGCCGCGCCCCCCGGCAAGCAGGGCTACCACCACGGGGCGTTGCGGTCGGCCCTGGTCGAGGCGAGCATCGCCCTGGCCCGCGAGGGCGGCCCCGATCGGGTGGTCCTGCGCGAGGCGGCCCGAGCTGCCGGGGTGTCGCATTCGGCCGCCTACCGCCACTTCGCCGACCGCGAGGCGCTGCTGGCCGAGGTGTCGCGCTTCGCGCGCAACGAACTCGCCGAGCAGATGCGCCGCAGGGTCAACCGCAGCACCGACCCGCGCAAGAGGCTGCGCGCGGTCGGCACCGCCTACATCGACTTCGCGATCGCGGAGCCGGGGCTGTTTCGCACCGCGTTCACCTCGCATCCCGCGACGTCCGCCGAGCCGACCGACGCCACCGCCGACCCCTTCGGGGTCCTCGGCCAGGTGCTCGATGAAGCCCAGACCGCCGGCCTGCTGGACGCCCGCCGCAGGCAGGGGGCCGAGGTCGCCGCCTGGTCCGCCGTGCACGGCCTGGCCGGCCTGCTCCTTGACGGACCGCTGCCCGCGAGCCCTGCCGCCATCAGATCGTCGCGGGCCCGGGTGCTGGACCTCATCGAGCGCGGTCTGCTGAACGACACCTGAGTCTGCAGCGCAACGGGCGGCGATCCCTGGCGGCAGGCATCTTGGCGTGGTGGAGTGGGTATCGCACCAAGTAATCGCCCGCTAGCTGAGAGTGAGGTCCGCAGTGAGCCCAACGCTGGGTCTGCCGGAGAAGGTGCGTGCCTGCCTGTTCGACCTCGACGGTGTGCTCACCGACACCGCGAGCGTGCACACCAAGGCGTGGAAGGCCATGTTCGACGCCTACCTGTCCGAACGGGCCGAGCGGACCGGGGAGAAGTTCGTCCCGTTCGACCCGGCCGCCGACTACCGCGAATACGTCGACGGCAAGAAGCGCGAAGACGGGGTCCGGTCGTTTCTGGACAGCCGCGGAATCGAGCTGCCCGACGGCGACCCGGACGACGCCGGCGACAAGGAAACGATCTACGGCCTGGGCAACCGCAAGAACGAGATGTTCCAGAAGGTGCTGCACGACGACGGCGTCGAGGTCTTCGACGGGTCGCGGCGCTACCTGGAGGCGGTCTCGGCCGCGGGCCTGGGCATCGCCGTGGTGTCCTCGAGCGCCAACACCCGCGACGTCCTCGAGATCACCGGCCTGGACCGGTTCGTCCAGCAGCGGGTGGACGGCGTCACGCTGCGCGAGGAACACATCGCCGGCAAGCCGGCACCCGACTCCTACCTGCGCGGGGCGGAGCTGCTCGGCGTCAGCGCCGACGCCGCGGCCGTCTTCGAGGACGCACTGTCGGGCGTGCAGGCCGGCCGCGCCGGTAACTTCGGCTACGTGGTGGGCGTCGACCGGGTGGGCCAGGCCGAGGACCTGCGCCGCAACGGCGCCGACGTCGTCGTCACCGATCTGGCCGAGCTGCTGAACCCATGATCACCGAGGAAGAATTTCCCGTCGAACCGTGGCAGGTCCGCGAGACGCGGCTCGACCTGAACCTGCTGGCCCAATCGGAATCGCTGTTCGCCTTGTCCAACGGGCACATCGGGCTGCGCGGCAACCTGGACGAGGGTGAACCGCACGGCCTGCCGGGCACCTACCTGAACTCCTTCTACGAGATCCGGCCGCTGCCGTACGCCGAGGCCGGTTACGGCTACCCCGAGGCCGGCCAGACGATCGTCGACGTCACCAACGGCAAGATCATCCGGCTGCTCGTCGAGGACGAGCCGTTCGACGTCCGCTACGGCGAGTTGCTCTCCCACGAGCGGGTGCTCGACCTGCGCGCCGGGACACTGACCCGTCGCGCGGACTGGCGCTCGCCCAACGGCAAGCAGGTCAGGGTCGTGTCCACCCGCCTGGTCTCCCTGGCCCAGCGCGGCGTCGCGGCCATCGAGTACGTCGTCGAGGCGGTCGAGGAATTCGTGCGCGTGACCGTGCAATCCGAACTGGTCACCAACGAGGACCAGCCGGAGACCTCCGACGACCCGCGGGTGTCGGCGATCCTCGAGCGCCCGCTCGAGGCCGTCGACCACGAAAACACCGAGACCGGAGCGCTTCTCATGCACCGGACCCGGGCCAGTGCCCTGATGATGTCCGCGGCGATGGATCACGAGATCGACGTGCCCGGGCGCGTCGAGTTCAGCACCGACGCCCGCCCGGACCTGGCCCGCACCACCGTGATCTGCGGGCTTCGGGCCGGCCAGAAGCTGCGCATCGTCAAGTACCTGGCGTACGGCTGGTCGAGCATGCGCTCCCGACCTGCCCTGCGCGACCAGGCCGCCGCGGCCATCCACAGCGCCCGCTACACCGGCTGGCAGGGATTGCTGGAAGCGCAGCGGTCCTACCTCGACGACTTCTGGGAGAACGCGGACGTCGAGGTCGAAGGCGACCCCGAATCCCAGCAGGCCGTCCGGTTCGGGATGTTCCACCTGCTGCAGGCCAGCGCCCGCGCCGAACGCCGCGCCATCGCCGCCAAGGGGCTCACCGGAACCGGCTACGACGGCCACGCCTTCTGGGACACCGAGGCCTACGTGCTGCCGGTGCTCACCTACACCGCGCCGCACGCCGCCGCCGACGCGCTGCGCTGGCGGGCGTCGACGCTGGAACTGGCCAAGGAGCGGGCGGCCGAACTCGGCCTGGACGGGGCCAGCTTCCCGTGGCGAACGATCCGCGGGCAGGAGTGCTCGGCGTACTGGCCGGCCGGCACGGCGGCCTGGCACATCAACGCCGACGTCGCGATGGCCTTCGAGCGCTACCGCGTCGTCACCGGAGACCACGATCTGGAGCGGGACTGCGGCCTGAAGGTACTGGTCGAGACCGCCCGGCTGTGGATCTCGCTGGGACACCACGACCGGCACGGCGTCTGGCACCTCGACGGGGTCACCGGACCCGACGAGTACACGGCGATCGTCCGCGACAACGTCTTCACGAACCTGATGGCGGCGCACAACCTGGTGACCGCGGCCGACGCGTGCAACCGCCACCCCGAGCAGGCGGCGGCGCTGGACGTCACCACCGAGGAGGCGGCCTCCTGGCGCGACGCGGCCGACGCGGTCAACATCCCCTACGACGCCGAACTGGGGGTCCACCAGCAGTGCGAGGGGTTCACCACCTTCGCCGAATGGGATTTCCAGAAGAACACCACCTATCCCCTGTTGCTGCACGAGGCCTACGTGCGGCTCTATCCGGCCCAGGTGATCAAACAGGCCGACCTCGTGCTGGCGATGCAGTGGCAGAGCCACGCCTTCACGCCGGAACAGAAGGCCCGCAACGTCGACTACTACGAACGGCGCACGGTGCGCGACTCGTCGCTGTCGGCCTGCACGCAGGCCGTGATGTGCGCCGAGGTCGGGCATTTGGAGCTGGCCCACGACTACGCCTACGAGGCGGCGCTGATCGACCTGCGCGACCTGCACCACAACACCCGCGACGGATTGCACATGGCCTCGCTGGCCGGGGCCTGGATGACACTGGTGGCGGGGTTCGGCGGCCTGCGCGATGACGAGGGCATTCTGTCACTGGATCCTCAACTGCCCGAAGGCATTTCGCGCCTCCGGTTCCGCCTGCGCTGGCGCGAGTTCCGGCTGACCGTCGACGTCAACCACTCCGAGGTCACCTACGCGGTGGACGACGGGCCCGATCACGAGCTCACCCTCCGGCACTCCGGCGAACAACTGACGCTGAAGACCGATTCGCCGACGACCGTCGCCGTGCGCGTCCGCAAGCCGCTGCTGCCGGTGCCGCAGCAACCGCCGGGTCGCGAGCCGATGCACCGGCGCGCCCTGGCCCGCACTCAATGAGGTTCGACGATCCGGCCCATCTCGGCGACGACCGCCTGCCGTAGGTCGGCCTCCGTCAGGTCCTCGATGCCGACCGCCGAACGCAGGAACGGCGCGAATAGCCGCCAACCGAACTGCAGCGCAAAGGCATTCGCGACCGCCAGGCGCGCGCTGAGGTCGCCCTCGGGGCCGGGGCCGTGGTGGGGACGAATGTCGTCGTACAGCTGCGAGGCGCCCGGAAACCGGGACTGCAACTTGCCCGCGGGGTAGCCGTCGAGCAGCGTGCGTGCCATCACCCGCAGGTGCCGGTCCAACGCTCGCTCCGCCTCCTCGGGGGTCGGGTCGCTCTGCAGCAACGCCGTCGTGGTCGCGCCGAGATGATCGAGCACCGCGCCGACGAGCTTGTCCTTGGTGCCGAAGTGGCGAAACACCAACCCGTGGTTGACCTTTGACCGGGCGCCGATGTCGCGGATCGACGTCGCGGCCGGGCCCCGCTCGGCGAACAGGTCGGTGGCGGCCTCCAAAATGGCGGCGCCCACCTGTTCCCGGCCGGTCGGCGCTCCCTGCCCGGTGGGGGTTCCCTGCCCGGCGGAATTTGTCCCAACGGCCCTTGCCGAACGCGTAGTCATATGACTACACTAACTCATGTAGTCAGTTGACTACAGCGAACTTCACCGAAGGACGGAAGAAATGACCGACTCCATCACCGTCACCAAGCTGGGCAGCCGGATCGGTGCCCGACTCGACGGCGTGCGCCTCGGCGGCGACCTCGACCAGGGCACCGTCGACGAGATCCACCGGGCACTGGTGACCCACAAGGTGATCTTCTTCCGCGGACAGGACCATCTCGACGACGAGCAACAGCTCGCCTTCGCCCGGCTGCTGGGCACCCCGATCGGCCACCCGGCCGCGGCCTTCCTCGCCGGCAAGGACGCACCGGTCATCACGCCGATCAACTCCGAATACGGCAAGGCCAACCGCTGGCACACCGATGTCACGTTCGCGGCCAACTACCCGGCGGCGTCGATCCTGCGCGCGGTCACCCTGCCCAGCTATGGCGGCTCGACCCTGTGGGCGTCGACGGCGGCCGCCTACGAGCAGCTGCCCGAGCCGCTGAAGTGCCTCGTCGAAAACCTCTGGGCGCTGCACACCAACCGGTATGACTACGTGAACGCCGAACAGCTCACCGACGCGCAGCGGGCGTTCCGGCAGGCCTTCGAGAAGAAGGAGTTCCAGACCGAGCACCCCGTGGTGCGCGTGCACCCGGAAACCGGCGAGCGGACGCTGGTGCTGGGAGATTTCGTGCGCGGTTTCACCGGGCTGGACAGCTACGAATCGAGCGTGCTGTTCGAACTGCTACAGCGCCGAATCACCGTGCCCGAGAACACCATTCGCTGGAGCTGGGCGTACGGCGACGTCGCGATCTGGGACAATCGGGCGACCCAGCACCGGGCGATCGACGACTACGACGGCCAGCGCCGGCTGATGCACCGGGTCACGCTGATGGGCGACGTGCCGGTCAACGTGCACGGGCAACGCAGCCGCGTCGTCAGCGGTGCCCCACTCGACGCGCTCGCGAGCTGACCTGCAGGGGTGGTGACGACCCGCAGCGCCCGGTCCCCCGCAAGCGGGAGGTGCCCCCAACGCGCGCCTCGCGATCGTCACGGCCGTCAGCCCGCACTGCTCACCGGGTCGATCGGTAGCCAGCGCAACGCGCCGGGCGCGTGCGCCGGGACCACCGGGTGCTCGGGCGGGATCGGGTTCAGCCGGCGGTAGGTGTCGCCCTGCAGCGGCCGGACGTCGTTCTGGCCCCTGTTCGGCCAGAGCGACGCGGCCCGCTCGGCCTGCGCGGTGATGGACAGCGACGGGTTGACGCCCAGGTTCGCCGAGATCGCCGCGCCGTCCACCACGAACAGCGTGGGGTAGCCGTAGACCCGGTGGTACGGGTCGATGACGCCGTGTTCGGGGCTGTCGCCGATCACCGCGCCGCCGAGGAAGTGGGCGGTCAGCGGGATGTTGAACAACTCGCCCCAGGTGCCGCCGGCCACGCCGTCGATCTTGGCGGCGATGCGCCGGGTGACCTCGTTGCCGACCGGGATCCACGACGGGTTCGGCTGGCCGTGCCCCTGCTTGCTGGAGTACCAGCGGATGCCGAGCTTGCCGCGCTTGGTGAACGTCGTGATCGAGTTGTCCAGGTGCTGCATCACCAGTGCGATCACCGTGCGCTCGCTCCACTGGCGCACGTTGATCATCCGCAGGATGCCGCGCGGGTCCTCCCGGCCCTGCTGTAGCAACTGCTTCCAGCGCGGCACGTAGTTTTCATCGGGCCCCTCGGCCCCGGGGCCGTCGGTCATCAGCGTCTGCAGCAGCCCCATCGCGTTGGAGCCCTTGCCGTAGCGGACGGGCTCGATGTGGGTGTCCGACGTCGGGTGGATCGACGACGTGATCGCCACCCCGTGCGTCAGGTCCAGCTCGGGCAGCACCTCGAGCGTCGCGGCCCCGACGATCGACTCGGAGTTGGTCCGGGTCA
The DNA here is from genome assembly GCF_001666745.1 of Mycobacterium sp. E2699. Classification (NCBI taxonomy): domain Bacteria; kingdom Bacillati; phylum Actinomycetota; class Actinomycetes; order Mycobacteriales; family Mycobacteriaceae; genus Mycobacterium; species Mycobacterium sp. E2699. The sequence continues at coordinate 124,177 of NZ_LZJH01000033.1, read as the reverse complement.
GCACGCCGAGGCGCTTCGACAGGCGGGGCAGCTTGCCCTTGTCGCGCATGTTGAACAGCAGGTGCTGCGTGCCCCAGGTGCCCGCGGCCAGGATCAGGTTTTCCGCGGTGAAGGTGCGCCGGTCGCGCCGCAGCCAACTCCCGGTGCGAACGGTGTGGACCTCCCACAGGCCGTCGGGACGCTGCTCGAAGCTCTTCACCGTGGTCATCGGAATGACTTGCGCACCATGGGATTCGGCGAGGCCGAGGTAGTTCTTCACGAGGGTGTTCTTGGCCCCGTAGCGGCAGCCGGTCATGCAGCAGCCGCATTCCAGGCAGCCGGTGCGGTCGGGCCCGGCCCCGCCGAAATACGGGTCGGGCACGGTCTTGCCCGGCGCCTTGGTGCCGTCCGGCCCGAAGAACACCCCCACCGGCGTCGGCACCCAGGTGTCGCCGCAGCCCATCTCGTCGGCGACTTCCTTGACCAGGCGGTCGGCATCGGTGAACGTCGGGTTCTCGACGACGCCCAGCATCCGCTGCGCCTGTTCGTAGTGCGGCGCCAGCTCGTCGCGCCAGTCGGTGATGTGGGCCCACTGCGGGTCTTTGAAGAACGGCTCCGGCGGCACGTACAAGGTGTTGGCGTAGTTGAGCGAACCGCCGCCCACGCCGGCGCCGGCCAGGATCATCACGTTGCGCAGCGGGTGGATCCGCTGGATGCCGTAGCAACCCAACTTGGGCGCCCACAAAAACTTGCGCAGGTCCCAGGAGGTCTCGGCGAATTCCTGGTCGGAGAAGCGGCGGCCGGCCTCCAGCACCCCCACGCGGTAGCCCTTTTCCGTCAGCCGCAGCGCGCTGACGCTGCCACCGAACCCCGAACCGATGATCAGGACGTCGTAATCCGGCTTCATGGCACCAGTATGGCCGTACCCGCCGGTAACTAACCAGGGGCCTCGAGCACCGAGCCGTTGGCACGAGCGTGAAGCTGGCCGCACATTGGGAGCCGAGCGTGAAGCTGGCCGCACGTTCGGCCGCCGAAACTCAGCTACCGACCGTCAGGCCGACCTTCTGGAACTCCTTGAGGTCGCAATAGCCGGCCTTGGCCATCGACCGGCGCAGGCCGCCGACCAGATTCAGGCTGCCGAACGGATCGTCGGACGGGCCGCCCAGGACCTGCCGCAGCGGCGGGCGCTCGCCCACGGCGATCTGCAGCAGCGCCCCGCGCGGCAGCGACGGGTGCGCCGCCGCGGCCGGCCAGAACCACCCGCCGCCGAGCGCCTCGGCGGCCTCGGCCAGCGGCGTGCCCAGCATCACCGCGTCGGCGCCGCACGCGATGGCCTTGGCCAGCTCGCCGGAGGTGTGGATGTCGCCGTCGGCCAGCACGTGCACGTACCGGCCGCCGGTCTCGTCGAGATATTCGCGGCGCGCGGCGGCCGCGTCGGCGATCGCGGTGGCCATCGGCACGCTGATGCCCAGCACCTCGTCGCTGGTGGTCACGCCGCGGGTGGAGCCGTAGCCGACGATGACCCCGGCGGCGCCGGTGCGCATCAGGTGCAGCGCCGTCCGGTGATCCAGCACCCCACCGGCGACCACGGGGATGTCGAGCTCGGAGATGAAGGTCTTCAGGTTCAGCGGCTCACCGTCGCTGGCGACCCGTTCGGCCGAGACGATGGTGCCCTGGATGACCAGGAGGTCGATCCCGGCCTGCAGCAGCGCCGGGGTCAGCGCCTGCGCGTTTTGCGGGCTGACCCGCACGGCGGTGGTCACGCCGGCCTCGCGGATGCGGGCGACCGCCGAGCCCAGCAGGTCCGGGTCCAGCGGCGCGGCGTGCAGCTCCTGCAGCAACCGGATCGCCGCCGACGGTTCCGGCTCCTTCTCGGCGGCCTCGAGCAGTTGGGCGATCTTCGCCTCGACGTCGGCGTGCCGGCCGATCAGCCCCTCGCCGTTGAGCACGCCCAACCCGCCGAGCCGGCCCAGCTCGATGGCGAATTCCGGCGACACCAGCGCGTCGGTCGGATGCGCGATGACCGGGATCTCGAACCGGTAGGCGTCCAGCTGCCAGGCCGTCGACACGTCCTGCGACGAGCGGGTGCGCCGCGACGGCACGATGCTGATCTCGGACAGTTCATACGTGCGACGGGCGTTGCGGCCCATCCCGATCTCGACCATGGCCAGTTCGCTGTTCACCGCGCGAAGTAGTTGGGGGCTTCGACGGTCATGGCGACGTCGTGCGGGTGGCTCTCGCGCAGGCCCGCCGCGGTGATCCGGACGAACTGCGCCTGCTGGAGCGCCTCGATGGTGGGCGAGCCGGTGTAGCCCATCGCCGCCCGCAGGCCGCCCGTCAGCTGGTGGATCACCGACGACAGCGGCCCACGGAACGGCACCCTGCCCTCGATGCCCTCGGGCACCAGCTTGTCCTCGGAGAGGGCGTCGTCGGCGAAATAGCGGTCCTTGGAATAGGACTTGCCGCCGCCGCGACCCTGCATGGCGCCCAGCGAGCCCATGCCGCGGTAGCTCTTGAACTGCTTGCCGTTGACGAAGATCAGCTCGCCGGGCGCCTCCGCGGTCCCGGCCAGCAGCGAGCCCAGCATGGCCGTCGACGCGCCGGCGGCCAGCGCCTTGGCGATGTCGCCGGAATACTGCAGCCCGCCGTCGGCGATCACCGGCACACCCCTCGGCCGGCAGACCGCGACGGCCTCCAGGATCGCCGTGATCTGTGGCGCGCCGACGCCCGCCACGACGCGCGTCGTGCAGATCGATCCCGGTCCCACACCGACCTTGACGGCGTCGGCGCCGGCGTCGATGAGCGCCGCGGCCGCCGCCCGGGTGGCGACGTTGCCGCCGATCACCTCGACGCGGTCGCCGACCTCGGCCTTGAGCTTGCCGACCATGTCGAGCACCAGCCGGTTGTGCGCGTGCGCGGTGTCGACGATCAGCACGTCGACCCCGGCATCCACCAGCATCATCGCCCGCACCCAGGCGTCACCGCCGACGCCGACGGCGGCGCCGACCAGCAGCCGCCCGTCGCTGTCCTTGGTGGCCAGCGGGTGCTGTTCGGTCTTGACGAAGTCCTTGACGGTGATCAGTCCGGTCAGCCGGCCGTGGCCGTCGACGACGGGCAGTTTCTCGATCTTGTTGCGCCGCAACAGCCCCAGCGCCGCGTCGGCGGACACGCCCTCCTGGGCTGTGATCAGCGGGGACTTGGTCATGACCTCGGCGACCTGCTTGGTCTGGTCCACCTCGAACCGCATGTCGCGGTTGGTGATGATGCCGACGAGAGCGCCGGACTCGTCGACCACCGGCAGCCCGGAGATCCGGAAGCGGGCGCACAGCGCGTCGACCTGCGCCAGCGTGTTGTCCGGCCGGCAGGTGACGGGATCGGTGACCATGCCGGCCTCCGAGCGCTTCACCATCTCGACCTGGCCGGCCTGTTCGGCGACCGGCAGGTTGCGGTGCAGCACGCCCATGCCGCCGGCCCGGGCCATCGCGATGGCCATCCGTGACTCGGTGACGGTGTCCATCGCCGAGCTGACCAGCGGCACCTTGAGCCTGATCTTCTTGGTGAGCTGGCTGGAGGTGTCCGCCGTCGCGGGGACCACGTCGGAGGCCGCGGGCAGCAGCAGGACGTCGTCGAACGTCAGGCCGAGCATCGCGATCTTGTCCGGGTTGTCGCCGCCCGTCGGCACCGGCTCGTCGGACAGTCCCGCGAGACGGGGGTCGCGCACGTACGGGCCGACAACGAGGTCGGAGCTTTCTTCCAAGTGGGACATGCCACGGGTCATCGGGAGGCCCTCCATACGCGCGCGGAGTGAGAAGCCCATCCTATCGGCTCCCGCGGCACCCGGACCCGCTTGTCCGGGCGTGCCGCGCAGGGCGGGCGGCGGGCATGTCCCTGCTGGCGCTATGACGGCCCCCCTGCGTAGGCTAGGGGCGTGCGTGACCACCTCCCACCGGGTTTGCCACCCGACCCGTTCGCCGACGACCCCTGCGATCCGTCGGCGGCGCTCGAAGCCGTCGAGCCCGGGCAACCGCTGGATCAGCAGGAGCGGATGGCGGTCGAGGCCGACCTGGCCGATCTGGCCGTGTACGAGGCCCTGTTGGCGCACAAGGGGATTCGCGGGCTGGTGGTCTGTTGCGACGAGTGCCAGCAAGACCACTACCACGACTGGGACATGTTGCGGGCCAACCTGCTGCAGCTGCTCATCGACGGCACGGTCCGCCCGCACGAGCCCGCCTATGACCCCGAACCGGACTCCTACGTCACGTGGGATTACTGCCGGGGCTACGCCGACGCCTCACTCAACGAGGCGACGTCGGACGCCGACGGATTCCACCGCCGCTGAGTCAGGGCGTCTCGTCCGGCGCCGCCGATGACGGCGTCGACGAATGCGCGTGATGCCGATGCCGCCCCGAGGACGGGCTCGTCGTTGTCGGGCTCGTCGTCGAACTTGCTGATGGGCTCGGTGGGGTCGTACTCGGCGGGGCCGACGACGTCGACGAGGCGGCCGGCGCCTTGGGTTTCGGCGCGGCGGGCGGCACCGTCGCGTTCGGGTTGCGGGATTCCACGCGGGTGTTCAAGAGATTGACCTCGTCCAGCAGGTCGTTCCGGCTTGCCCCGTCGTTCATGGACTGCACGGTGCTGCTCACCTGGGCCAGCTGGTTCTGGGCCTGCGCCCACTGACCCTGGTCGATCATTTGCTGGACCTTGGCCAGCTCGGCCTTGGCGGACAGCTCGATCTGGCTGTCGTTGACCCTCGGCTGGTCGAAGAACATCGCGTGCAGGCCGTAGAGCGTGTCCCCGGGACGGGCCTCGACCACCATGGCGCCGAACCCACTCAGCGCCAGCAGCGTGGCGGCGACCGATCCGATGGTCGCCAGGCCCCGGCGGGCGCGCCGCCGCTCGGCGAGCCCGGTGTGCAGCGCTTCGATGGCCTCCTCGGGCGACACCAGCGCGCTGGCCGGCGGCCACCGCAGGTCGTCGCGCCAGTCCTCCAGCAGCACGGCCAGCGCTTCGAAATTGGGGTCGTCGGGATCGTCCAGATCGACCGGTCGCCGCTCGGCGAGCGCGTCGAGGAGCAAATCGGTGTGGGCGAACTCGTCCAGGGATTCAGGCATAGTCACCCGCCGCGACGATTTCGGACTTGAGCCGGGACAGCGCCCGGTGCTGGGCCACGCGGACCGCTCCGGTGGTGCTCCCGACGGCGGCGGCGGTCTCCTCGGCGGACAGGCCGACGACCACGCGCAGGATCAAAATCTCCCGCTGCTTGGCGGGCAGGATCTCGAGCAACTCGTTCATCCGGCTGACCGAGTCGGCCTCGAGGGCCCGCTGCTCCGGGCCCGCCTCGGGCGACCAGCGCTCCGGAACGGTTTCGGCGGGGTAGGCGCGATCACGGCCGGCCGCTCGGTGCGCGTCGGCGATCTTGTGGGCCGCGATGCCGTACAGGAAAGCAAGGAACGGGCGCCCGCGCTCCCGGTACCGCGGCAGCGCCGTGATGGTGGCCAAGCACACCTCCTGAGCTACGTCGTCTGCTGACAGACCGCCCCGTTCGACCGTGCCGACTCGCGCCCGGCAATATCGCACGACAATCGGACGGATGGTCTCCAGCACCTCCCGTAGTGCGTTGCGGTCTCCCGCCACGGCCTCCGCAACCACAGCGTCGAGACGTTCGCCTTGAATTGTCATCGACGGCGGTATCTCCAACGTTACGAATGGGACACATCGCGGGCTAACAGTCGAAATGACAATAGCGGGCGGAAGGCCGTTTTAAGCGCAACGCCACGCGCCCCCGGCGCGCCGCACCTGGCCTGCGCAAATATCGCGAATTTCAACCAGTTTTTGTGCTGAAAACGTGACGCTTTCGATGTCGATCAGCAAGCAAGCCAACGCCCAGCGAAGCGGTATCAGGCCCAGCCGACCGGTGGCGTCCAGCGCCGCCTCCGCGACCGCGCGGGCGCGCTCTGCGTCGCCGGCGCTGCACAGCGCGGCGGCCAGCACCACGTCGCTTTTCACCCGGTGCCGCGCCGAGGGTTGGCCCATCGCGTCGGCGAGTTCCACCGCCTCCTCGGCGTGCCGCACGGCCGATTCGCCGTCGCCGGTGGCCATCGCCAGCTCGGCGGCCACCCACCGCCGGCGCACCGGCAGCCGGTCGGGGACCGCGTCGTGTCCGAGGTCCACGCGACCCAACAACGTTGCCGCGGCGGCGAAGCGGCCGACGCCCAGCGCGTCGGCCGCCAGCCCGATCAGCGCGTCGGCGCGGGCCTCGGGATCCGTGCCCGCCAGCGCCAGGGCGCGCCCGTCCCAGCCCCGCGCCACCGCATGCCAGCCGAGCTGGCGCAAGAACGACCCCTGGGTGCTGTGCGCCAGCGAGATCAGCCGGCCGTCCGCGGCGTCGCGCCGCAGCGCCGCCAGGTCGCAATAGGCGCTGCCGTAGCGGCCCTGCCCGCCCGCCGCGACGGCGCGCAACCACAGTTGCTCCGGAGTGGTCGCGGCGGGCAGCGGCCAGTTATCCGGTCGCCCGCCGAAGGCGGCGCCGGCCAGCGTGTGCTGAATCACGGAAGTGTGACGAGTTTCAATCACGGTGATAGTAGTAAACACTTCGTGCTGATCGTGTTACCGAACTGTTAATCACAATGGGTCGCGTACTAATTGCTCCACCTCCCGCCGCGGCCGCTGAGCTGGGAAATCTCGGTTCGGTCAAGTGCCTGCTAGCACGGTTTTCGGTCGCCGAATGGGTGGCAGATGAACGGCGAGTAAATTTTGCTACAACGCTTACATATTTTGCCGACCTAAGTGGCTATTGACGGAAATTCGCCGCCGCACCTAAGTTCTAGGTTTGTCGGGTAGTCATCGGTGACTCCACTCCAAATCAGTTTGCACGGTCGCTTCTCGGGCGCTTCGCGAAACCCGTCCTTCTGGGCGTGCCGTGCAGAGAGGGAACGATCCTATGCCACAGCCGGAGCAGCTACCTGGGCCCAACGCCGACATCTGGAACTGGCAACTGCAAGGCCTGTGCCGTGGCGTTGACTCGTCGATGTTCTTCCACCCCGACGGCGAGCGGGGTCGCGCCCGCATGCAGCGCGAGCAGCGCGCCAAGGAGATGTGCCGGCAGTGCCCTGTCATCCAGGAGTGCCGTTCCCACGCCCTGGAGGTCGGCGAGCCCTACGGCGTCTGGGGTGGCCTGTCGGAGTCCGAGCGCGACCTGCTCCTGAAGGGCGACATCGGCCGCAGCCGCGGCATCCGCCGCTCGGCCTGATCGGCCCGCTCCCCCCGGCCGGCCTGATTCACCGCGCCTCGCCCGTCTCCGCCGTCCACTGTGCGTACTCGTTGCCGGCCGAGAGGTCCCAGAAGGTCGATGTGTGCAACGAGCCGTCGTCGCCGAATTTGTAGATCTCGATGCTCTGAATGACCGCCGGTTGCCCGTTCACGGTGCCCGAGTTGCGGATGACGGCCGCGCCGGTGGCACCGCATACGTAGAGCAGGTCGATGCCCAGCTTCCAGTCGGCGTTCGGCGAGGCGTCCCACACCTCGCTCATGACGTCCCATCCCCGCTTGACCGGCGTGCCGACAGGATCCTCCATCGTGACCTCGCCCGGCACGACGCGCTTCCAGTGCGCGAGCCACGCCTCCTTGTCACCGGCATTCCACAATTCCACGTGCCGCCCGACCGCCGCGCGGATCTCATCGGCTGTGGGTGCTGACATCTCTTTCCTCCTGGCGTAGTCCCCGCCTGCGATGAGCATTGCGCCCGTGGACGGGTTTGCATAGGGGTTCAGCTCGTTTCGACATGCGCTAACGGGGGTAAGACCGGTCAATGAATAAGGGTTTGGCCTTCGCCGCCGCGGCGCTTACCGCGACCATCGCACCGTTAGCTGCATGCGCAAACCAGGGCGGTAACCAGTCCGCCGCGTCCTCCAGCGCGCCACCCGGTACCGAGCGGATGACCACGCAGGTGAAGAGCTCCGACGGGACCCAGATCGCCACCGCCACCTTCGATTTCGCGAACGGCTATGCGACGGTGACGGTGGACGCCGGACCCAACCAGGTGCTGAGCCCGGGCTTCCACGGGCTGCAAATCCACTCGGTCGGCAAGTGCGACATCGCCGACTTCAGCTCCGCCGGAAGCGTTTACCAGGCGCCGAATCACACCGGTTATCCCGCCAGCGGCGACCTGACCGCATTGCAGGTGCGCTCCGACGGCTCGGCGAAACTCGTCACGACGAGCAACTTGTTCACCGCCGCGGACCTGAGAAACAGCTCGGGTACCGCGCTGGTCATCCACCAGACGGCGGACAACCTCGGCGGCGCCCCGGCCGCTGAATCGAGCAAGCGCATCGCCTGCGGTGTGATCACCGCGGCGTCCGCGACCACGACATCGTCGACCACGGAGACCACCAGCGTCACCACGGTCACCACGTCGGTGCCACCGCCGTCGACCAGCACGAGCACCAGCACCGTGACGGTCACCAGCGCCCCGACCGCCACGTCGACGCCGTCCTACACGACGACGCCTCCGAGCCTGCCGCCCAGCCGGTGACGCGCCGTCGCCGCCGATCAGCCGCGGCCAGGCCTCAGCTCGCGCCCGCCGCGATCACCTGGTCCACTTCGACGGCCCGCTCGGCCATCTCGGCGTGCGCCTTGTCCAGCGCATCGGCCTGATCCTCGTCGGCCTTCATCAGCGCCTCGATGTCCAAGCCGCTCATGTCGAGGACGCCCATGTCCCGGAAGGCCTTCTGCACCCTGCTGCCCCACAGCCCGATGTCCTTGACGATCGGCACGATGCGGCTGAACAGGTGCGAGCGGAACTGGATCATCAGCGGCGAATTGTCGACCCACTCGGCGCACGCTTGGACGTCGAGGCCGAGGGTCTCGAAGACCTCCTCGCCGCGGAACCGGTCGCGCATCAGGTAGCAGGCGTCCACGACGAACTGCTCGCGCTCGTCCCGTTCGGCTTCGGTCAGCTCGGAGTAATAGTCCTTGAGCGAGATCCGGCCGAAGGCGACGTGCCGCGCCTCGTCCTGCATCACATAGGCCAACAGCTGTTTGGCCAGCGAGTGCTGCGGCACCATGTCGCGCAGCACCCCGAAGGCGGCGAGTGCGAGCCCTTCGATGAGGACCTGCATGCCGAGGTAGGGCATGTCCCAGCGCGAGTCGCGCAGGGTGTCGTCGAGCAGCGCGGTCAGGTGCGTGTTGATCGGGTAGACGAGGCCGACCTTCTCCTGCAGGAAGCGCGAGAACGCCTCGACGTGCCGGGCCTCGTCCATGGTCTGGGTGGCCGCATAGAACTTCGCGTCCAGGTCCGGGACGACCTCGACGATCTTGGCGGAGCAGATCATCGCCCCCTGCTCTCCGTGCAGGAACTGCGAGAACTGCCACGCCTGGGAGTGCAGGCGCATCTCGGCGCGCCGGGATGCGTCGGCGGCCTCCCACACCGGGCTACCGAACAGCGGATGAAACTCGTCGGGCAGCCCGACCGGGTTGGTCGGGTCGACGTCCTGCGCCCAGTCGATGCGCGACTGGGCATCCCACTGTTTGTCCTTGCCCTTTTGGTACAGGGATAGCAGCCGGGCCCGGCTCTCGTCGTACTCCCACGTGAAGCGCGCGTCGCCGACACTGGGGACCTCCCACGAGTAGGGCGTCGGCACGTCCGTGTACTTGTCCCTCGTGGTCATGAGCTGCGCCTTTCTGCCCGGAGTGACCAGTGGTCATATGACCAGTATCACATTGCACCCGAGTCCAGCGGTGCGTCAAGCCTGGGGCGCTCAATTACCGCGAGCAGACGCAAAAGCCCCCGCACGCTCGGCGTGTCGGGGGCTTTTGCGTCTGCTCGCCAGGGCCGTCACATCGGGCCTGATCGACTGCGGGACGCGCCCGCCGCGGACGGGTCCGCCCTCCTCCTCTGCTGGCCCGTTCGAACCAAAAATACGCCGAAAGTCACCACACAAATAGCGAGGTAAGCCATCATGAAGTACTTCCCTTCGAATGCCGCCTGCATATGCACACCCGAGACGGCAATGCCAATCATCCCGAGCAGATAAGCCAACGGGATGATCAGCAATACATACGGTGAGAGTTTCTTCGCCCGCCGACTGACCAGGAAGTACAAGAAGCCGGTCAGGAAGTTGGAGACCCCGAATGCACCCAAGAGAAAGTACTGGTCAGGTGGCGTGGTGAGCGGATTGAAGCCGGCAATGTGCACCGCCGACCAGCGCAGCAAGAAAGTATGCATGAATCCGCGGACCACATCCAGGATGCCAAGGAAGAAAAGCACCGCGGCCGGAAGCTGGAATATATCCTTTGTCTTTTCTGCCATGAGTTTGCTGGCCTCCTGGATATTGTGTCCGCCCGTTTCGGGCCGGCGTCTTCATTTCGAACGAATAGTCCGCGTGGCGGTCGGCGTCTTGGCTGATCTTTCCCGACGAGTTGTATGTAGCTCAGGTCGGACGTTCAGTGCGAGCTCTCGACGAAAACACCCCCGGCCGTCGTGACCGGGGGCGCTTCGTCTCAACCTCTAGTGATGGTGGTGATGACCGTGGCCGTGGCCGTGGTCGTCTTCCGCCTCGGCGGGCTTGTCCACCACCGCCGTCTCGGTGGTGAGCACCATCCGGGCCACCGACGCCGCGTTGACGACGGCCGACCGGGTCACCTTGACCGGGTCGATGACGCCGGCACCGAGCAGGTCGCCGTAGGCGAGCGTTTCGGCGTTCAGCCCCTGCCCGACGGGCAGCTCACTGACCTTGTTGACCGCGACCGCGCCGTCCAGCCCCGCGTTGCTGGCGATCCAGTACAGCGGCGCCGCCAACGCCTCGGAGAACACGTCGACGCCGAGCGCCTCGTCGCCGCTGAGCGTCCCGCGCAGCTCCTTCAGCGCCTTGCGGGCGTGGATGAGCGCCGTTCCGCCGCCGGCGACGATGCCCTCCTCGACCGCGGCCTTGGCCGCCGCCACGGCGTCCTCGACGCTTTCCTTGCGCTCCTTGAGGGCGGTCTCGGTGGCGGCGCCGACCTTGATGACGGCCACACCGCCGGCCAGCTTGGCCAGCCGCTCCTGCAGCTTCTCGCGGTCCCAGTCCGAGTCAGTGCTCTCGATCTCGGCGCGCAGCTGCTTGATGCGGGCCTCGACCGCCTCCTTGGAGCCGCCGCCGTCGACGATGATCGTGTCGTCCTTGCCGACCACCACGCGCCGCGCCGAGCCCAGCACTTCGGTGTCGACCTCGCGCAGCAGCAGTCCGGCGTCGGGGTTGATCACCTGGCCGCCCGTGACCACCGCGAGGTCCTCGAGGAACGCCTTGCGGCGGTCGCCGAAGAACGGCGCCTTGACCGCGACGGCCTTCAGCGTCTTGCGAATCGAGTTGACGACCAGCGTCGCCAGGGCCTCGCCCTCGACGTCTTCGGCGACGATCAGCAGCGGCTTGCCGCTCTCGGCGATCTTCTCGAGCATCGGCAGCAGATCGGGCAGCGAGCTGATCTTCTCCTGGTGCAGCAGGATCACCGGGTCGTCGAGCACCGCTTCCTGGGAGTCGAAGTCGGTGACGAAATATGCCGACAAGAAGCCCTTGTCGAAGCCGACGCCCTCGGTGAACTCCAGCTCGGTGCTCAGGGTGGAGGATTCCTCGACGCTGACCACGCCGTCGGCACCGACCTTGGTCATCGCCTCGCCGACCAGCTCGCCGATCTGCTGGTCGCGTGACGACACCGTCGCCACCTGCGCAATGCCTTCCTTGCCGGCCACCGGGGTGGCCTCGGCGAGCAACGCCTCGGACACCGCGTCACCGGCCTTGCCGATCCCCACGCCCAGGGCGATGGGGTTGGCGCCGGCGGCGACCATGCGCAGCCCGTCCTTGACCAAGGCCTGCGCGAGCACGGTCGCCGTGGTGGTGCCGTCACCGGCGACGTCGTTGGTCTTGGTGGCCACCGACTTCACCAGCTGCGCGCCCAGGTTCTCGAACGGGTCCTCCAGGTCGATCTCACGCGCGACGGTGACGCCGTCGTTGGTCACCGCCGGGCCGCCGAATGCCTTGGCCAGCACCACGTGGCGGCCGCGCGGGCCCAGCGTCACCCGTACCGCGTCGGCGAGCTTGTTCACGCCGGCCTCCATGGCGCGGCGCGCGGTTTCGTCGTACTCAATGATCTTGCTCATCAGGCTCCTTCCGCCCGGCGTCGTTGCGGTCCGTGTGAACGGACCGCTGAGGAGCCGGGCAACTCGAACTCCGCCCGGCGACGATGCGGTCCGTGTGAACGGACCGCTGAAGAGCCGGGCAATTCAAACTCCGCGAACGCATGCCGCCCCGGAAATCACCCGCGCAATGACGGGGATCGCCGGGGCGGAACACGGTCCTTACTTGGATACGACAGCCAGCACGTCGCGGGCGGACAGGATCAGGTACTCCTCGCCGTTGTACTTGATCTCGGTGCCGCCGTACTTGCTGTAGATGACGGTGTCACCCTCCGAGACGTCCAGCGGGATCCGCTTCTCGCCGTCCTCGTCCCAGCGGCCGGGGCCGACGGCGACGACGGTGCCTTCCTGCGGCTTCTCCTTGGCGGTGTCAGGAATGACCAGACCGGACGCGGTCGTGGTCTCGGCCTCGTTGGCCTGCACGAGAATCTTGTCCTCGAGTGGCTTGATGTTCACCTTCGCCACGATTGGAGCCCTCCACTAGTTCGATCGGGCCGGGGCCTGCGGCCCCGACGGGGTTAATTACGCGTCCGGGGCGTTCACCCCGGACATTTGTAGGTCTCGGGTCCGGGGCGGGGTGCCCCGGACCGGAGTTGGCGGTCGGTCCGGGGCCAGCCCCGAACCGTCCGAATCATCAGTTGATCCAGCATCCATCCGTTGCCCGAGCGCCGTCGTCGCGGGTGCCGGCACAGGGCTTGGCCGATTGCCACCTAGCACTCTATACATGCGAGTGCTAGCACTCAAGGCCGCCCTGGTGCTTCTGTCGTGTCAGCCTGTCCGCGCTGAGCGAACATCAGCCCACCTGCGCCTTTACCACCGGCAGACCGGGGTCGCTGGGCACGTCCAGGGGCGACGGCGGCGCCCCCGCTGCCACCAGATGCGCGGCGAAGGACGCGATCATCGCGCCGTTGTCGGTGCACAACCGCGGCCGGGGGATGCGCAGCGTCAGGCCCGCCGCCGCGCAACGCTGCGTGGCCAGCTCCCGCAACCGCGAGTTCGCGGCCACACCCCCCGCGATCAGCAGGGTGGAGACGCCCAGCGCGGTCGCCGCGCGTACCGCCTTTTTGGCCAGCACGTCGGCGACGGCCTCCTGGAAGCCGGCGGCGATGTCGGCGGTCGCGGCGTCGGGGTGGCTTTCCACGTACCGCGCGACGGCGGTCTTCAGCCCGGAGAAGCTGAAGGCGTACGCGTCGTCGCCCGGGCCGGTCATGCCGCGCGGGAACGAGATGGCGTCACGATCGCCGGTGCGGGCGAGGTCGTCGAGCACCTTGCCGCCGGGATAGCCCAGCCCCAGCAGCCGCGCCACCTTGTCGTAGGCCTCGCCGGCGGCGTCGTCGACGGTGCTGCCCAGCTCGACGATCGGTTCGCCGAGGGACCGCACGTGCAGCAGGTGGGTGTGCCCGCCCGACACCAGCAGCGCCACACACTCGGGCAACGGCCCGTGTTCGTAGACGTCGGCGGCCAGGTGTCCGCCCAGGTGGTTGACGGCGTAGAACGGCACACCCCAGGCCGCCGAATACGCCTTGGCCGCGGCGACTCCCACCAACAGGGCGCCGGCCAGCCCGGGCCCGATGGTGGCCGCGACAATGTCCGGTTTCTGGTCCGGCCCGTCCAGGCCCGCGGCCGCCAGCGCGCGGCGCATGGCGGGGCCCAGCGCCTCGAGGTGGGCGCGGGAGGCGATCTCGGGGACGACGCCGCCGAAGCGGACGTGTTCGTCGACGCTGGAGGCCACCTCGTCGGCCAGCAGCGTCACGGTTCCATCGGCGTCGAGCCGCGCGATGCCGACTCCCGTTTCGTCGCACGAGGTTTCGATGGCCAGTACGACCGTCACCGCGGCTCCCTGCGCATCGTGTACGCGTCGGCGCCGCTGACCCGGTAGTAGCGCTTGCGCAGGCCGATCTGCTCGAACCCGGTGCTGCGGTACAGCGCGATGGCGGCCTCGTTGTCGGTGCGCACCTCCAGGTACACGGCGCCCCCCTCGGCGAAGGCGAGCAGCTCGTCGAGCAGGCGGCGGCCGATGCCACGGCCCTGGTAGGCCGGGTCCACGCCGATGGTGTGCACCTCGTACTCGAACGGCGGGGTGCGGCCCAGCCGCGAGATGCCGGCATAGCCGACCAGCGTGCCGGCGACGCGCGCGCCCACGTAGTGGTTGTGCTTGCCGGCCAGTTCGCGGTTGAAGGCCACCGCGGGCCACGGGTCGTCGCCGGGGAACAGCTGGGCCTCCAGCTCGGCGCAGCGCGGTGCGTCCGCCGGCGTCAACGCGCCGATGGTCACCGACTCGCGGCAGGCCGTCATCGGGGGGCCGCCAGGGGCTTGGCGTCGGGCCGGCGCAGGTACAGCGCGACCAGGGGGAGCGGGCGCTCGGACCAGTCGGGTACCGCGGCCACCAGGCCGGCCGGCGTCGGCGAGACGGGCCCGCATACCGGCAGGCCGAACAGCGCCGCGTGCTCGGGCGAGCCGGCCACCGCGCGCGCCGGCCCGGGGTCGACGTCGGCGGGGGCGCCGACTCCGGGTCCGGCCATGCGGAACCCGTCGCGGTAGCGGGCCCAGTACACCTCGCGCCGGCGGGCGTCCGTCACCACCAGGACGTCGCCGGAGGTCCGCACCCCGATGGCGTCCAGGCTGCAGACCCCGCGCACCGGGATGCCCAGCGCGTGGCCGAACGCCGCAGCGGTGGCCATCCCGGCCCGCAGCCCGGTGAACGGGCCGGGGCCGCAGCCCACCACGACGGCGTCGAGATCGGCCATCGTCAGCGCGGCGTCGGCGAGGGCGGCCACCACGTTGGGTGTCAGCCGCTCGGCGTGCGCCCGGGCGTCGACGGTGACCCGCTCGGCCAGCACGGTGTGGACGCCACGCTCGAGCCGTACCAGGCCCGCCGTCACGGCCGGGGTGGCGGTGTCAAGGGCGAGAACGAGATTCACGGCCGCCCCCACTGCCAGGTGGCGATCCGGACGTCGGAGTGACAGACCCGCTCCAGGCGGACGTCGAGGTGCCGCTCGGAGAGGCGTTCGGCGAGGCCCTCGCCCCACTCGACCACGACGACGGCGTCCTCGAGATCGGTGTCCAGGTCGAGCGAGTCGAGCTCGCCGAGCAGGTCGGCGCCGTGATCCAGCAACCGGTACATGTCGACGTGAATCATCGCCGGCGCGCCGGGCCGCCGCGGCGGATGCACCCGGGCCAGCACGTAGGACGGCGAGGTGACGGGCCCGTCGACGTCCATCGCCGCGGCAATTCCCTTGGCCAGCACCGTCTTTCCCGCACCGAGCGGGCCGGAGAGCACCACCACGTCGCCCGCCTTGAGCTGCTCACCCAGCCGCGATCCCAGCGCGACGGTGTCCTCGACGCGCTCGCACGTGGCGGTGCCCGCGTCACCGTCAGCCACGGCGGCGCAGCCGTTGCTTGAGCCGCCGGTAGCGCAGGGCCATCTTGCCCGGGACGGCGCGGTGCACCAGCCGGACCAGCCCGTCGTTGATGGCCTCGGGTTTGTCCAGCAGCGCCAGGTGGCTCGCGCCGCTGACGATCACCAACTCCGACAACGGCAGCGAGGCCGCCATCTTGCGCGAGTATTCGTCCGGCGTGAGCAGGTCGTGGTCCCCGCAAGCGATCAGGGTGGGGACCTTCAGCAGCGTCCACAGCCCGGCGGTTTCGTCGTGCTTTTCCAGGGCGTCCAGGAAGCCGACCATGGTGGCGATCGGGGTGCCGTTCATCATCCGCTGCGAGAACGCGTCCAGGCTCCGGCTGACCTGCAGGTCGCTGTAGGACGCGGCCCGCAGGATCGGGCCGATCAGCGACCGCGACACGTTGCGGCCGCGGTGCATCAGCTTGGGCGCGGACCGGGCGGTGAACCGGAACGCTTCCAGCGCAGGGTTTTTCAGGATCTCGCCCAGCGGGGACCGCGTGACCCCTTCGGCCGCGGAGGAAATGATCGCGGCGCCGACGATCCGGCTGCCGTACTGCTCGGGGAACTGGCGCGCGTGCGACAACACCGTCATGCCGCCCATCGAGTGGCCGACCAGCAGGACAACCCCGCGCGGCGCCACCGCCCTCAGCACTGTCTGAAGGTCCTCGCCCAGTTGCGTCAGCGTGTAGGTCTCGGGCTCGCCGGCGCCCGAGCGCCCGTGTCCGCGCTGGTCGTAGAACACCATCCGCACGGGCGCACCGAGCCGGTTGGGCAGCCGGGTCCGCTGGAAATGGAAGGCGCCCATGCGCAGGCAGAATCCGTGGACGAAGACCATGGTGACCTGCGCGTCCACCGGGCCGGCCTCGCGGACCGCGAGCGCCACCCCGTCGCGGGTGGTCACCACGTAGGCGCGGTCGTCGTCGATCCGCTCGAAATCCTCGTCGGCGTAAGGGTCTTCGCGGGTGGTGGTGCGCTGGGTCATCGATCGGCGGGCCGAGGCTCCGACGATGGTGGCGACGGCGGTCATGCCGGCGCCACCCGCAAGCCAGGCCCTGCCCCGGTGGCGCCTGCGGGTTTCCTCAGGGCTCAACGGTTTCGGCCTCGCGATAGGTTCGCCTGATCCGCCCTCGGGGGCTGGTGACCACTTCGTAGTGGATGGTGCCGAGCAGGTCGGCCCAGTCCTGTGCGGTGGGTTCGCCGCGGGTTCCGGGCCCGAACAGGATGGCCTCGTCGCCCTCGGCCACGTCGACGGGCCCGGGACCCAGGTCGACGACGAACTGGTCCATGCAGATCCGGCCGGCACCGGGCCGGCGCCTGCCGTTGATCAGCACCTCCAGGCGCCCGCCCAGCGAGCGGAACACGCCGTCGGCGTAGCCGATCGGCAGCAACGCCAGGGTGGTGTCGCACCGCGCCGTCCAGGTGTGCCCATAGGACACGCTCTCGCCGGCGCGAATCGACTTCACCAGCGCGACAGGGCATTTCACCGTCATCGCCGGGATCAATCCCATGTCGCCGAGGTCGGGCACCGGGCTCAGGCCATACACCGCGATGCCGGGGCGTACCAGGTCGTAGGCCAGGTCGGGTCGCGACATCGTGGCCGATGAGTTCGCCAGATGCGCCACCTCGAACCGCACACCCTCGGCGCGCGCCTGTGCCAGCGCGTCGGAAAACCGTTGGGCCTGAACGTCGTTGATGGGGTTCTCGGGCTGATCGGCGAACACCAGGTGCGACATCAGCCCCCGCAGCCGGATGGCGTCCTCCGCGACCGCCCGGCGCAGCGTGGTCAGCATAGCCGGGTACTGCGCCGGGGCGACGCCGTTGCGGTTCAGCCCCGTGTCCACCTTGACGGTGACCGTCGCCGTCCGACCGGTTCGGCGCACCGCGTCGGCCACCTCGTCGAGCTGGCGCACCGAGGACACGCCGATCTCCACGTCGGCCAGCAGCGCCGGCCCGAAGTCCATGCCGGGCGGGTGCAGCCATGCCAGCACCGGCGCGGTGATGCCGTCGGCGCGCAGCGCCAGCGCCTCGTCGACGGTGGCGACGCCCAGCTCGGCCGCCCCGGCGGCCAGCGCCGCGCGGGCGACCGGGGTGGCACCGTGGCCGTAACCGTCGGCCTTGACGACGGCCATCACCTGCGCGGCGCCGGCGCGCTCGCGCAGCACCCGGACGTTGTGCGCAACAGCGCCCAGGTCCACCACGGCCTCGGCGAGAACACCGGGCGTCAGGGATATCGGCGTAACGACCACGGGCGCCATTCTCCCAGAACCCCGCCAAGCGTCGCCGAGCGTCGACTTGTTGCGCAGATCACGGCCCTGATTGCCCAACAAGTCGACGCTCGGCGCCAAACGCTCAGTGCGCGAAGTGCTGGGCGTCGTAGTGCCCGCCTGGCTTGAGCTTGTCCAGCGACGCGAGGGCGGCGCGCGCGTCGTCGTGCAGCGCCCGGGCCAGGTCGGCCGAGAGGCCCTCGCGCACGACGATGCGCAGCACCGAGACGTGGGTGGCGTTGTCGGGCATCGTGTAGGCGGGCACCTGCCAGCCGTAGCCGCGCAGCTCGTGGGAGACGTCGAACTCGGTGTAGCCGCGGTCCTTGGCCAGCCGGAAGCTGACCACCGGGATCGCCGAACCGTCCGAGATCAGCTCGCAGTGCTCCCCCTCGCGCAGCTGCGCACCGAGCCAGCGCGCCGTCGACGACAGGCTCTGCATGACCTTGGTGTATCCCTCGCGCCCCAGCCGCAGGAAGTTGTAGTACTGGCCGACCACCTGGTTGCCGGGGCGGGAGAAGTTCAGCGTGAAGGTCGGCATGTCGCCGCCAAGGTAGTTGACATGGAACACGAGATCCTCGGGCAGGTGCTCGGCGCTGCGCCACACCACGAACCCGACGCCCGGATACGTCAGCCCGTACTTGTGGCCGCTGACGTTGATCGAGACCACCCGCGGCAGCCGGAAGTCCCACTCCAAATCGGGGTGCAGGAACGGCACGACGAAGCCGCCGCTGGCGGCGTCGACGTGCACCGGGACGTCCACGCCCCCGCCGGCCGCGAGCTTGTCCAGCGCCGCGCAGATTTCGGCGATCGGTTCCAGTTCGCCGGTGTAGGTGGTGCCCAGGATCGCCACCACGCCGATGGTGTCCTCGTCCACGGCGTCGACGACCTGCTCGGGCGTGATGACGTAGCGCCCCTCCTCCATCGGCAGGTAGCGCGGTTCGACATCGAAGTAGCGGCAGAACTTCTCCCACACCACCTGGACGTTCGAGCCCATCACCAGGTTGGGCCGGCGGCTCTCCCAGCCCTTTCCGACCTTGGCCCGCCAGCGCCACTTCAGCGCCAGGCCGCCCAGCATCACGGCCTCGCTGGAGCCGATGGTGGACACGCCGATGGCGCTCGAGGGGTCGTCGTCCTTGAGATTTTCGGCATGGAACAGGTCGGCCACCATGCAGACGCAGCGCTGCTCGATGGCCGCGGTGGCCGGGTACTCGTCCTTGTCGATCATGTTCTTGTCGAACGTCTCGGCCATCAGCTTGCCGGCCTCGGGATCCATCCAGGTGGTGACGAACGTGGCCAGGTTGAGCCGCGAACTGCCGTCGAGCATCAGCTCGTCGTGGATGAAGCGGTACGCGGCCTCGGGATCCATGGACTCCTCGGGGAGCCGCAGCGCGGGGATCGGCGCGGTGAACATGCGGGTGGTGTAAGCGGGGGCGATCGAGTGGGCCGGCACGGACGGATGGCTGCGGGACACGGCGGATCCTTTCTCTACAGGTCTCTACAGGGCGGCTATAGCGGCCCGGATGTGCGGGATGATGCGCGACGACGACGTCGGCGCCTCGCCGGGGCCCGGGTCGGCGGCCGACATCGCGGCGGCACGGGCGTGCACGAAGGCCGCGGCCGCGGCCGCCTCGGCGGCCGGCAGCCCCGACGCCAGCAGCGCGCCGATCATCCCGGACAGCACGTCGCCCGACCCCGCCGTGGCCGCCCACGACTGCCCGGCGGGGTTCAGGTACACCGGGCCGCCGGGGTCGGCGACGATCGTGACGTTCCCCTTGAGCAGCACGGTGGCGCCGAAGCTGTCGGCCAGCTTGCGGCACGCGCCGACGCGGTCGTCCCCCGGCGGGTTACCCGCCAGCCGGGCGAATTCACCCGCGTGCGGGGTAAGCACCGTCGGGGCGGTGCGGTTGACCACCAGCTCGGGATGGGCCGCCAGGATGGTCAGCGCGTCGGCGTCCACGATCACCGGGAGGTCGGTGTCCAGCGCAAACCACAGCGCCGCCGCCCCGGTGTCGTCGGTGCCCAACCCCGGCCCGACCACCCAGGCCTGCACCCGCCCGGCCGCCGCGGGGCCGGGTGCCGCGATCACTTCGGGCCAGCGCGCCAGCACCTCCTTGTGCGCGCTGCCGGCGTAGCGGACCATGCCGGAGTGGGCGGCGACGGCCGCGCCGGTGCACAAGACGGCCGCACCCGGATAGGTCGAGGAGCCGGCCATCACCCCGGTGACGCCCTGGGTGTACTTGTCGTCGTGCGGGCCGGGCACCGGCCAGCGCGCGACGACGTCGGCGGCCTCGAAGCCGAGCACGTCCGTCTCCGGTAGGTCCAGGCCGATGTCGATCAGCTCGACGCGCCCGCAGTCGGCCAGTGCGTGCACGGGTTTGAGCCCGCCGAAGGTGACCGTCAGCGCGGCGTGTACCGCGGGCCCGGTGATCGCGCCGGTCGCCACGTCGATGCCGCTGGGGATGTCGACGGCGACCACCGGTATCTCCCCTGCGGCCGCGAACACCTGCGCCGCGGCCGGCCGCAGCGGGCCCGATCCGGAGATCCCCACCACGCCGTCGATGACGAGATCCGTTGTCGGCGAGACGCTTTCGACCACACGCCCGCCGGCCTTGCGGAACGCGGCCAGCCCCTTGCGGTGGGTGCGGTCGGGATTGAGCAGCACCGCGTCGGCGACCGCGCCGCGCCGCCGCACGAAGGTCGCCGCCCACAGCGCGTCACCGCCGTTGTCGCCGGAGCCGACGACCGCGCACACCCGGCGCCCGGCGACCCCGCCGGTGCGGGCGGTCAGCTCGGCGATGATCTCGGTGGCCAGCCCGAACGCCGCGCGGCGCATCAGAGCGCCGTCGGGCAGGCTGGCCAACAGCGGAGCTTCGGCGCCCCGGATCGCGTCGACGGAGTAGTAATGCCGCATCATCGCAAGCATTCCATGTCGGGGCGTACCCTCGCGCACGGCTCGAATCAAACGGCGGACGGGGGGCGGTTATGGCACGGACAGACAACGACACGTGGGACCTGAGCAACGGCGTCGGGGCCACGGCCACCGGCGTCGCGGTGGGGCGCGCACTGGCCAGTCGCGGCGAGGACCCGCTGATCGACGACCCGTTCGCCGAGCCGCTCGTTCGCGCCGTCGGCATCGACTTCTTCACCCGCGTCGCCGGCGGTGAGTTGGATCCGGCCGAGGTCGACGACAACGGGGACTTCGGGATGGCACGGATGGGCGCCATGATGGGCATCCGTACCCGCTTCTTCGACGACTTCTTCCTGGCCGCAGCCCGAGACGGGATCCGCCAGGCGGTGATCCTGGCCTCGGGCCTGGACGCCCGCGCCTACCGGCTGCGCTGGCCGGCGGGCACCACGGTGTTCGAGATCGACCAGGCCGCGGTCATCGACTTCAAGACCGCGACCCTGGCCGAACTGGGCGCGGCCCCGACCGCCGACCTGCGGACGGTGCCTGTCGATCTGCGCCACGACTGGCCGTCGGCGCTCCGCACGGCCGGCCTGGACCCCGCCCGCCCCACCGCTTGGAGCGCCGAGGGCCTGCTGCCGTTCCTGCCGCCGGACGCGCAGGATCGGTTGCTGGACAACATCACCGAGCTCAGCCCGCCCGGGAGCCAACTGGCCACCGAGAACTTCCGGGGGCCCGCCGATGCGGTGCAGGCAATGGCCGACCGGATGCGGGACGTCACCGACCAATGGCGCGAACACGGCTTCGACATCGAGATGACCGACCTGTGGTATGCGGGCGACCGCCACGACGTGGTCGAGTACCTGGACGGCCACGGCTGGGCGACCTCGGCCGTGAGCGTTGCGGATCTGTTTGCCGCCCAGGGCTTTCCGCTGCCCGCCGGCGCGGACCGGGAGACGGGCACCGGGTTGCACTACGTCAGCGCCAGGCGTACCTAGCCGCGGCGGGCGCGTGGTTTCGAACGCTGGACCGGCTCGTGGGCGTCGTCGGCGACGAGGTGGGCGCACGCGATGGCGTCGGGCGACGGCTGGGCGCGCGGACCGGCCGCCCCACCGCCTACCCCCCGGAACCGACTCGCCGGAAAGCGGTTCGGAGTCTCGCCGGATTCAAGGCCGGACCCTTGCGTTCCCGCGCCATCGGGTAGAAGCAGAGCCCGATCAGGATCGCGGCGAAGTGACCGATCGCGGTGAAGTTCACCCCGTGGCGACTCATCATCAGCAACGGAAAGCCGAAGATGACGAGCAGCACCCCGAGGTAACCCCACCGCCACGGCCGCGCGATGTGATAGGTCAGCACGGCCATCACGCCGACCAGGAAGTAGCTGACCCCGATGTCGCGGGCGTGCACCAGCCGTTCCGGCGCCTCGTGTTCCTCGATCGCGTAGTACAGGATGCCCTCGCTGATGTAGGTGGCCAGGATGTGAGAGGTCAAACCGATTGTGAGCCAACGCAATTGGCCGAGCCAGTGTTCGGCGGGCGCGAGGAAAAGCGTGAACAGCAGCAGGTAGGGTTCCAGGTCCTTGCCGTCGAGCCACAGCAGGCTGGAGAACAGCACGTCGAGCGGGTCGGTTCCCAGCGCGTGAATGTTGGTGGACCGGTGCAGCAGCACCCAGTGCAGCTGCCGCCCGGGCAGTTCGTTCTGGATGATCGTGGTGATCGTCAGCACGAGCAGCCAGCAGTAGGTCAGCGGCGCTCCGGTGACGAAATGCCACACCGCGAGCCAGATCCGCCGCAGCCGGGTCCCCACCGATGCGTTCGCCACAAGTTCAACTTTTGCACGCCCGGCGTTGCTACGCGACGGTGGCCGGCTCGGGTCTCAGGTGCCGCCACCAGCAGAAGATGTAGAGCAGCATCGCGTTCACCAACGCGACGATCACCCACAACGTGACGGTGACATCGACCCACGACCCGATCGGCGGCGCGTCCGGCAGGGCGTTGCGCAGCGGCATGATGGCGAAAAGCATCGCCGCGTACCACGTCGTCATCGGCGGCTGAAACTTTCGCCGGTCGAGCGCCGTCAGCACGGCGACCGAGAGTCCGATCGCGGCGATCGCGATCATCATGGCGACGATGACGGCGGCGAATGCCGCCGTGCTCGGCGACCGGCGCAATTCCACCCGGTAAGGCGCGGCGATGGGCGCGGCGATACCCGATCTGGCGCTGACCGGTATGTCGACGCGCCAGCCCGGAATGCGGTCGATGAAGGTGACCGACGCCCGTTGCGGCACCGGCGAGGCGCCGCGGAACAGATCGACCGTGATCGGCCCCGAGTGGTAGTGGTCGAAAGGCCAATCCGAAGGGTCGCCCGTGATGGTCAGCGGGACGGGAGACACGCCCGGCACCGTGCCCTTCGCCCAGCTGCGCTTGGTGGGCGTCACCGCGGAGTGGACGGCGACGGCGAGATCTTCGGTGAGGCCGCCGGTCAGCGGATCCAGCAGCTCATGCCCCGGCGAAACGGTGATATTGCCGCTCAGCCCGCCCTTGACCGACTGGAGTTCTTGGAGATCGATCGTCACCGTGGTCCCGTCGGGCGCCGGCTGGCCCTGGGTGACCTGACGCGGGCAGCCGCAGCCGGATCGGGAATACAGCCCCACCGTGATGGCGTACGTCGCGACGAAGAGAACCACCAGACCGACGATCAACACTCGCCCGGAGCGCCTGCCCCGCTGGGCCGAACCACCCGCCGACAATGCGCCTCCCCCTCGCTCGCACGACTTGACCGCCCGGAGATTGTACGGCGGAACCCATTCGGCTATTCGACGGTGACGGACTTGGCCAGGTTTCGCGGCTTGTCGACGTCGTAGCCGCGGGCCTGCGCCACCGACGCGGCGAACACCTGCAGCGGGATGGTCGACAGCAGCGGCTGCAGAAGCGTTGACACCGAAGGGATTTCGATGAGGTGATCGGCGTAGGGGCGCACGGTGTCGTCGCCCTCCTCGGCGATCACGATGGTCACCGCGCCGCGGGTCTGAATCTCACGGATGTTGGACAACAGCTTGGCGTGCAGCGTGGCCTGGCCCTTGGGCGAGGGCATCACGACGATGACGGGCAGGTCGTCTTCGATCAGCGCGATCGGGCCGTGCTTGAGCTCCCCGGCGGCGAACCCCTCGGCGTGCATGTAGGCCAGCTCCTTGAGCTTCAGGGCGCCCTCCAGCGCCACCGGGTAGCCGACGTGGCGGCCCAGGAACAGCACGGTCGAGGACTGGGCGAACCGGTGCGCCAGCGCGGCCACCGGCTCGATCATCGCCAGCACGCGGGCCACCAGGTCGGGCATCGCCTCGAGCTCGCGGTACTCGCGCTCGACCTCGTCGGGGTACTTGGTGCCGCGGGCCTGCGCCAGCGCCAGGCCGACCAGATAATTGGCGGCGATCTGCGCCAGGAAGGTCTTGGTGGAGGCCACGCCGATCTCCGGGCCGGCGCGCGTGTAGAGCACCGCGTCGCATTCGCGCGGGATCTGCGAGCCGTTGGTGTTGCAGATCGCCAGCACCTTGGCCTTCTGCTCCTTGGCGTGCCGGACCGCCTCCAGCGTGTCGGCGGTCTCCCCCGACTGCGAGATGGCCACGACCAGCGTGCTGCGGTCCAGCACCGGGTCGCGGTAGCGGAACTCGCTGGCCAGCTCCACCTCCACCGGCAGCCGGGTCCAGTGCTCGATCGCGTACTTGGCCAGCAGCCCCGAGTGGTACGCGGTGCCGCAGGCCACCACGAACACCTTGTCGATCTCGCGGAGTTCCTGGTCGGACAGGCGCTGCTCGTCGAGCACGATCCGGCCGTTGACGAAGTGCCCCAGCAGGGTGTCGGCCACCGCGATGGGCTGCTCGGCGATCTCTTTGAGCATGAAGTACGGGTAGCCGCCCTTCTCGGCGGCGGCCAGGTCCCAATCGATATGAAAAACGCGGGCACTCGCGGCGTCATCGTTGCCGTCGAAGTCGGTGATGCGGTAGCCGTCCACCGTGATCACCACCGCCTGGTCCTGGCCGAGTTCGACGGCGTCACGGGTGTGTTCGATGAACGCCGCCACGTCGGAGCCGACGAACATCTCGCCGTCGCCGATGCCGACGACCAGCGGGGTCGAGCGGCGCGCGGCCACGATGGTGCCCGGCTCGTCGGCGTTCGCGAACACCAGGGTGAAGTGGCCCTCGAGCCGGCGCAGCACCGCCAGCACCGAGGCGACGAAGTCACCCGCGGTGTCGCCGTGCCGGTAGGCCCGGGCCACCAGGTGCACCGCCACCTCGGTATCGGTGTCGCTGGCGAACTCCACGCCGGCCGCCTCCAGCTCGTGGCGCAGGGCCGGAAAATTCTCGATGATGCCGTTGTGGACGACCGCGATCTTGCCGGCGGCGTCGCGGTGCGGGTGGGCGTTGCGGTCGGTGGGGCGGCCGTGGGTGGCCCAGCGGGTGTGGCCCAGGCCGGTGGTGCCGGCGAGCGCCCCGGGCGTCGTCTGCTCGGTTTCTTCGATGGCCTCTTCCAGGTTGGCCAACCGGCCGGCGCGACGCCGGACGGTCAGTTTGCCCCGGCCGTCGACCAGCGCGATTCCCGCTGAGTCGTAGCCGCGGTACTCCATCCGGCGCAGCGCGTCCATGACGACCTCGCAGGCCGGGCGCTGCCCGACGTAGCCGACAATCCCGCACATCCTGAACAGGGTAGTGCAGCGATCGCCGCGGACCCGCCAGCACGGGCCCGACCTGCGGAACCGCGGGCGCGCCGCCACCAAGCATCCGTTGAGGATCCCTCCAGGCCGGGGCGCGACGCTGTGGTCATCGACACCGGCGCCGGGAAGGACCGCAGGGATGGATTCACACCGATTTAACAAACGATCAGGGCTTATTTCACCGGATGTATTCGTGTCGTTCCCGTTGGCTTCCGGTACCCAGCAACTGCTCGCCTTACACTGCGAAATGTGGGACCCAAGCTGGCAACAACCCACTGCTGGCGGAAGAAACGACGGGGGTGGCTCTCGCCCGATCAGGACCGGGACGAATTTGCGGCGGACTCTATCGGCAAATCAAATGGTCAGCCCCCTATTTGCCACGCCGGGGCACCGCATCAAATTCGGCCGGGAATCCTTACCACGTCACTTTAGATACAAGTCAATGTCAATAGTTCAACTATCCGTAAACCTTACGAAAATAGCCGTCTAGCAAATGTTAAAACCTAATCAGGGAATCGGAGATCTGGCCGCATTCGAATAGATCTCACGGCCCCGGTGGATCTTCCAGGAGGGAACCATGACCGCAGTTCTGATCGACGAGGTGGTGACTGTCCAGGCCGGGTCACGGCCGGCCGTTGCGCCCGCGCCGAAGCGGACCCCTCGCCCGCCGGTCGCCGGCGGCGACCCGATGGTGGACGCGGCCTCTCGTTTGCTGAGCATCCCACTGCGCCACCTGTACGCGGCGTTGTGGCGGGTGGGTCTGATCGAGGTCACTGCCTAGCGGCTCCATGCGCTAACGTCGACGGGTGGCCCGCATCCGCAAGCTCGTCGCAGCCCTCAGCCGCCGTGGCCCGCACCGGGTTTTGCGCGGTGACCTGGCCTTTGCAGGTTTGCCGGGCGTGGTGTACACGCCCGAGGCGGGGCTCAATCTGCCGGGCGTCGCGTTCGGCCACGATTGGCTCGCCGGCGCCGCTCGTTATTCCGGCCTGCTGGAGCACCTGGCGTCGTGGGGCATCGTGGCCGGGGCGCCCGACACCCAGCGGGGCCTGGCGCCGTCCGTGCTCAATTTCGCCTTCGACCTCGGCACCGCCCTCGACATCGTGGCCGGTGTGCGCCTCGGGCCGGGCAACATCAGCGTGCATCCGGCCAAGCTCGGCGTCGTGGGCCACGGGTTCGGCGGCTCGGCGGCCGTGTTCGCGGCGGCCGGCATGCCCGCCAAGCCCGCGGCCGTGGCGGCGCTCTTCCCGTCGGTCACCAGCCCCCCCGCCGAGCAACCCGCCGCGACGCTGAGGGTCCCGGGGTTGATCCTGACCGCGCCGGGGGATCCGAAATCGCTGAATTCCAACGCGCTGGCCCTGGACGCCGCGTGGGACACCGCGACCCTGCGCATCGTGCACAAGGCCGAACCCGGCGGGCTGGTCGAGGGCCGCCGGCTGACCACGGTGTTCGGGCTGGCCGGGCCGGACCGGCGCACGCAGCGCTCGGTGCGCGCGCTGCTGACCGGTTACCTGCTCAACGCGCTGGGCGGGGACAAGACCTACCGCGACTTCACCGATCCCGACGCCAAGCTGCCGCGGACCGATCCGGTGGATCCCGAGGCCGAGCCGGTCGCCCTCGAAGAGAAGGTCGTCGCGCTGCTGAAGTGACACTCCCCACAGGGGCGTGCCACCGACGCCGTGGTATCTGTCGTTGATGCGAATCGGGATCGCCCTGGACTACTCGGGCGGGTTTCACGAAGGCGTTGACCGCATCGTCGAACTCGAAAAGGCCGGCATCGACATCGCGGTGGTGGCCGAGGCATATTCCTTCGACGCCGTGAGCCAGCTCGGGTATCTGGCCGCCAAGACCAGCACCGTCGAACTCGCGTCGGGGGTGTTTCCCATCTACATCCGCACGCCGTCGCTGCTGGCGATGACCGCCGCGGGCCTGGATTTCGTGTCCGACGGGCGATTTCGGCTCGGCATCGGCACGTCCGGGCCCCAGGTGATGGAGGGGTTCCACGGCGTGGAGTTCGACGCCCCGTTGGGCCGCACCCGCGAGATTGTGGAGATCTGTCGGCAGGTCTGGCGCCGCGAGCGGGTGCAGTACGCCGGCAAGCACTACCAGATCCCGCTGCCCGCCGACCGCGGGACTGGCCTGGGCAAACCGCTGCAGCTCATCAATCACCCTGTGCGCGAACGCATTCCGATCACGATCGCGGCGCTGGGCCCGAAAAACGTCGAGCTCACCGCCGAGATCGCCGAGGGCTGGCAGCCGGTGTTCTACCTTCCGGAGAAGGCGAATCTGGTGTGGGGCGAGGCGCTGGCCGCCGGGGCCGCCAAACGCGATCCCGCCCTGGGGCCGCTCGACGTCATGGTGCACGCGTCGCTGGCCGTCGGCGACGACGTCGAGGAGCGGCTGGCCTGGGTCAAGCCGCAGCTGGCCCTCTACATCGGCGGGATGGGCGCCAAGGGCCGCAACTTCTACCACAACCTGGCCACCCGCTACGGCTTCGGCGAGGTCGCCGACCGGATCCAGGAGCTGTACCTGTCCGGCCGGAAGGCCGAGGCCATCGACCTGGTGCCCGACGAGCTGGTCCGCGGGATGTCCCTCGTCGGCCCCCGCGGGTACGTCGCCGAACGCCTGGCCGCCTTCGCCGAGGCCGGCGTGACGACCCTGTTGGTGAGCCCGCTGGCCGCCGACGCGGGCGAAGGCGTGCGCTTCGTCGAGGACGTGCTCGCGCTGCGGCCGGCCTGAGGGCATCAACTTCCCGCCTGCGGGAGCTGGTCCGCGGCGATCTCGCACGGCGTTTTCGACTCGTTGCCAACAGGCGCCGGCGGCGGGGCCGGGGCCGGCGGCAAGGCAGGGGCCGGCGGTGCGTCGACCGGTGCGGGCGGACCGTCCGGTGCGGCTGGCGCGGCGCCCGGCGCCGACGCATCGACCGGCACGGCCCGGTCGGCGGGCTTGAGCGCCTCGTCGTCGGGTGTGTGGTCGGCATCTTTCGGCTCGTCGGGTTGACCGGGCTTGTCCTCGGGGTCATCGTCGGCGTCGTCATCGGGGTGGAACGGCTCCTCGCCATCGACGGTGCCCTCCTCGCCTGATTGGTCCGCCGGACCCAACAGGGAGCCCATGGCCTCGACGATCCGGTTGGCCAGCCCGCCGAGCCCGCCCAGCCCACTCAGGCCGCCGCCCAGGTCGCCCGCCGGCATGCCGGAGGCGGTCCCCAGCTCGGGCAGTGCCGGAGCCGGGATCGCGGGGTTTGTTGCCGGCGCGGCCGAGGCCAATGTCGGCGCGGGTGCAGGATCGACCGGCGGCCCGGCAGCCGCGGCGGGCGCGGGCGCGGCCGCGGGAGCCGGCGCGCCTGCCGGGGGAGCCGGCACGGCTGCCGGGGGCGCCGCCACGCCTGCCGCCGGGCTCGGCGGGCCCGCCGGACGCGGCCGATAGTCGGGCCCGAAATCGCCGGGCACCTCGAAGCGCGCCGGTGGCGTGACCGCCATCCGGTCGATGACCATGTCGTAGGACGTGTCGACACCGTCCACCGTCGAGCGCATCGTCGTCAGCCAGTCGTCGCGAATCTCGTTGTCCACGTAGGGCTGTATCTGCTCACGGACCACCTCCTCGGCGCTCGCCCGGTCCCCCGCGCCGGACGTCACCGCGGCTGCGGCGGCCAACCACGCCGGTTGCTGGGCCCGCGTGCGATCGTCGATGGCGATGGCCGTCGCGACCTTCGAGTCGACGAGGTACCACAGGTTGTCCCGCAGGGACTCACACCGCTGAGCCGCCGCGCGGACCTCGAGGGCCACCGCGCTCGCGGCGTCGCAGTGACGCTCCAGAAACCGGGCCGCGGAGTCCCCGCCCGCGCCCGCCCACGCCGTGGCCAGCTCGGAAATCTGCGCGCGCTGGATCCGCAGCGCCTCCATGACCGCCGCGCCCGCGGCCCGCAGTTCCGCGCAGTCGCGATCGAGGGTGCGAAGGTCGAGGCCATCTTCGCTGTCGTACCAATCGCGAATCCGGAAGGGATGCGACGTCATTTCGGGGTACCGGTAACCGAGCGCGTGGCAGGCCTGCACGTAGGCCTGGGTGTGCTCGACGGCGGGCCGGCCCTCGGCGAGGCGCTCGGCGACGTCCAACCGCTCGGCCACGATCAGGCGATCCGCGCCGCGGTGTACAGTTCGGCGTCGGCGTAGCGGTCGGCGCCGGCGCGCAGCGCGGCCGCGGCCGCGGTTGCCGCCCGGGACCACTGCGTCACCTCGGCCGTCAAGCGGTCCAGCTGGACACGCAGGGCATCCCCGCGAGCGGTGTGCGCCCGGCCGGCGCTCGCCGCGCCGAAAGCCAACCGCGCCAAGTGATCTCCCACGGCACGATCGAGCAGTTCCGCGGCCGCGTCCAGCTGGTCGGAGACCCTGTACACCCCGGGGCTATCGAATTCCATGCCTAATCCGACGCCCGACACCGCGCCGGGGTTCCAGCGGAAGGATCAGCGCGCGGAGCTCACCGCTTCGGCGACACCGGCCGCGACGCGCTGCGCGATGGCCTCTTCGGGGGCCTCCACCATGACCCGGATCATCGGCTCGGTTCCCGAGGGGCGCAACAGGATTCGCCCGGTGTCACCCAGTTCGGCCTCGGCCTGCTCGACGGCGGCCCGCACCGAGGGGGCCGCCGCGGCGGTGGCCTTGTCGGCGGCCTTGACGTTGATCAGCACCTGGGGCAGCGCCCGCATCGCCGAGGCGAGGTCCGCCAGCGACGAGCCGGTCTGCACCATGCGCGTCATCAGGCGCAGCCCGGTGACGATGCCGTCGCCGGTGGAGCCCACCGCGGGCATCACGATGTGGCCGGACTGCTCGCCGCCGAGGCTGTAGTCGCCGGCCCGCAACTCCTCCAAAACGTAGCGGTCGCCGACGCCCGTGGTGCGCACGGTGATGCCGGCCGCGCGCATCGCCAGGTGCAGCCCGAGGTTGCTCATCACGGTGGTCACCAGCGTGTCGGAGGCCAGTTCGCCGGCCTCCCGCATGGCCAGCGCGAGCACGACCATGATGTGGTCGCCGTCGACGAGGTTCCCGTTGGCGTCGATGGCCAGGCAGCGGTCGGCGTCGCCGTCGTGCGCCAGGCCGAGGTCGGCGCGGTGCTCGACGACGGCCGCCTTCAGCGCATCCAGGTGCGTCGAGCCGCAGCCGTCGTTGATGTTGAGCCCGTTCGGCTCGGCGTTGATCGCGATCACCCGCGCGCCCGCGGCGCGGTAGGCGCGCGGCGCCACCGACGATGCGGCACCGTGGGCGCAGTCGACCACCACGGTCAGGCCGTCCAGCCGCAGCGTGCACGTCTTCGACAGGTGGCGCAGGTAGCGGTCGTCGGCGTCCTCGGCGTCGACAAGGCGGCCGATCCCGGCGCCGACCGGGCGCAAGCCGGGTCCCGCCGCAACCAGTTCCTCGATCTGATCCTCGGTGTCGTCGTCCAGCTTGTGGCCGCCGGGACCGAAGATCTTGATGCCGTTGTCGGGCATCGGGTTGTGCGAGGCGGAGATCATCACCCCGAAGTCGGCGTCGTAGGCACCGGTCAGGTACGCCACAGCCGGTGTCGGAAGCACCCCGACCCGCAGCGCGTCGACTCCCTGGCTGGTCAGCCCGGCGATCACGGCCGCCTCCAGCATCTCGCCGCTGGCCCGGGGGTCGCGCCCGATCACGGCGACCCGCCGGCCCGGCCCAACGGAACTCGCCAGTCGCCGCGCCGCCGCGGCGCCCAGGGCCAGCGCCAGCTCGGCGGTCAACTCGCGATTGGCGACCCCGCGAACACCGTCGGTGCCGAATAGTCGACCCATGCCGAAAAACCTCTCACAGTTGGCGGTCGTTCACCTAACGTGCCCGTTCTTTTCTGACCGAAACCATGCGTTTTGGTGCGCAGACACGCCGCTGACTTGCGCAAAAGTTGCCAAGTCGCGGCCGAAAAGCGAGCGTTGATCAGCGCTTGCTGTACTGGGGCGCCTTGCGCGCCTTCTTCAGCCCGTACTTCTTGCGCTCGGTGGCACGCGGGTCACGCGTGAGGAAGCCGGCCTTCTTCAGGGCGGGCCGGTCCTCCGGCGAGGCCAGGATCAACGCCCGGGCGATGCCCAGGCGCAGCGCGCCCGCCTGCCCCGACGGGCCGCCGCCATGCAGCAGGGCGAACACGTCGAAGCTTTCCACCCGGTCCACGGTCACCAGCGGGGCCTTGATCAGCTGCTGGTGCACCTTGTTGGGGAAGTAGTCCTCCAGGCTGCGGCCGTTGAGGTCGAACTTGCCGGTGCCGGGCACGATGCGCACCCGCACCACGGCCTCCTTGCGGCGGCCGACGGTCTGGATGGGCCGCTCGAACACGAACGACTCGGCGGGACGGGCGGCGGGAGCCTCGGCCGGGGTCTCCGGGGTCTCCGGGGTCTCCGGGGTCGCCGGGGTCTCCAAGGCCTCGGTTGTTTCGGTCACTGCGCCACCTGCTTGATCTCGTACGGCACCGGCTGCTGAGCGGTGTGGGGGTGCTCCGGGCCCGCGTAGACGCGAAGCTTGCGCTGGATCTGACGGCTGAGCTTGTTCTTGGGCAGCATGCCGACGATCGCCTTCTCCACGACGCGGGTCGGGTGCTTTTGCAGCAGCTCGCCGGTCGAGCGCTTGTGCAGACCGCCGGGATACCCCGAGTGGCGGAAAGCCATCTTCTGCTGCAGTTTGTCGCCGGACAGGGCGACCTTTTCGGCGTTGATGACGATGACGAAGTCACCGCCGTCGACATTGGGCGCGAACGTCGGCTTGTGCTTGCCGCGCAGCAGGTTGGCTGCCGCGACGGCAAGGCGGCCAAGCACCACGTCCGTGGCGTCGATGACGTACCACGACCGTGTGGTGTCACCCGCCTTTGGCGCGTAGGTGGGCACAGCGCTTACCTTCTCTTCTCGAGGTGGATCCCGGGTCGAGCCGGGTGCCGGTCAGGCGTTCACGGTGGGGTTCATCTCGGCGACCGACGTTGACCCGAGACCCCGGCGTACCGCACGCCAACCGAGCAGCTTACCGATGCGCGTCCCCGCAGGTCAAAATGACTGTGTGGTCCCGGCGGCTCTCCCCCGCCGGGACCACACAGGGGCCATCACGTTTATCGTGCCCAGACGCCGGCCGCCCGCCGGTCGGCGTTCGCCATCTCCTCCGCACCGTCGCGCACCGCATTCCCCAGCTCGACCAGGATCTCGTTCAGCGCCGTGGCCGCCTGGTGCCACTTCAACTGCTCGGCCTGGTACGCGGCGGCCGCTTCGCGGGTCCACAGCTCCCGCAGGGGCGCGACCTGCGAGTTCAACTCTTCGAGCGCCGCGTTGAAGCGGGTCGCGGTCGCGTGGATCTCCCGGCGGATCGAGTATTCGATCTCGCCGAAGTTGTAGGACAGCACCTGGTCCACGTTCCCTCCCTCACACGTTCCCGCCGGCGGCGGCGATGCGGCGGGCGTGCTCCTCGCCCGCCTCCGACAGCGCGGCCTCGTTGTGCCGGATGGTCTCGGCGATCGTGTGCAGGGCGTGGTAAAGCCGCGTCGACTCGGCATTCCAGCGGTCCACCACATCTTTGAACCGCGCGGCCGCGATCCCACCCCACACGGAGCGCGGCACGCTGCCCATGCGTCCGATGAAGGCCTGCAGCATTGCCCGGATCTCGTCGTTGCGCGCGTCCGTCGAGGCCGCCACCGTGCGCATCACGCCAAGGTCGGTGCTGAGAGTGTTCGCCATATCAGATTGGACCGCGCGGGGAGGTATTCGGTTCCGCCCGATTCGCCGACTCATCCGATCGCGTGGGCGGACCGCACCGCCTGCTCGCACGCCTCCCGAACGGCCTCCTCGCCGCCGGGGCGGCTCTGGCAGCCGACGCTGATCCGGACCGGACCGTCCAGCAGCACGGACCAGCGCACGTGGTGTGTGCCGCGCACTTCGCGGTACGTCACCGCCGGGCGGCCCGCGCTGCTCCCGGAAGGGTTGAAATCGACGAACACCCCGGTGGCCTCCGCGTCGATCGCGCGCTTCAGCCGCTCGGCGGTGGCCCCCAGCGTCTCGCCGGGCACCGGCGACTGCGTGACGTGCAACGCCACCTCGGGATCCGTCGGCGAGGTGACCTGTACCCGCGCCGACCCGGGGCCGGTCACCACCCGCTGCGCCAACCAGTTCGCGGGCACCGTCAACGCGACGCGGCCCTCGACGAGCAATGTCGTCGGCACCGGCAGCACCGTGGCCGGGGGCGGTCCGCCCCCGCGGCGGGGCGCCCCGCCCGAGATCGCCAGCGGCAACGCCGTCAGCGCGACGACGGCCGCCGCAAGCCCGGCCACGGTCCGCGCGCGGGACCGGGCGTCTCCGGTTGCGGCGCCTGCCCCGGCCTCGGGTGGGGCGGGCACCTCGTCCGGCACCGACCGAGCCAGCTCGGCGTCACCGATCTCCACCACCGCCCGCCCGCTACCGCGCACCGCCCCGGCGATCAACGCGGCGAGGGTCGGACCCCCGGCAACCGTGCCGGGCGCGTCGATCAGGACGACCGCCGACGGGTGATGGGCATCGCCGGCGATGACCGTGGCCACCTCCTCAGCAACCGAATGCTCGTCGGCAACGCGCGGTATCGCGGCGACCTCGGCGCCGGTGATCGCCACCAGCCGCTCGGCGACCTCCACGACCACCGTCGCCTCGCCGCGGGCGTCCGACGCGCGCGCCAGCAGCCACGACCGCGGACGCGCCAGCGCGTCAACCCCCGGCATGGTGGCGGCCCTGGTCACCACGTCGACACGGGCCGGCGGCCACCAGGACGGATGCACCACGAGCACGCCGTCGCAGTCCGCACACGTCAGTGATCTCAGCGCGGCGCGCCACAGCGAACCGACGGCGACCGGTCGCCCACCGACCAGTGCGACCCGATCGTCAATCGCGCCCAGCGCCACCCGCACGGTCTCCGAGACATCGCCGCCCGCCACACCACTTGTCCCACAACATAATCGGCGGATCGTTCCGGGCCCGGCCTCGATGACGGCCCGATGGCGTGTCACGGCGGCGGGACCCACGCCACCTGGACAAGCTGGTCGTCACCGGCGCGGGTCGCCAGAACGCCACGGCCCGGCGGCAGGCGCTGCGGGCGCCCGGCCCCCCACGGCGTGCTTTCGTCCGGGCGCCCGCTCATCGTCAACGTCATGCAGCCGAGGTCACGCAGCCCCGTCAACAGCGGCTCGAACAGGGCGCGCTCTGCACCGCCGCGGCGCGCCACCACGAGATGCAGCCCCAGATCCTTTGCGTACGGCAGGTAGTCGACGACGGCCCCGAGCGGGTTGCCCGCGGCCGTGGCGACCAGGTCGTGGTCGTCGATCAGGACATAGAGGTCGGGCCCGGACCACCAGGACCCGGCACTGAGCTGCGCCGGGCTGGCGTCCGACGGGGGCATCCGCCGGCGCAGGGAATCGAGCAGATCCGGCACCGTCGCGCCCAAGGCGGCCGGCGACCCGGCGTAGCCCGCGAGGTGTTCCGACTCGACGACGCCCAGCAGGGAGCGGTGGAAATCGACGATCAGCAGCTGGGCCTCCGCGACGGTCTTGGTCCGGACTATCTCATGGCACAGGGTCCGCAACGTGGCGGTCTTTCCGCACCCGGTGTCCCCGAGGATCAGGAGGTGCGCGTGGCGCCCGAAATCGACTGAAACCGGACGCAATCCGCGCTCCTGAAGGCCGAGCAGGACGCACGCACCGATCTCGGCACCCGCTCGCTGCACCACGACGTCGTGGTCGACGTGCCGGGGAAGCAGCGCTATCGGGGGCGCGGCGGGACCATCGGTACGGAACCTGTCGGTGGGCAGCGCGAGGACCATGTGCAGGCCCTCGCGGGATAGTCCGCGGCCCGGCCTGTCGAGGGGTACTTGCTGCGCCCGTTTGCGGTCGATCTCGGAATCCGCCGGGTCGCCCAGCCGCAACTCGATGCGGGTGCCGATCTGATCCCTCAGCGACGGCCTGATCTCGGCCCAGCGCGACGCCGACAACACCACATGAACGCCGAACGAAAGACCCTGGGCCGCAAGGGCGCTGACCGGCGCCTCCAGTTCCTCGAACTCGCGACGCAGGCCCGCCCAGCCGTCGACGACGAGGAAGACGTCGCTGAGGCGATCGCCGTCACCCGAGACAACATTTCGGTGCTCCTGGCGGTACCGGACGATGGCTTCGATCTCGGCGACCACCCGCCGGACCAGCTCGGGTTCGGCCCGGCCGGCGACGGCGCCGACGTGCGGCACGGTTCGCACGGAGCCCAGCGCCCCGCCGCCGAAGTCCAGGCAGTAGAACTGCGCCCGTCCCGGACCGTGGGTGGCCGCCAACGCCGTGATGAGCGTGCACAATGCCGTCGACTTGCCGGATCGGGGCGCCCCGACGAACGCGACATTGCCTGCCGCTCCGGACAATTCGGCCAACAGCGGCGCGCGGCATTGCTCGAAGGGACGGTCGACGACACCGATCGGCACGGTGAGGCCGTCCAGCGCCGGTGCGCGGTCGCGGAGCAGGTCGTCCAGTGCCGGTGCCGCCCCGAGCGGGGGCAGCCAGACTTGGTGCGCGGGCGGCCCGTGTCCGGCCACCCGGTCGAGGA
Source organism: Mycobacterium sp. E2699 (assembly GCF_001666745.1). Taxonomy (NCBI): domain Bacteria; kingdom Bacillati; phylum Actinomycetota; class Actinomycetes; order Mycobacteriales; family Mycobacteriaceae; genus Mycobacterium; species Mycobacterium sp. E2699. The sequence continues at coordinate 88,183 of NZ_LZJH01000033.1, read as the reverse complement.
CGCACTCCAGCACGGTCCGCGTGCCCTCGGTCCCGACGGCGCGGGTAACCCGGCCGGCCGCCCGCGAGCTGAACACCCGCGCCGGAGGCGTCGGCGCGTGCGCGGGGCCGGTCGCCGTCAACCGCCCCGAAACGAACGCGGCCTGAAACCGAATCGACTCGCCGCTGCCGGTGCTCAAAAACCCCGCGCCCGGCGCGTTCGGCAGCTGGTATGCGTCAAGCGTTCCCAGCACCGCGCGTGATTCGCCGGCGGTCAGGGTCTTCAGGCATATCCGATAGGCCAGGTGGGCTTCCAGGCCGCGCAGGCGGCCCTCGTCGAGCCGCTGGCTGGCCAGCAACAGATGCATGCCCAGCGACCGGCCCAGCCGGCCGATCGCGACGAACATGTCGGCGAACTCGGGATGCTGGCTGAGCATTTCGGAAAACTCGTCGATGATGATCAACAGCGTCGGCAGGGCGGCCAGCTGGCCGCCGGCCCGGCGCGCGCGGTCGTATGCCGCGACGCTGGCACAGCGTGCCGCCCGGAGCAGCCGTTGCCGGCGGTCCATCTCGCCGCCCAGCGCGTCGCGCATGCGGGTGACCAGCGGCGCCTCGTCGGCGAGGTTGGTGACGACGGCGGCGACGTGCGGCGCCCGCGCCAGGTCGAGAAACGTTGCGCCCCCTTTGAAGTCGATCAGCAGCAGATTGAGCTCTTCCGGGGAGTTCCGGGCCACCATCCCCAGCGCGATGGTGCGCAGCAGCTCGGACTTGCCCGACCCGGTGGCTCCCACGCACAGCCCGTGCGGGCCCATGCCATTGTCGGCCGCCTCCTTGATGTCCAGTTCGATCGGTGTGCCGTCGAGCGCGGTGCCCAGCGGGACGCGCAACCGCTCACGGTGGTTCCGGTTGTGCCACAACGTGATCGGGTCGAAGTCGGCGAGATCTCCCAGGGCCGCCAGGTCGGACCACGCGCCGTCCGCCGCGCCCGCCCGATACGCGGCGAGCCGCCGGGCACAGGTCAGCGCGTCGACCAGTTCCATGCGGTCGGGACATGGCAACGGCTGGGGTTCGTCGTCCCGCCGAATCGTCACCGGGGCGCCGGGGCGGTGGCAACCGGCCTCGAGCAGGGTGCACCCCGTGATCGCACCGGACGTCGCCCGCTCACCCAGGTCGACGACCACGATCGCGTGGGGGACCGCATCGGCGAGCGCACGCCGCGCCTCCGGCAGGCTCGGATACACCATCCGCGCGGACCCGACCGCATCGGTGGCCGTCGGATGTTGATTGTGCGGCAGCCACTTCAGCCAGTCCCAGTGCCGCCGATTCGGATCACCGACGGCCGCTGCGATGAGCAAGCGATCCGGCGGATGCAGCACGGCCAGCTGGCAGATCATCGCGCGCAGCAGTGCACGTACCGAGGCCACATCTCCGTCGACCGTCACCGTTGCAACCCCGAACAGGGCGACCGTGACGGGCGCGTCCGCGAGGACCGCGTTGGCTGTCAGGAAGCGATGGAGTGCCGTCGCGGTGACCGGATCCGAGGCATCGCGGGCCGGCGGGTCCGGCGCTACCAACCGGGCGGCAAGCGGTAGGTTCCCGATCCCGACCCGGGCGAGGCAGAAATCCGGATCGGACGCTCTGCGCTCCCACATGCGGGGACCGCCGATCAGGGTCCACAGCGTGTCGGGGTCGGGGTGGCTCCAGCGCAGCGACAGTCGTTGCGCGGTAGCGATTTCGGTGACCGTTGCGCGGAGCCGGCTGAGATAGCCGAGGTACTCGACCCGGTCGGTGTCGATGCCGCGCCCCTGCCTGCGGCCGCGGCCCGCGGCCACCGCGACGGATGCCAGCGTCATCGCCGGGAACGCCAGGAAAATCGGATTGCGGGCGGCGGTCGACCCCGAGAAGAACACGGCCGTCATCACACCGAGACCCGCGATCGAGGCGGCAACCGGCAGCCAGCCGGGCGATCGAGGCGGCGGGGGGCTCGGCGGCGCCTCGACAGCGATGTCCGCGGTTGCGACCGCAGGCGCCGGCCGCCGCCCCACGGGCACAAAGCATTGAGTCATCTCGACCCCTTCCCACCGTCGGGCGACGGTAGCAGCGCCGAAACCGGCCGCAAGTCGGCTGTGGATAACCGGATGCCGGGAGATCGGGAGCCGCCTACGGTGCCGGTAGTCCGACCGAAGGGATCACCATTGCCCGGATCCGATCTGGCGCTGCGCCGCGTGGCGATCCACGCCGGCGCCGCCGTCGCCGACGTCGCCCTGCCGGCCGGCGTCCCGGTCGCCGTCCTGATGCCGTCGATCGTCGACATCCTCGGCGGCCGCGGGAATGAGTGTGCCGGTGAACTGGTGGCGAGGCGCTACCGGTTGTCCCGGCCCGGTGCGGCCCCGTTGGGAGGAACGTTGGCCCAGAACGGGATCCAAGACGGCGAGGTGCTCGTCTTGACCGACTCCGCTGACCCGCCGCCCGCTCCCCGTTATGCGGACCCGGCTGAGGCCGTGGCGGCGACGCTGGACTCGACGGCCCGGCCGTGGAGCCACTCCCGGCAGGCGACCCGCCTGACGGGCGCGATCGCGGCGATCGCGCTCACCGGCATCGGTGCGCTGGCGCTCATCCGAAACGCGTTCAGCGCCAATGTCACCGGCGCCACGCTCGCCGTCACGGCATCCGCGGCCCTGGGGGCACTGATCGGTGCGGCGATCGCGCACCGCACCTACGGGGATGCGTTCGCCGGGCTGGCGCTGAGCCTGATCGCCACCGCCTTCGCCGCGGTCGCCGGTTGCCTCGCGGTGCCCGGCGCCCCCGGGCTCCCCAGCGTGGTGCTGGGTGCGACGGCGGCCGTCGTCGCCTCAATGGCGGCGATGCGCGCATCGGGCTGCGGCGTCATCACATTGACCGCCGTATCGTGCGCCGCAACGATCATCGCCGCGGCGGCCCTGGCCGGCGTGATCACCGCCGCACCGCCGCGCGTCATCGGGTCGGTGTCCGCGTCGGTGTCCCTGGGTCTGCTCGGCGTGGCGGCGCGGGTGTCGATCGTTCTTGCCGGGCTGTCACCGCAGCGCCCGCCCGCCGCGGACCTCGACGCCAAGGCGATCCGTGCCGACACCTGCCTGACCAGTCTGCTCGCCGCGTTCGCGTCCGTGGCCACCGTCGGTGCGGTGGTCACCGTGCTCGGCGGCGCACCGCGGCCGCAGCACATCGCCGTCGGCGCACTCACCGGCGCGGCTCTGCTGCTGCGGGCCCGTTCGGGCAACGGGACCAGGAGGCTGGTGTTCGTCGCCTGCGGGACGGTCATTACCGCAACAACTTTCGCCGTCGTTGCCGCCGGCACGCCACATGGCGCGTGGACGGCGGCGTTGACGGCGGCGCTGGCCGCCGCGGCGATGCACCTGGGGTTCGTCGCGGCGGCCATATCGACCTCACCGTTGATACGCCGCGGTGTCGACGCGCTGGAGGGTCTGACCCTGGTCGCGATGGTGCCCGCGACGTGCTGGGTATGCGGCCTCTACAGCGCCGCTCGCGGATGGCATCTCGGGTGAGCGTGTCACGCCTCATGGCGGTGTCGGCGCTTGCGTCGCTTCCCCTGCTGGGAGTGCCTGCCGCGCAGGCGGTTTCGCCGCCTTCGATCGACGACAAGTGGCTGCCCGAGCCGGCTCTGCCCGCGCCGCCGTGGCCGACCCTGCAGCGCGAGGTTTGCGCGCCGCTGACGGCGGCCTCGGCGAAAGACGGCACCCACCTCCCCGATCTCGTCGACCTGCGCCGGGCCTGGCAGTTCACCCGCGGTGCCGGACAACGCGTGGCGGTCATCGATACCGGCGTCTCGCCCCACCCCCGGCTACCCGCCGTCGTGCCGGGCGGCGACTACGTTTCAACCGGCGACGGCGCCCAGGATTGCGACGCGCACGGCACCCTGGTGGCCGGGATCATCGCGGCTGCGCCCGATCCCGGGGCCGACGGCTTCACCGGGGTGGCGCCCGAGGCCACCGTGATCAGCATCCGCCAGTCCAGTTCCAGATTCGCCCCCGCCACCGACCGCTCCCGCGCCGGGGTCGGCGACGTCGAGACGATGGCCAAGGCCGTCCGAACGGCCGCCGATCTCGGCGCGTCGGTGATCAACATCTCCTCCGTGGCCTGCGTTCCCGTCGGCTCGGCACCCGACGATCGGGCCCTGGGCGCCGTCGCCGGTTGAAACGTAGTCGCCGCCCGGCACGACGGCGGGTAGCCGGGGGTGGGGCGAGACGCCGGTATCGATGACCGCCACGCGTTGTCCGGCACCGCGGGTGAACTGCCAGCCCGGCCTGGTCGACGACTTGGTGCTCACCGTGGGTTCCGTCAACGCCGAAGGCGCACCGTCGGCCTTCACGCTTGCCGGACCCTGGGTGGACGTCGCCGCCACCGGCGAGGCGGTGAGTGTGTTCGGCGCACAACCGGTTTCGGGCACCAGCTATGCGGCTCCGGTGGTCAGCGGGCTGGCCGCGCTGATCCGGGCCCGCTTCCCCGCGTTGACCGCGCGGCAGGTGATGCAGCGCATCGAGTCGACCGCCCACCACCCGCCCGGCGGGTGGGATCCGACGGTGGGCAACGGCGTCATCGACGTGCTGGCGGCGATGAGCACCGACTCCGGCCCGCCCGCGACCGCGATCACCACACCCACACCGGCGCCGCTTCCGGTGATCATGCCGCCGCAGCACCCGCCGGATTCGCGGGCCCGCGGCGTCGCGCTGCGTGGCGCGGCCGTCGGTCTCGTTGCGCTGCTGGGCCTCCTGGCGGCCGGACGGCTACGGGCTTCCCCCAACCGTGTCGCGCGCGACTGACGCGCTCTGCCTGCTCAGTTCCGGCCCCGGCGGCAGGGCCGCCAACACCGACCATGGCGCCGGAATAGGCGCCGGCAGACCAAGATCGCGCGCCGCGTCGTCGTCGCGGATCGCAAAGCGCACCCCGGTGTCGGTGACCAGATAGCGCGCGCCGGCTCGGTTGCCGTCCCGCACATAGGCGCTGTGGCCGGGCGGCAGGAACACCGCGTCCAGCGCCGGACCGCGACCGTCGGCCTGCGACAGGGGCACCGCAGCCCGGCCGGCCGGCACCGGCAGGCCGCTACCGATCAGGAACGCGATGTCGAAATTTCCCGATGTCCCGGGCCGCGCGGTGACGCACAGGATGCTGCCGCCGTCCAGCTCCGGCGCCCGGTCCGGGAAACCCGCCAGCGGCAACGTGTTCGCGACCGCCGCGGCGCGGATCGCATCGGGCGCGACGGTGATGGCGTTGGCGGTTTCGTGCGAATCGCCGAAGCGCAGGAGTTCGGCGGCCACCCGCCCGATCCGCTGGACTCCGACGGGCAAAACGACGTAATACTCGTCGGCATCGCCGCGCGGGACGCGCAGCACGCTGCCGACCGTGAAGCCGGGCAGCCAGGGCACCGCCGCGCCCGACGCGCGAATCCGCGGGGTCCGTATCGGCGAGCCCTCGGGCACCGCGTTCAGCAACGCCTGCGACACGAGCCGCGGCGCGCGGCCCTCCAGCCGCAGCGCGCGCACCACCGCGGCATCGGCGAGGTCCACCACCGCCCGCTGACCGTCGTAAAGCAGGTAGGCCGGCGAGTCCGGCGCGCCCGCGACGAGGAGGGCACGCCCGGAAGCCAGGCGGTGGACCGGCGATTCGGCAGCCGGCCCGACGACGACGGTCGTCGCGCCAGTCGCGTCGGCATCGCAGATCGTCCACACGGACGCGTCCGCGGGCAGCGTCTCGCCGATGAACTGCGGCGCACCCGGAATGCCCAGCAGCGGACCGCGTTTGGTGCCTGCCAAATCCGACTCCCGCACCGGTTGCGGGTTGGCGGCCGTCCCCGCGATCAACCGCGCCGAGGCCAGGTTCGGTACGGGGTGCCAGACGTCGCCCACCCGCACGTAGAGCGCCCCGGATTCCCGGCCCATGACGATCCGGGCCTGCCCGAAATCCGCCTGCGGCCGCAGCGCACCCAGCAACGCGCACCCGGCCAGCGCGACGGCCGCGACAACGCACCCGACCGCGAGCGATGCGCTCTGGGTGCGCAGCGGTTCGTCCGCGGCGTCGATGTCACGCCCCAGCAGGGCGCACTCCAGCCTGCGCAGCAGGAATCGGTAGCCGCTGACCTGCAACCGGCTCGTCGGCCGGCGCAGCTGCGAACTGTCCAAAATACCCCCGGCAAATTTGTGGAATCCGTCTCCCCGCTCCAGTCAAACCGCAGGTAGGCGCGGGCGCCCGCGGTTGTCCACAGGCCGGCGAATTTTCCCCTCTTCGCTGGTTGCGGGTACTATTCCGGCGTGTCTTCCCACCGCATCGGTCGCTGGGTGGGCCCGGGGGTTTCTGCAGTGCTCACCGCCGCCGGCCTGCTCCTGTCCCCGACGGCGACGCCGGTCGCCTCCGCCTTCGACTGCCCGGACGTCGAGGTCATCTTCGCCCGCGGCACCAACGAGCCGCCCGGCCTCGGCCGCGTCGGCGACGCCTTCGTCGACTCGCTGCGCCAGCAGACCGGCCTGAACATCCTGCCCTACGGGGTCAACTACGCGGCCAGCAAGCTGCAGCTGCACGGCGGCGACGGCGCCAACGACACCATCGACCGCGTCAAGAAAAGCGTGGAGACGTGCCCGAACACCAAGATCGTGCTGGGCGGCTACTCGCAGGGCGCCTCGGTGATGGACATCGTGGCCGGCGTTCCCATCGGCGGCATCAACTGGGGCAACTCCCTGCCGCCGCAATACGCGAACAACATCGCGGCCGTCGCCACCTTCGGCGACGTGGCCGACCGCGCCGGCGGAACGCTGCCGGCCCAGAGCGCGCTGCTGGGCTCCAAGGCGATCGACCTGTGCAATCCGCAGGACCCGATCTGCCACGCGGGTCAGGGCAACGAGTGGAGCGGCCACACCGAGGGCTACGTCCCGGCGTACACCACGCAGGCCGCCGCGTTCGTCGCATCCAGGCTGATGACCGGGACCAACCCGCAGGTGCCCGGCTACGGGCCGCAGACGCCCGGCTACCCGCCGCAAGCACCGGGTTACGGCCCGCAGGCGCCTGGTACCAGCCCGTCGGTGCCCGGTAACGTCCCGGCGCCGAACGCGCCGGGCGCGCCGGCGCCGGTGAATCCTCAAGCGCCGCTTGTCTAAATCGTTACCGGGGCTTGATCCTGGGCCCGTAGCCTCGTCGTGTGAGGCTTATCCGCTTGGGGCTGACCGCCGCATTCCTTGCGGCGGTCGCGCTTTTCGTCGTCCCGAAGCTGCTGCCGCTGGCCTCCGCGTCGTGCCCGGACGTGGAGGTGGTGTTCGCCCGGGGCACCGACGAGCCGCCGGGTGTGGGGAAGGTGGGCCAGGCCTTCGTCAACTCGTTGCGCCAGGACACCCGCAAAAGCGTTGGGGCGTACGGGGTTAACTATCCCGCCAACAAGGACTTCCTGGCCGCCACCGACGGCGCGAACGACGCCAGCAACCACATCCAGCAGATGGCCAACAACTGCCCGAAGACGAAGATGGTGCTCGGCGGGTATTCGCAGGGCGCCGCCGTCATCGACATCGTCACCGCCGCACCGCTTCCCGGGCTCGGCTTCCGTCAGCCCCTGCCCGCCGCCGCGGCCGATCACGTCGCCGCCGTCGCCCTGTTCGGAAATCCGTCCGCGCGGGCCGGCGGGCTGATGAGCGCGCTCACGCCGGATTTCGACGGCAAGACCATCGACCTGTGCAACCCCGGCGACCCGATCTGCTCGAACGGCAACAAATGGAGTGCGCACCTGGGCTACGTGCCCGGATTGACCAACCAGGCCGCAAGTTTCGTCGCGGGCAGGGTCTAGCCCCGATGGCGGCGACCCGCGTCGCCCGACTGAGCCGGGCTCCCGATCGCCTCTAGCCCGGCGTGCGGAGGTCCCTGGTGATCAGGATCCGCGCGGCCAGTTGGTCGTCGGGCGGGTAATCGACGCCGACCATCGTCAACCCGTGTGCCGGCGCGGCGGCGAAGTCGCTGGAGCGGTCCGTGGCCGAAAGCAATTCGCGGCACCAGGACACCGGGCGCCGGTGCTCGCCGACGGCCAGCAGCGCCCCGACCAGCGACCGCACCATCGACCAGCAGAACGCGTCGGCGGTGACGTGCGCGGTGACCAGGTCGTCGTCGCGTGACCAGTCCAACCGCTGCAGATCGCGGATGGTGGTGGCGTTCTCCCGCTGACGGCAGAACGCCGCGAAGTCGTGCAGCCCCACCAGGTTTCGCGACGCGACGGCCATCGCCTCGACGTCCAGGTCGCGGGGCCAGGCGGTGACGTAGCGGGCCTGCTGCGGCTGCACCCCATACGGCGCCGTCGACAGCCGGTACACGTAATGGCGTCGCAACGCCGAGAATCGGGCGTCGAAACCCGCTGGGGCGCGGGCGATGTCGAGCACGCGCACGTCGGTCGGCAGGAACCGGCCCAGCCGGCGGACCAGCGGCAGGAACTCCGGCTCACCCGTCCGGAGTGCGCGCGGGTAGGCGTTCGGCAACGCGTCGGCGGGCACGTCGACGTGGGCGACCTGCCCGGTGGCATGGACCCCGGTGTCGGTGCGCCCGGCGGCGCGGAGCCGCACCGGAACGCGGAAGACCGTCGTCAGCGCCTCGTCGAGGACGCCGGCGACGGTCCGCTGCCCGGCCTGGGCCGCCCAGCCCGCGAATTCCGTTCCGTCGTAGGCGATGTCGAGCCGCAGACGGACCTGAGAATCCGGGTCGTTAACTCTCGTCAGCCTCGTCGCTCGCCTCGGCGGCCTCGGCTTCGGCCCTCGCGGCCACAGCCTCGTCATGCTTCTCGGCGGCGGCGGCCTCGGCCTCCGTGGCCTCGCCGGCCCCGGTCTCGGCCGGCTCGACGGCCTCTTCGGCGGGCTCGGTCAGCTCGTCGGCCGTCGGGCCCTCCGCCGCCTCCGGCTCGACCGCCGCCTGCGGCGCCGCCGCGGCCGCCACCGGCGCGTCGGACGTCTTCTTCGACGCCTTCACCCGGCGCGCCCGGTCCGCCTCGGAGGTCACGGTCTTCTCCCGCACCAGCTCGATCACGGCCATCGGGGCGTTGTCGCCCTTGCGCGCCTCGACCTTGATGATGCGGGTGTAGCCGCCGTTGCGGTCGGCGAAGAACGGCCCGATCTCCTCGAACAAGGCGTGCACCACGTCCTTGTCGCGGATCTTCTTGAGCACCTCCCGACGGTTGTGCAGCGTGCCCTTCTTGGCGTGCGTGATCAGCTTCTCCGCGTACGGCCGCAGCGCACGGGCCTTGGGCTCGGTCGTCTTGATCCGGCCGTGCTCGAACAGCGACGTGGCCAGGTTGGCCAGCAGGGCCTTCTGGTGCGAAGACGACCCGCCGAGGCGAGGGCCCTTGGTGGGCTTGGGCATTGCACTATCTCCTCAGTGGGGGCCGACCCCCGTATCAGGTAGGGCCGGGACGGGATTCTGTTGTAGGCCTTTACAGCTGTTCGGTTTCCGCGTAGTCCTGGTCGTCGTAGGCGGCCTCGGTGGACCAGGTGCCGGTGGCGACGTCATAGCCGGCGACCTCCGACGGGTCGAAGGTCGCGGGGCTGTCCTTGAGCGACAGGCCCAGCTGGTGCAGCTTGACCTTCACCTCGTCGATGGACTTCTGGCCGAAGTTGCGGATGTCCAGCAGGTCGGACTCGGTGCGGCTGACCAGTTCGCCGACGGTGTGCACGCCCTCGCGCTTGAGGCAGTTGTACGACCGCACGGTCAGGTCCAGGTCGTCGATCGGCAGCGCGAACGACGCGATGTGGTCGGCCTCGGCCGGCGACGGCCCGATCTCGATGCCCTCGGCCTCGACGTTGAGTTCGCGTGCCAGGCCGAACAATTCGACCAGCGTCTTGCCGGCCGAGGCCAGCGCGTCGCGCGGGGTGATCGAGCTCTTGGTCTCCACGTCCAGGATCAGCTTGTCGAAGTCGGTGCGCTGCTCGACACGGGTGGCGTCCACCTTGTAGGTGACCTTGAGCACCGGCGAGTAGATGGAATCGACCGGGATGCGGCCGATTTCGGCGCCCGAGGCCCGGTTCTGCACCGCCGGGACGTAGCCGCGGCCGCGCTCGACGACGAGCTCGACCTCGAGCTTGCCCTTGTCGTTCAGGGTCGCGATGTGCATGTCGGGGTTGTGCACGGTCACACCGGCCGGCGGCACGATGTCACCCGCGGTGACCTCGCCGGGACCCTGCTTGCGCAGGTACATGGTGACCGGCTCGTCCTCCTCCGAGGACACGACCAGGCCCTTGAGGTTCAGGATGATGTCGGTGACGTCTTCCTTCACGCCGGGCACGGTGGTGAACTCGTGCAGCACGCCGTCGATGCGGATGCTGGTGACGGCCGCGCCGGGGATCGACGACAGCAGCGTGCGCCGCAGCGAATTGCCCAGGGTGTAACCGAATCCCGGCTCCAACGGCTCGATGACGAACTGGGACCGGGTGTCGGTGAGGACTTCCTCGGACAGTGTGGGTCGCTGTGAGATCAGCATGGTGTTTCTTCTTCTCCTTCTCGGCACCCGCTATTTGATGCCGCCGTGTTGTCCGCTCCGACCCGCCGCGCCCGGCTTCGCCGCGCTTGCGATCGTCGCAGACCTGAACCAGGTTGGTACAGGGGTCTTTACTTCGAGTAGTACTCGACGATCAGCTGCTCGGTGAGCGGCACGTCGATCTGCGCGCGGTCGGGCAGCTGGTGGATCAGGATGCGCTGCCGCTCCCCCACGACCTGCAGCCAGCCCGGGATCGGGCGGTCACCCGCGGTCTCCCGCGCGATCTGGAACGGCACCGTGTTCAGCGAGCCGTCCCGCACGTCGACGATGTCGTACTGCGACACCCGGTAGCTGGGGACGTCCACCTTCACGCCGTTGACGCTGAAGTGCCCGTGGCTCACCAGCTGGCGGGCCATCCGTCGGGTGCGCGCCAGGCCGGCGCGGTAGACGACGTTGTCCAGCCGGCTCTCGAGGATGCGCAGCAGTTCCTCACCCGTCTTGCCGGGCTGCCGGACGGCCTCCTCGTAGTAGCGGCGGAACTGCTTCTCCATCACGCCGTAGGTGAAGCGGGCCTTCTGCTTCTCCTGCAGCTGCAGCAGGTACTCGCTCTCCTTGATCCGCGCGCGGCCGTGCTGGCCGGGCGGGTAGGGACGCTTCTCGAACGCCTGGTCGCCGCCGACGAGGTCGGTGCGCAGCCGGCGCGACTTGCGCGTGATGGGTCCGGTGTAACGAGCCATGATTCTTTCCCTAGACCCTTCTGCGCTTCGGCGGACGGCATCCGTTGTGCGGCTGCGGCGTGACGTCGGAGATCGCCCCGACCTCCAGGCCCGCCGCCTGCAGCGAGCGGATCGCGGTCTCACGGCCCGAACCCGGGCCCTTCACGAACACGTCGACCTTGCGGACCCCGTGCTCCTGGGCCTTGCGGGCGGCGTTCTCCGCGGCCAGCTGCGCGGCGAACGGCGTCGACTTGCGCGAGCCCTTGAAGCCGACATGGCCCGACGACGCCCAGGCGATGACGTTGCCCTGCGGGTCGGTGATCGTCACGATCGTGTTGTTGAACGTGCTCTTGATGTGCGCGGCGCCGTGCGGGATGTTCTTCTTTTCCCGCTTCCGGGTCTTGTGCTGCCCCTTCTTGGGGGCCGAGCCGCTCGCCTTCTTCGGTGGCATTGATTACCTGGCCTTCTTCTTGCCCGCGATGGTGCGCTTCGGGCCCTTGCGGGTGCGCGCATTGGTCTTGGTCCGCTGGCCGCGCACCGGCAGGCCGCGGCGGTGCCGCAGACCCTGGTAGCAGCCGATCTCGATCTTGCGGCGGATGTCGGCCTGGACCTCCCGGCGCAGGTCACCCTCCACCTTGAGGTTGGCCTCGATGTAGTCACGCAGGTGGGTCACCTGGTCATCGGTGAGGTCCCGCGTGCGCAGGTCCTTGTCGATGCCGGTGGCGGCCAGGATTTCGTTGGCGCGGGTACGGCCGACGCCGAAGATGTACGTCAGCGCGATCTCCATCCGCTTGTCGCGTGGGAGATCGACGCCTACTAGTCGAGCCATAGGTGGCGTTTCCTCTTAATCTCGTGCGGAGGTCTGATCCCAGCCCGTTCCCGGCCCCTTCGGGGGTGGGGCCCGGCCTCCGTCCGGGCGTGGCTGAACTGGCCCATATCTGGATATGCCAGCCGTTCAGTGGTGCTGGGAGGTCATCATTTAGTTGTTCAGCAGGCGGGAGCTCTAGCCCTGGCGCTGCTTGTGGCGCGGATCGGAGCAGATCACCATGACCCGCCCATGCCGACGGATCACCCTGCACTTGTCACAGATTGGCTTGACGCTCGGGTTCACCTTCACGGCTGGTCGATCCTGTTCTTCTCGTTGTCCGAATTCGGGCTGTCACTTGTACCGGTACACGATGCGGCCCCGGGACAGGTCGTAGGGAGACAGCTCCACCACCACCCGGTCCTCGGGCAGGATGCGGATGTAGTGCTGCCGCATCTTGCCGCTGATGTGGGCGAGCACCTTGTGACCGTTCTCCAACTCAATGCGGAACATCGCATTGGGCAGGGGTTCGACCACGCGGCCCTCGACCTCGATGGCACCGTCCTTCTTGGCCATACTTGTCAGAAATCCTCGTCATTCGTTTCGTTCACGTCAGCGCCCGGATGAGCGCAACATTCGCCCGACTTGAAACGTGAGCCGGTGACAGGAAATTCCTAGGGACTGGGCACGCAAAAAGTCGGCGCGGATGCCGCACCGTTGGTCCACGATACCTGGTAATTCGCCCCCACCAAAATCGCCGGCAGCTGAATCGGCGCCGCCTCCTCGACCCGCCACACGTCGCCTGACGAGCGCATACTTGAGGCCGATGACGAATCCCGCCGCCGCCCCCCGCAAACCCGTGCTGCTGACCGTCGACGACGACCCCGCGGTCTCCCGCGCGGTGGCCCGGGACCTGCGCCGCCAATACGCTGACCGGCACCGCATCGTCCGCGCCGACTCCGGCCCCGACGCCCTGGAAACGCTCAAGGAGCTCAAGCTGCGCGGCGAGACCGTCGCGGTGCTCATCGCCGACTACCGGATGCCGCAGATGAGCGGCATCGAGTTCCTCGAGCGGGCGATGGACCTCTACCCGGCCGCCCGGCGCGTGCTGCTGACCGCCTACGCCGACACCCACGCCGCCATCGATGCGATCAACGTCGTGGACCTGGACCACTACCTGCTCAAGCCGTGGGACCCGCCGCAGGAGAAGTTCTATCCCGTCATCGACGGGCTGCTGGACGCCTGGCGGGCGGCGCCGGAACATCCCATCCCGCACACCAAGGTGATCGGGCACCGGTGGTCGGCGCGATCCTGGCAGGTGCGCGACTTCCTGGCCCGCAACGGGCTGCACTACTCGTGGTTCATGGCCGACGACCCCGACGGCGAGCGGTTGCTGAAGGCCGCCGGCGCGGATTGCCTGCGGCTTCCGGTCGTCGTCACCGAGCGCGGCGACACCCTCGTCGAACCGACCGACGCGCAGCTGGCCGACACGCTGGGCCTCACCACGACGCCGTCGCAGGAGTTCTACGACCTGATCGTCATCGGCGGCGGGCCCGCGGGCCTGGCCGCCGCGGTCTACGGCGCCTCGGAGGGCCTGCGCACGGTGCTGATCGAACGCACCGCGACTGGCGGTCAGGCCGGCCAGAGCTCGCGCATCGAGAACTACCTCGGCTTTCCCGACGGGGTCTCGGGTGGCCAGCTGGCCGAACGCGCGCGCCGGCAGGCCGAGAAGTTCGGCGCGGAGCTGATCACCGCGCGGGCCGCCACGGCGCTGGAGGTCAACGGCTCCAAGCGCACCGTGCGGTTCGCCGACGGCGGCTCCGTCGACGCGCACGCGGTCATCCTGGCCACCGGCGTCGCGTATCGCCAGCTCGGCGCCGACGGATGCAACGAGCTGACCGGCCGCGGCGTCTACTACGGCGCGGCGGTCTCCGTCGCGACGGAGTGCGCGGGCGAGGAGGTGTACGTCATCGGCGGGGCCAACTCGGCCGGCCAGGCCGCGATGTATCTGTCCCGCGAGGCGAAGTCCGTGACCATCGTGGTGCGCGCCCCGTCGCTGGACGCGTCGATGTCGTACTACCTGATCGAACAGATCAAGCAGCGACCCAACATCACCGTGCGCACCTGCACCGAGGTGCAGCGCGCCGTCGGCGCCGACCACCTGGAGAGGCTGACCCTGGTCGACAACCGGACGGGCGCCACCGAGGACGTCACCTGCGCCCGGATGTTCATCTTCATCGGCGCCGCGCCGCGCACCGAGTGGCTCGACGGGGTGGTCGCCCGCGACGACCGCGGCTTCGTCCTCACCGGACCGGACCTGCGCAACGTGTGCGGCTGGACGCTGGACCGCCCGCCGCACCACCTGGAGACCAGCGTGCCGGGCGTGTTCGCCACCGGCGACGTGCGCGCCGAGTCCGCCAAACGCGTCGCGGCCGCCGTCGGCGAGGGATCGATGGCCGTGATGCTGGTGCACCGCTACCTCGCCGAAGCATGACGGCCAAGACGCCCTGCGAGCCCGACGAGCTGCGCAGCCTGTTCCTCTTCGAGGCCCTGTCCGACGAGCAACTCGCGGTGTTGTGCGCCAACGGGCACATCGAGAACTACGAGCCCGGCCCGATCTGTGTCGAGGGTGAGCCGGCGACCTGCTTGTACGTCCTGATCGAGGGCGAGCTGGCGATGTCGAAGCTCTCCGGCGGCCAGGACATCGAGACCAATCGGACCTCGCAACGCGGGGTGTACTGCGGCGCGTGGCGGGCGTTCACCGGTCAGCTGCACCGGCAGAGCTACGACGCGTCGGTGTCGGTCACCAAGCCGTCGCGCTTCTTCGTGCTCGACGCGCCCGCGTTCGCCCAGTTCATGAAGGACCAGTTCCCGATGGCCGTCCACCTGCTCGACGGGATGGCGGTCGGCCTGGAGCGCACCCGCCGGATCATCGACAACCGGGAGAAGCTGCTCGCGTTGGGCCAGTTGTCCGCCGGGCTGACCCATCAGCTGAACAACCCGGCCGCGGCCACCGTCCGCGCGGCGTCCGAGCTGCGCGAGCGGGTCGCCGGGATGCGGCAGAAACTCGCGATGCTCGCCGACGGCACGGTCACCCCGGACGCGCTGCGCGCGCTGGTGCGCCTGCAGGAGGAGGTCGCCGCCCAGGTCGCCAAGTCCGCCTCGGGGGACATGACCGCGATCGAGACGGCCGACCTGGAGGACGCGGTCGGTGAGTGGCTCGAGGACCACGGCGTCGAGGGCGGTTGGGACATCGCACCGACCTTCGTCGAGGGCGGCATCGACACCGATTGGCTGGAACGGATAGCCGCGGCGACGGCGGAGCCCGGCGCGTCGACGTCGCTGGAGAAGGCCGTCCGCTGGCTGACCTACACCGTCGAAGGCGAACTGCTGCTGAACCAGATCCTCGAGGCGAGCAAGCGGATCTCGGCGCTGGTCGCCGACGCCAAGCAGTATTCGCAGATGGACCGGGCGCCCTTCCAGGTGGCCGATGTGCACGAACTGCTGCACAGCACGCTCACGATGTTCGCCGATCGGTTGGGCCGGGACCCGAACAAGGACAAAGCCGTCCGGGTGGTCAAGGAATTCGACCGGTCGCTTCCCCAAATCCCTTGCTATCCAGGCGATCTCAACCAGGTGTGGACGAACATCATCGACAATGCGATCGCGGCGATGCGCGACGGCGGCGGCACACTGACCATCCGCACCGGCCGGCAGGGCAACATGGCCCGAATCGAGATCTGCGACACCGGGCCGGGGATCCCCGACGACGTGCGCGAGCGCATCTTCGAACCGTTCTTCACCACCAAACCGTTCGGGGAAGGCACGGGCCTGGGGCTGGACCTCGCGTTCAACATCGTCGTCAAGAACCATCGGGGCGACCTGCGCGTGGAATCGGTTCCGGGCGACACGCGGTTCATCGTGCTGCTGCCGCTGGACGCGCCGCCGGCCCAGGAGCCGGATCTTCCGGAATAGGGGCGTCGCGGCGCGGGTTGGGGACGACCATTCCCTATCGCTGCGGCAGCGCCACGATCTTGTTGTTGTGGCCGGCCACGTAGACCGTGCCGTCGACGCCAACCGCGAGCCCCCAGGGATAGTCCAGGCTGGCGAACGGCAGGATGACTTGCTCGCTCGAGCCCGGCGGAAGCTTCAGGGCCCGATTGTGCGCACTGTCGGTGACGTACACCGCACCGTGAGTGTCCACCGTCACCCCGCCGGGAGTGGAGAGGCCGGTGAAGGGCAACGTGCTTTGGACGGTCGAGCCGCGGGCCAGTGCCAGGACCCTGTTGTTCCCGCCGTCGGCTACATAGATCGTTCCGTTGTCGGCTACCACCAAACCGGTGGGAGCGTTGAGACCGGTGAAGGGTAGGACGGTTTCCGTGGTCGAGTGGGCGGGAAGGGCAACTACCCGATTCTTTTGGGTGTCGGTGACGTAGACGGTGTGGGCGCGGTCCACGGTCAGGCCGGTCGGGTTGCCGAGGTCGTTGAACGGCAGCTGAAATTGTTTCTTCGAGCCGGCGGCGAGCACCACCACCCGCTTGTTTCCGGCGTCGTTGACGTACACGGCGCCGGTGTCGTCCGTTGTCACACCGGTCGGAAAGCTCAGGTTTTCGAACGGCAGCAAGGTCTGCTCCTTCGAACCCGCGGTCAAGCCCAGCACCCGGTTGTGCAGCGTGTCGGCGACGAACACGGTGCCGCCACGATCCACCGTGACGCCTTCGGGCTCACGCAGGCCGCTGAAGGGCAAGGCCGTCTCCAGGGGGCCGCCACCGCGCTCGCTGACGGCAACCAGAGCAACCACCACGGCAACGACGGCGAGCAGGGCGGCTACCGAGATGCGCACAGATCTGCGCACCCACCACGGGCGAGACGGCGCGACCCGCGAAGACGCCGCAGGTGCGCTCGTCGGGGACGGCCGGTCGACAGAGTTGGCGGGGTTTTCAATGTTTTCGGGGTTTTCACTGTTTTTAGTGGCTGCGTTGTGCGGGGCCGCGAGTGGCTCAACCGGGGGCGGCGAGCTCGGCGTGGTGAGGGCCTCGCGGGCGGCTGCCGCCAGCTCCGGCGCGGTGTCGTAGCGGTCGCTCGGCCTCTTGGCCATGCCCTTGGCGATAACCGCGTCGAAGCCTCGCGGCAGCGCCGGGTTGGAGTCCGACGGCCGTGGCGGCGGGGCGACCACGTGGTTGCCGATCTGTTGCTCCAGGGTATAGCCCCCGATTGCGTGCTCCGCGGTCAAGCACTCATACAGAACGCAGGCCAACGCGTAAACATCCGAGCGGGCGTCAACCGCAGGGGCGCCGGTGTCTTCGGTTTGGAACCGTTCCGGGGCCATGTAGCGGAAAGTCCCCACCATGCCGCCCGTCGTCGTCAAACCCCGCTCGTCGGCGGTGCGGACGAGCCCGAAATCGATCAGGTAGGCATAGTCCTCGTCGTCGAGCAGGATGTTCGACGGTTTCACGTCGCGGTGCAACAGCCCCACCCTGTGGGCCGCATTCAGTCCCTTGGCGATCTGCTCGATGACGTGCACCGCCCGGGCCGGCGTCAGCGGCCCGCTGTCCAAGACGGACTGCAGGTCTCGGCCCTCGACCAGCCGCATGTCCAGGAACAGCCGTCCTTCGACCTCCCCGTGGGTGTGGATCGGGACGATGTGCGGACTGTTCAGTTGCGCAACCGCATGGGCCTCGCGCCGGAACCGATGCTGAAAGACCTCATCGCGGGAAATGTCGGCGGACAATATTTTGAGCGCGACAATCCGGTCGATGACGGTGTCGTAAGCCCGCCACACCAAGCCCATGCCGCCACGACCCAGCACTTCGATGAGCTGGTAGCGCCCGAACGAAATTTCTTGCAGAACGCCTCCCGGAGCACCGTTTCAGCACCATAACGCGCCCCCGACCATGGTGGCAGGTGTTCGGCGGGTCTGCTGTGCGGGGTCGGCGGGAATTGCACCGGGATTTGCCCGACCGCGCGAATCAGACACGCGGGCAAGCCGCGCATCCGGCAAGGAATAGGGCGGGGCGGCGGGCGGGTTGGGAAAACCATGACCGACTCCGCTCCCAGTAAACCCAATCTCGGCCGGTTCGGATCGTTCGGACGCGGCGTGACGCCCCAGCAAGCCAAAGAAATCGAATCCCTGGGCTACGGCGCCGTCTGGGTGGGCGGTTCCCCGCCCGCCGAGCTGGCCTGGGTGGAGCCCCTCCTCGAGGCCACGACGACGTTGCAGGTGGCCACCGGCATCGTGAACATCTGGACGGCGGCCGCGGGGCCGGTGGCCGAGTCGTTCCACCGCATCGACAAGGCCTATCCCGGCCGCTTCCTGTTGGGCATCGGCGTCGGCCACCCCGAGGCGCACACCGAGTACCGCAAACCCGCTGATGCGCTTGCCGCGCTGGTGGGTTACCTGGACCAGCTCGACGAGTATGGTGTGCCGGCCCACCGGCGCGTGGTGGCGGCCCTGGGTCCGCGGGTGCTGAAGCTGTCGGCCGAACGCGCCGCCGGCGCCCACCCTTACCTCACCACGCCCGAGCACACCGCGCAGGCCCGCGAGCTGATCGGCGCGTCGGCGTTTTTGGCGCCCGAACACAAGGTGGTGCTCACCACCGACGCCGACCGGGCCCGCGCGGTGGGCCGGCGGGCGCTCGACATCTACTTCAACCTGGCCAATTACCGCAACAACTGGAAGCGGCTGGGCTTCGCCGACGACGAGGTCACCCGCCCGGGCAGCGACCGCCTGGTCGACTCGGTGGTCGCCTACGGCACGCCCGAGCAGATCGCCGCGCGGCTCAAACAGCACCTCGACGCGGGCGCCGACCACGTCCCCGTGCAGGTCCTGACCAAGGATGAAAACCTGGTCTCGGCGCTGGCCGAATTGGCGGGGCCGCTCGGACTGAGCTGACAGACATCGAGGGGGAGACGATGACCGAGGCAGTGGCGCTGAAACCCGATTTGGGGCGGTTCGGGGTGTGGCTGCCCACCCGGTCGATCACGCCCGAACTGGCCGCAAAGATCGAGTCGCTCGGCTACGGCGCTCTCTGGGTCGGCGGCTCGCCGGACGCGGACCTGGCCTGGGTCGACCCGGCCCTGGCGCAGACCACGTCACTGCAGCTGGCGACGGGAATCGTGAACATCTGGTCCGCGCCGGCGCCGGAGGTCGCCGAATCCTTCGCGCGCATCGAAAGCGCCCACCCGGGGCGGTTTCTGCTCGGCGTCGGGGTGGGTCACCGCGAGAGCACCGAGGAGTACACCAAGCCCTACGACGCCCTGGTCGGCTACCTCGACGCGCTCGACGCCGCGCTGGTGCCCACCAGCCGGCGGGTGCTCGCGGCACTGGGGCCGCGCGTGTTGCGGCTGGCCGCCGAACGCAGCGCCGGCGCCCACCCGTACCTGACCACGCCGGAACACACGGCCAAGGCGCGCGAACAGGTCGGCAACTCGGTGTTCCTGGCGCCCGAGCACAAGGTGGTACTCACCACCGACCCCGACGAGGCCCGCGCGATCGGCCGGCAGACGGCCGAGCGCTATCTGAGGCTGAGCAACTACGTCAACAACTGGCTGCGGCTCGGATTCACCCCGGACGACGTGCGCAGGCCCGGCAGCGACCGGCTGATCGACGCGGTGGTGGCCTACGGCACCCCGGAGGCAATCGCGCGGCGCCTCGGTGAACATTGCGAGGCCGGCGCCGACCACGTGGCGATCCAGGTGCTCGGCGCGCCGAACGAGGAGGCGCTGGTGTCGGCGCTGCGCGAGCTGGCCGGCCCGTTGGGACTAACTCCCCCAAACTGATCACCCGGCTCGGTTAGGGTGGGTGACCATGCGACTGCTGGTCACCGGTGGAGCCGGCTTCATCGGCGCGAATTTCGTGCACAGCACGGTGCGCGAGCACCCCGAGGACGCCGTGACGGTGCTCGACGCCTTCACCTACGCCGGGCGGCGCGAGTCGCTGGCCGACATCGAGGACGCCATCACGGTGGTGAAGGGCGACATCGCAGATGCCGCGCTGGTCGCCGCGCTGGTCGCCGAGTCCGACGCGGTCGTGCACTTCGCCGCGGAGACCCACGTCGACAACTCCCTGGAAGACCCGTGGACGACGCTGCAGACCAACGTGGTCGGGACCTTCGCGATCCTGCAGGCCGTGCGACGGCACGACGTCCGGCTGCACCACGTCTCCACCGACGAGGTCTACGGCGACCTGGAGCTCGACGAGCCCAGCCGGTTCACCGAGTCGACGCCCTACAACCCGTCGAGCCCGTACTCGGCGACCAAGGCCGCCAGCGACCTGCTGGTCCGGGCCTGGGTGCGGTCCTACGGCGTGCGCGCGACGATCTCCAACTGCTCGAACAACTACGGGCCGTATCAGCACGTCGAGAAGTTCATCCCGCGCCAGATCACCAACGTGCTCACCGGGCGCCGCCCCAAGCTGTACGGCGCGGGCACCAACGTTCGGGACTGGATCCACGTCGACGACCACAACAGCGCCGTCCGGCGGATCCTGGAAAAGGGTGAGAACGGCCGGACCTACCTCATCGCCGCCGAGGGCGAGCGCGACAACCTGACGGTCATGCGCGCGATCCTGCAGGCGCTGGGACGCGACCCCGACGACTTCGACCACGTCACCGACCGCGTCGGCCACGACCTGCGGTACGCGATCGACCCGACGTCGCTGTACAACGAATTGGGTTGGACGCCAAAGCATGCCAACTTCGAGGAAGGGCTGCGCGCCACCATCGACTGGTATCGCGCCAACGAGTCGTGGTGGCGACCCCTCAAGGACGCCACCGAGGGCCGCTACGAAGAACGGGGTCAGTGACATGGCGGTGCGCGAGCTCAAAGTCCCCGGCGCCTGGGAGATCACCCCGACCATCCACGGCGATTCCCGTGGCCTGTTCTTCGAATGGCTCACCGACCGCGCGTTCACCGAGTTCGCCGGCCATCGGCTCGACGTCCGGCAGGCCAACTGCTCGGTGTCCTCGGCCGGCGTGCTGCGCGGCGTGCACTTCGCGCAGGTGCCCCCGAGCCAGGCGAAATACGTGACCTGCGTGTCGGGTTCGGTCTTCGACGTCGTGGTCGACACCCGCATCGGCTCCCCGACATTCGGCCAGTGGGACTCCGTATTGCTCGACGACGAGGACCGCCGCACGGTCTACATCTCCGAGGGACTGGGCCACGGTTTCCTTGCGCTGCAAGACAATTCGACGATCATGTATCTGTGCTCGTCGGAATACAACCCGCACCGCGAGCACACCATCTGCGCGACGGATCCGGAGCTGGCCATCGACTGGCCGCTGGTCGACGGCGCCACCCCCACGCTGTCCGACCGCGACGCCGCGGCGCCCAGCTTCGAGGAAGTGCGGGCGTCCGGCCTCCTGCCCACCTGGGAGGAGACCCAGGCTTTCGTCGCCGGGTTGCGCGACAGATAGGCGAGTATTCTCTCGCCCATGGCGTCGAGCTTTCTGGGCAAGATCGCATTCGTCACCGGCGGCGCGTCCGGAATCGGCGCGGCGCTGGCGACCAGGCTGGTCGACGAGGGCGCCGAGGTCTGGATCGCCGATCGCCAGCTCGGGCCGGCACAGGAGCTGGCGGAACGCCTGGGCAGCGGTAACGCGAAGGCGCACGCGATCGAACTCGATGTGCGCGACTACCCGGCGTTCGAGAGCGCCGTCGCCGAGGCGGTGCGCCAATCCGGGCGGATCGACTACCTGTTCAACAACGCCGGCATCGGCGTGGGCGGCGAGGTCGACTCCTACGCGCTCGAGGACTGGAACGACGTGTTCGACGTCAACCTGCACGGCGTGGCGCACGGCATCCAGGCGGTGTACCCGATCATGATCCGGCAGCGCTCGGGCCACATCGTGAACACCGCCTCGATGGCCGGCCTGCTCGCCTCCCCCGGCGCCGTCAGCTACACCGCCGCCAAACACGCCGTCGTCGCGCTGTCGCGCGCGTTGCGACTGGAGGCCGGGCGCCACGGCGTCGCGGTGTCGGTGCTGTGCCCCGGGGCGATCCGGACGCCGATCCTCACCGGCGGCGTGTACGGACGGATGACCAAGACCGGCGCCGGCGACGAGGCGCTGCTCAAATTCTGGGAGCCGATGCGGCCGATGGCGCCGGAACGGTTCGCCGAACGTGTCCTTCGTGCCGTGGCGCGCGGGGACGCGATCATCATCGTGCCGGCCTGGTGGAGGGCGCTGTGGTATCTGGAGCGCCTCTCCCCGGCCGTGTCGGCGCAGGCCGCCAGGCTCACGCTGCGGCGCATGCGGAAAATGGATTCCACCGCCTCCTGAAGCGCGACCGAATCACGCTTGAAAACAAGCACTTTCGCCAACCAGCGGCGCTACTATCACGCTTGTCGCTGTAGTCGGGCCGCGACCGCTTCACGTGTGAGCCATTGCTCGGAGGGGGTCGGATGTCGTTTGTACTTGCGGTTCCGGATGTAATGGACGATGCGGCAACGCGTTTGGCGAGCATCGGCTCGGCGATCAGCGCCGCCCAGGCCGCGGCGGCCGCACCCACAACGGGGTTGCTGGCGGCGGCCGGTGATGAGGTGTCGAAAGCCGTCGCGGCCCTGTTTTCCCGGTATGCCTCGGGGTATCACGCGCTGGGTGCTCAGGCGGCGGCATTTCACACCCGGTTGGTGCAGACGCTCAACGCGAGTGCTGGCGCCTACCTCGCCGCCGACGCCGCCAATGCTTCGCCGCTGCAGACCCTCCAGGACGACCTGCTGGGCCTGATCAACGCGCCGACGAACGCGCTTTTCGGACGCCCACTGATCGGCAACGGCGCCGACGGGACGACGAACGCCCAAGGGGTGGGGACGCCCGGCGGCGCCGGCGGATTCCTGTCCGGCAACGGCGGCAACGGCGGCAACAGCACCGCCACCGGCGCGCCCGGCGGGGCGGGCGGGTCCGCCGGCCTGTGGGGAAACGGCGGGAACGGCGGGATGGGTGGGCCCGCCGCGCTTGGCGGCGCCGGCGGCCGGGGCGGCCTGTTGGGCGGTGCGGCCGGCGCCGCC
This sequence comes from Mycobacterium sp. E2699, assembly GCF_001666745.1. Lineage (NCBI taxonomy): Bacteria > Bacillati > Actinomycetota > Actinomycetes > Mycobacteriales > Mycobacteriaceae > Mycobacterium > Mycobacterium sp. E2699. The sequence continues at coordinate 65,196 of NZ_LZJH01000033.1, read as the reverse complement.
GGCGCCCCCGGCATTGCCACGGTCCCAATCACGGTGCAAAACAACGACATCGTGGCGAACCTGTCGGTGGGCGGCGGACCGACCGCGTCCGTGGTGGTCGATACCGGGTCGCGGGGGCTCATTCTCCCGCCCCAGGACGTGAACACGGCGACCCTCGGCCCGCCCACCGGGAGCGGCAGCGTCGTCTACGGCGAACCCGGCAATACCTTGACCGTGAACTACAACACCTACACCACGACAGTGAATTTCGGGAATGGAATCGTGACCCGGCCGACCACCGTCGCCGTGGCCACTTCCGCGACCCAAACCATCGACTTGTTCTTTTCCAATCCAGTTCCGACTTCGCAAGTGCCGGCCATCTTGGGCGTCGGGGTCAATCCCCCCGGACCACTCGGCAGCAGCCCGGTGACGGCATTGCCCGGCAGTTTCGGTCAGGGTGTGCTGATCGATGAACCCAAGGGCGTAATGGAGTTCGGCACAAACCCGTTGCCCGCCATCGGCTCCGTGACCGGCGCCCCGTCCGCCACCCTGGACGTGCGTATCAACAACGGGGCGCTCCAACAGACTTCCGGCGCGTTCATCGATTCAGGCGGCCTGTACGGATACGTCCCGGACAATCTCAACCCTCCAAATGCCGGCGGTTACCTGCCGGCCGGAACCACCATTTCCGTCTACACCCCCGACGGGGCGACCTTGCTGTACACGACGACGGCCGGTTCGCAACAGACGTCCGTCGTGTCGAGTTTGCTGGGTGGCAACTTCAATACCGGGATCGCTCCGTTCCTACAAGATCCGATCTACCTCTCGTACAGCCCCGGAGGCACCGGGACAACAATTTTCGACGCGTGAGGTGTCGCTACCCTACCGCTTGCCGGCTACGGTGCGGCGGCACTCGCCTTCGCGCGTAGGCCCGCCGCGCTCGGGCGCGGCCACCGGACGAATGCGGCCGCCCACAGCGCCACGCACAGCACCTCGGCCACCACGGTGAGCGCCGCATGGGGCGCCGGGTCCCACCCTCGCTCGGAAAACCCGAACAGCCCCACGGTTCTCGACAGGACGAAGGCCACCAGCGAGCCGCCGGCCATCGCGGCGGCGGCCCACGAGAGCCACCACGGACCGCCCGCGGCGATCAGCAGGGCCAGCGAGAACGAGACGCTGGCCTGGACCAAGAAGGCGGTGCCGATCCGCGGAATGTGTTGGTAGCCATGAATGTACAGATAGGCGTGGCTGAAGGCGCTGACGGCCAGCGCGGCGGCCAGGCCGAGTCGCAGCAGAAGTTTCATTGCAGCGTCGTCTCCTTCAGTGCCAGGGCGGTCTGCCCCTTGGTGTAGTTGACCTCGCGAATCCCCAGGACGTCGCGCAGCTTGCCGGCCGGCAGCGTGACCGGCTTGGGCGCCGGCCCGTCGCCGGGGTGCGGCAGCGGGTAGGCGGTCGTCGTGCCGCTGTAGAACGTCACGTTGCCCTCGGTCTTGGAAAACAGTTGGTGCACATGCCCGTTGAGGCAGGTGACCGACGAGAACCGGCTCAGGTAGCTCAGCGCCTGGGCGGCGTCGTCGGTGCCCCAGCCCCAGTCCGGGTACATCGCGAACAGCGGGATGTGGCTGAACACGATGATGGGCGTGTCGTTCGACAACCCCGCGACGTCCTTCTCGACGAACGCCAGCTGATCGGTGCCCAGATGCCCGAGCTTCTTCAGGTTCAGCGTGTTCACCAGGGCGATCACGTGGACCCCGGCGATGTCGAAGCTGTACCAGCCGTCGCCGCGGGTTCCGGCGCCGAAGACGCTGCGGTACTTCTGTCCCGCGTCGTCGACCGAATCGTGTTCGCCGGGCACGGTGAAGACGTGCGGCGTCTGCAGCTTGGTCAGCATCTGCTTCACCTGGTCGAACTGCTCCGGGCTGGACAGGTGGGTGAGGTCGCCGGTGTGGATCACGAAATCGGGTGTGTAGCCGAGGTTGTTGATCTCGTCGATCGCGTGGCCGAATGTGCCGGCCACGTCCGGATTCGGCGGCCCGGAGAAGCCGATGTGGCTGTCGCTCACCTGGGCGAATCGCAGCGTCGGCCGGGCGCTTGCCCGCTCGGCGGCCGCGGTGCCGGCGACGTGTGAGATGACCTCGCCGCCCACCACGGCGAACCCGACCGCGGCGCCGAACCACGCCGAGTGCCGGATCAGCTGGCGGCGGGTCATCGTGTTGGGGTCGTTGCTCATCCCGTCACCACCACCGTGCCGTGCATCATCGGATGAATCGAGCAGACGTAGTCGAACTTCCCCGCCTTGTCGAAGGTGTGCGAATACGTTGCCCCCGTGCCCATTCCGGGCGAGTGAAACGACCCGTCGCTCGCGGCCACGGTGTGCGGTTCCTCGTCGTGGTTGGTCCACGTGACGGTGGCGCCCGCCTTGACGGTCAGGGTGGCGGGTGCGAACGCGAAGTTGTCGATGCTGACCTGGTCGCCCGCGGCGGCCGCCGGTGACCCCGTCGCCGATGCCGGGCCCGGCGTCGGGCCCGGTGCGCTGGGCATCCCGCTCATGCCCGTCATCCCCGGCGTGCCGCCGGCCCCCGGGCCGAAGGTCACCGACGGCTGCGCGGCCGGGTGCGACGACGAGCAACCGGCCAGCAACAGCACGCCCGCGGCCGGCACCGCGACCAGATGTTTTCGAAGCTTGGCGATATCCATGCCCAGAGATAGGGCGGCGGGTTACACCTCGCGGCGCGCGGGGGCGAACACCTCGATCACGCCGTTGACCTCGCGAACCATCAGCGCGGGCAGGGGCTTTGGCGAGATCGGCAGCTGGTGGGCGAGCACCTGACCGCTGGGCGAGAACGACGTCGTGTGGCAGGGGCAGCGCAGCGCCCCGTCCGGCGCGTCGAACCACAGCTTGCACCCCTGATGGGTGCAGACGCCGGATATCGCTTCGGGCTTGCCGTCGACGCGGCGCACGAAGCCGGTCACCGTTCCCAGATCGAACGGATGCATGACGCCATCGGGCACGTCCGAGCTGGCCGCGACGCGCTGCCAGCTTCCGTCGTTGGGCGTGAGTTCGCCCGCGGCGGCCGGGCTTTCGGTGGGATTCGCCATCAGCGCCCGATCTACGGACACCGCCGCCGCCGCGGCCGCCGCGGCGGCCGACGTGCCGACGATCACCATGCGGCGCGTCGTGGGATGCCTGGTCGCCGCCGGCGCGGGCGCGCCGTTCATCTGCTCGGCGAGCCGGCCGTGCAGGTCGGCGAGGAACTCCGGGCGCGGCTCGGCACCGGAATCCGAGCCCTGCCCGGCCGCCCGCAGCTCGATCGCGGTCCGGATCTGAGCCGCCTCGAAGTCGTCGGCCGCAAACGGCCTGGGCCGGCGGCCCCGCAGCAGGTCGTCGACATAGCGGCGCATTCCCCGCGCGTTCATCGCTGACCTCCATCGTTGACCTGTGCCGCCAGCCGCAGGGCCCGGTGCTGGAGCACTTTGGCGTTGGCGACGCTGATCCCCAGTTCGGCGGCGGACTCCTTGATCGAATTACCTTGCAAAAAGCGCATTTCCAAAATCCGGCGATAGCGGTCCGGCAGGTGGGCGAGAACCTTGGCCACCCGCTGGGGCGCGGTGCTGATCGCCTCCTCGCTGTCGGGAGGTTGTTCGATGTCGTCGATCGAGGTTATCTCCCGGCCCATGGTCTCCCGCCAGTGCGCGGCCAGGACCGTCCTGGCCGTGGCCCGCAGGTAGGCGCGCACCTCGCCGACGCTCGCGGTCAGGCGCAGCGGCCGCAGCGCGGCCAGAAAGACCTCCGCGGTGAGGTCCTCGGCGTCGGCGCGGTTGCCCACCCGGGCGAACAGGGTGCGGTACACCCAGGACGCGTTGTCGGAGTAGACGGCCTCCCAGTCCGGGTAGCCGTCATCGGGCACCGCGCGCAGCGGACGCGGGCCGGGTTCGCTGTGAGCCGCCACGTGCCTCCTTCACCGATAAGTATCAGCTCGGGTTACACGAGATGTCGTCGGCCGTCGGCCGATGTTCACCCGATGTCGGCCGCCGCCGCGCGGAGGTCGTCGAGCGCGGCGCGCACCAGTTCACCCAGGCTCTGGTCGCCCTTTGCCGTAACCCATTCGGCGAACGCCTCTTTGAATGCGAGCCCCCCCAACTCGGCCGCCAGGGCCGCCGCCCGGTCCGGCACGCCGCGTGCCCGCAACGCGCCCGCCATGGCGGCGGCGAGGCCCACCTGCTTGAGCGCATCGCGCTCCTGCAGCTCGGTGCTGGTGGCGATGACCGCCTTCAGCCGGGGGGCGAGCTCGCGATTGAACGGCGTCATCGAACCGGCCGCGCGCTGCAGCCCGGCGGCCACCGCGGCCAGCGGGGTGGCGCCCGTCGGCGCCGACGAGATGCCGTCGACCAGCAGCCGCGACAGGGTCTCCTGACCGGCCGCCAGCACCTCCCGCTTGTCCGGGAAATAACGGAAGAACGTGCTCCGCGTCAGCCCGGCGCGATCGGCGATCTCCGCGACCGTGGTCTTGTCGTAGCCCTGGTCGGAAAACAGCTGCAGAGCGGCCTCGACCAGCCGCAGCCGCGCATCGGGTTCCCATCGGGGCATGGGGTCATCGTAGCGATGAGACTTTTATCCCATTACCCTGCTAATGTGATAGGACATCAGTCCCATCACTCGAGGAGTTTCTCATGCGCGTTTTCGTCACGGGCGCCACCGGCGGGGTCGGCTCGGCGGTCGTCCCCGAGCTCATCGGCGCGGGCCACGAGGTCCTCGCACTGGCGCGTTCCGACGCGTCGGCGCGGGCGGCCGCGGCCATGGGGGCCGAGGTGCTGCGCGGCGACCTCAACAATCCGGAGAGCCTGGCCGAGGGCGCCACCCGGGCCGACGCGGTCATCCACCTCGCCTTCCTGCATTTCGGCGACTTCGAGGCGGCCGTCGCCCAGGAGGGCGCCGCCGTCGAGACGTTCGGCGCCGCCCTCGCCGGGAGCGGCAAGCCGTTCGTCATGGCCTCGGGCACACCCCCCATCGCGGGCCGGGTTGCCACCGAACGCGACTCGATGTCGATCGAGGGGCCCGTCGGCGGGCGCGGCCGCAACGCGCAGGCCGCGCTGGACCTGGCCGCCAAGGGAGTCCGCTCGGCGGTGGTCCGTCTCCCGCGGTCCGTGCACCGGGCCGGTGGGCCATGCGGGTTCGCGTCGCTGCTCGTCGAGGCCGCGCGCCGAACCGGGGTCTCCGGCTACGTGGGCGACGGGAGCCAGCGCTGGCCGGCCGTGCACGTCCTCGACGCCGCCCACCTCTTCCGCCTGGTGCTCGAGGGGGCCGAGCCCGGCACGGTGGCCCACGCCGTCGCCGACGAGGGCGACCCGATGCGCGCGCTCGCCGAGGCCATCGGGCGCGGGCTCAACGTCCCCACCGCGTCGGTCCCGGCGGAAAGCTTCGGATTCCTCGGCGCGGTCTTCGCGATGGACCAGCCGGCGTCGAGCGCGCTGACCCGCGAGCTGTTCGGCTGGCAGCCCACTCATCCCAGCCTGCTCGAGGACCTGGCGGCCGGAAACTACCCCGAGGCGCCCGTGGCGAGCTGGTAGGCGCCTTGCCAACCCCCGAGTGCGGTTACTAGGATATGCAAGTATCCGCTTCAGCGCGTCAACGACACTCGAGGGCCCCATGACCACACAGATCCCGCACTTCATCGATGGGAAGCGCACCGCCGGCCAGTCCACCCGCACCGCCGACGTCTTCAACCCCAGCACCGGCGAGGTGCAGGCGCGGGTGCCGATGGCCGGCACGGCCGAGGTCGACGCCGCGGTGGCCTCGGCCGTCGAAGCCCAAAAGGGTTGGGCCGCATGGAATCCGCAGCGCCGCGCCCGGGTGATGATGCGGTTCGTCGACCTGGTCAACGAGCACATCGACGAGCTGGCCGAGCTGCTGTCCCTCGAGCACGGCAAGACGGTGGCCGACTCGCGCGGCGACGTCCAGCGCGGCATCGAGGTGATCGAGTTCGCGATCGGCATCCCCCATCTGCTCAAGGGGGAATACACCGAGGGCGCCGGGCCGGGCATCGACGTGTACTCGCTGCGCCAGCCGCTGGGCGTGGTCGCCGGCATCACCCCGTTCAACTTCCCGGCCATGATCCCGCTGTGGAAGGCCGGGCCGGCGCTGGCGTGCGGAAACGCGTTCATCCTCAAGCCCAGCGAGCGTGACCCGTCGGTCCCGGTGCGGCTGGCCGAGCTCTTCATAGAGGCGGGCCTGCCGCCGGGCGTGTTCCAGGTGGTGCACGGCGATAAGGAGGCCGTCGACGCCATCCTGCACCACCGGGACATCCAGGCGGTCGGTTTCGTCGGCAGCTCCGACATCGCCCAGTACATCTACGCGACCGCCGCGGCCACCGGCAAGCGGTCGCAATGCTTCGGCGGCGCCAAGAACCACATGATCGTGATGCCCGACGCCGACCTCGACGAGGCCGTCGACGCGCTGATCGGCGCCGGGTACGGCAGCGCGGGGGAACGGTGCATGGCGATCAGCGTCGCGGTGCCGGTCGGCGAGCAGACCGCAAATCGACTGCGCGCCAGGCTCATCGACCGGATCAACAACCTGCGGGTGGGCCACAGCCTGGACCCCAAGGCCGACTACGGACCGCTGGTCACGGAGGCCGCACTGAGCCGGGTGCGCGACTACATCGGCCAGGGGGTGCAGGCGGGCGCCGAACTGGTCATCGACGGCCGGGACCGCGCCAGCGACGACCTGACCTTCGGTGACGCCAACCTCGAGGGCGGATTCTTCATCGGCCCAACGTTGTTCGACCACGTGACCCCCGACATGTCGATCTACACCGACGAGATCTTCGGGCCCGTGCTGTGCATCGTCAGGGCCAAGACCTATGAGGAAGCAGTCGCGCTCCCATCCGAGCACGAGTACGGCAACGGCGTGGCGATCTTCACCCGCGACGGCGACGCCGCTCGCGACTTCGTGTCCCGCGTGCAGGTGGGCATGGTCGGCGTCAACGTGCCGATCCCGGTCCCGGTGGCCTACCACACCTTCGGCGGATGGAAGCGCTCCGGCTTCGGCGACCTCAACCAGCACGGCCCGGCGTCGATCCAGTTCTACACCAAGGTCAAGACCGTGACGTCGCGGTGGCCGTCCGGCATCAAGGACGGCGCCGAATTCGTGATTCCGACAATGAATTAGGCGCGATGTTCACCCTCAACGAGGACGAGCGGGTCATCACCGAGACGGCGGCCGCGTTCGCCGCCAAGCGCATCGCACCGAACACCCTGGAATGGGATGCCACCAAGCATTTCCCGACCGACGTGCTGCGCGAGGCCGCCGAACTCGGCATGGCGGCGATCTACTGCAGCGAGGACGTGGGGGGCAGCGGGCTGCGCCGGCTCGACGGTGTGCGCATCTTCGAGCAGCTGGCCATCGCCTGCCCGACTATCGCGGCATTCTTATCCATCCACAACATGTGCACATGGATGATCGACAGCTACGGCACCGCCGAACAGCGCAAGTTCTGGGTGCCGCGGCTGGCCGCGATGGACGTCATCGCCAGCTACTGCCTCACCGAGCCGGGCGCCGGGTCGGACGCCAGCGCGCTGAGTACCCGCGCCGTCAAGCAGGGGGGCGACTACGTGCTCGACGGCGTCAAGCAGTTCATCTCCGGCGCCGGGGCCTCGGACGTCTACGTGGTGATGGCCAGGACCGGCGGCGATGGTCCGCGCGGCATCTCCGCGTTCGTCGTCGAAAAGGGCACCCAGGGGCTGAGTTTCGGCGCGCACGAGGAGAAGATGGGCTGGCACGCCCAACCCACCGCCCAGGTGGTCTTCGACGGCGTGCGGGTGCCCGCCGACGCGATGCTCGGCGGCGCCGACGGGGAGGGCACCGGCTTCGGCATCGCGATGAACGGCCTCAACGGCGGTCGGCTCAACATCGCCGCGTGCTCCCTGGGTGGCGCGCAGTCCGCCTTCGACAAGGCGGGTGCCTACGTGCGCGAGCGGCGGGCGTTCGGCTCCCCCCTGCTCGACGAGCCGACCATCCGGTTCGCCCTGGCCGACATGGCGACCGGCCTCGAGACCTCGCGAATGATGTTGTGGCGGGCCGCGAACGCGCTGGACACCGACGACCCGGACAAGGTCGAGCTGTGCGCGATGGCCAAGCGCTACGTCACCGACACCTGCTTCGAGGTCGCCGACAAGGCGCTGCAGCTGCACGGCGGCTATGGCTATCTGCGCGAGTATGGTCTGGAGAAGATCGTCCGCGACCTGCGTGTGCACCGAATCCTGGAAGGTACCAATGAGATCATGCGGGTGGTCATCGGCCGGGCCGAGGCAGCACGATGCCGGGCCGCTCAAGCCACCGCCTAGAAGGGTCCGGAGATGACTGAGCACTTGACGGTGGCGTTCCTGGGCCTGGGCAACATGGGCGCGCCCATGGCGGCGAATCTCGTTGCCGCCAACCATGCGGTCCGCGGATTCGATCCCGTGCCCGCGGCGCTGTCCGCCGCGACCGCCAACGGTGTCACCGGTTTCGACAGCGCCACCGCCGCGGTGGCCGACGCGGACGTGGTCATCACCATGCTGCCGAACGGCGAGCTGGTCAAACGCTGCTACGCCGAGGTGCTTCCGTCGGCGCGGGCCGGTGCGCTGTTCATCGACAGCTCCACGATCTCCGTCAACGACGCCCGCGAGGTGCACGCGCTCGCGGAATCCCGTGGGATGGCCCAGCTGGACGCCCCGGTTTCGGGCGGGGTGAAGGGCGCCGTCGCGGGGACGCTCGCGTTCATGGTGGGCGGCGACGAGGCCGCGCTGGACCGGGCCCGGCCGGTGCTGGAGCCCATGGCGGGCAAGGTCATTCACTGCGGCGCCACCGGAGCGGGCCAGGCGGCCAAGGTGTGCAACAACATGGTGCTGGCGGTGCAGCAGATCGTGATCGGCGAGGCGTTCGTGCTCGCCGAGAAGCTCGGGCTTTCGGCGCAGTCCCTGTTCGACGTCATCACCGGCGCCACCGGGAACTGCTGGGCCGTGCACACCAACTGCCCGGTGCCGGGGCCGGTGCCCACGTCGCCGGCCAACAACGACTTCAAGCCCGGTTTCGCGACCGCGCTGATGAACAAGGATCTCGGCCTGGCGATGGACGCGGTGACGTCAACCGGTTCGGCGGCGCCGCTGGGCACCCACGCCGCGGAGATCTACGCCAAGTTTGCCGCAGATCACGCGGACAAGGACTTCAGCGCGGTGATCGAGGCGCTCCGCGACGGCTGAAGCCTTTGCGTCACTGCACCTTCCGGCCGAGGAACGCCGCCAGCTGATCGGCGGGTGCGCGCTCGGCGGAGCACGACTGCTCGTGGCCGAATGGCCGGCCCGGGCCGCGGAACTCGGGCCTGACGTACACGCGCACGGCGGCCAGCTGTTCGGCCGCCAGCTCCGGGTCGAGATCGGTGGACTGATTGGTGGCGAAGGCGAGATCCCACGCGTGGGTCAGCACGTCGGAGGTGCGCATCCCGACGAAGACCTGCCCCGGGACTTCCCCGAACGGCAGTTTGTACATGCCGGTCATTCCGTCCGGTCCGGCGAAGACGTCCTGGGCGGCCAGGGCGGAGGCCCGGTGGGCCGCGACGGCGTCCCCGGGCCGGGCCGGCGGCTCCGTGGGGTTGGTCGCCCACAGCCCGACGCGCTCGTTGCCGCCGATGACGTGGTCGATCAGGTCCCCGATCGTCCACTCCGAACAGGGCGTCGGGGCGCCGAACTCGTCGGGGTCGACGCGGGCGAGGACACCGGCGAACGCCTCCTGGGCGCGCTGATGCGCAACTAATGGGTCCACTGTCCTGCCTTTCTCTCGTGTCAGTCTGAGAAGTCACCCGCGTTGCGCCGCAGCGTGTCGATGGACGACACCAGCGCTTCGGCCTCGGCGGGCCGGATTCCGATGTCCGCGAACACCTGCTCGTTCAGCGTGACGGTGGCGTCCTCGACGGTGGAGCGCCCGAGTTCGGTGATCTGCACCAGCGTGGTGCGCCCGTCGGTGGGGTGCGGCACACGCTGGACGAGCCCGTCGGCCTCCAGCCGGCGGATGGCGTGGGTCACGCTGGTCACGTGCACCTGCAGCCGGTCGGACGCCTTGGTGATCGGCAGCGCCCCGGTCCGGCTGAAGGCCAGCAGCCGCAGCAACTCGAACCGGGAGAAGCTCAAGTCGTAGGGCCGCAGCGCGTTCTCGACCCGGGCCAGCAGGATTTGGTGCGCGCGCATCACCGACGTGACCGCGACCATGCCCTGCGACACGTCGCCCCACCCGGCGCGCTCCCAGTTGGCCCTCGCCGCGGCGATCGGATCGCGCTTGGAGCTTGATGGGGCCACGCCCCTTCTTACCGCATCTGCGGCGCAACCGTGGCCTTTCCGACCGCCGAGACCACCGCCAGCGTCGACGCGCGGTTACCCACGGTGATCCGCGCGCCGCCGTCGGCGTAGTGACGGACCTGCAGGCCGCTGCCCGCGAAAACTTCGTGCCACGGCCCACCCCTCGAAGGCAGGTACACGAAGTTCGCGTGGGCGTCGGTGGTGTAGATGCCCAACGCGCTCAGCCGCATCCGCAGATAGCGACGCTCGGCGTTGATCGCCCGAATCCGTTGCAGCAGTTGCTCTTCGGCCGCGTACGAGGCGGCGACCGCGAGCAGGCCGGTGAGCGCGATCCCGAACGGCAGCTGCTGGGACCACAGGGCACCGGCCAGTTCGGGGGACGCCAGCCCGTAGCCGATGCGCAGCCCGGCCAGCCCGTACGCCTTGGAGAAGGTGCGCAACACCACGACATTGGGAAACCTCGCGAGCAGCTCGGGGACGTCGATGCGGTGCTCGGGCGCGACGAATTCGATGTAGGCCTCGTCGAGCAGCACGACGGTGTCGCGCGGCACCCGGCGCAGGAACCGCAGCACCCGGGCCGCGGGGTCCAGCACACCGGTCGGGTTGTGCGGGCGACACACCACCACCACCCGGGCGGTGGCCGCGGCGTCGGCGAGCCCGTCGAGGTCGTTGTGGCCGTGCGTATCGAGCGGCACGGTCAGCGAATTCAGCCGCGCCATCCGCGCGATGATCGGATAGCCGTCGAAGGTCGGCGAAGCCATCGCGACCGCGTCACCCGGCGTGGCCAGCGCCTGCAGGGCCTGCAACGCCACGCCCGTGGCGCCGGCGCCGAGCACCACCTGCCCGGCGGGCACGCCGGCGTGGCCGGCGATCACGCCGCGCAGCCGCTCCGGAAGGAACTCCGGATACCGGTTGACCGCGTAGATGGAGCGGATCAGCGCCGACCGCACCGCCGGCAGCGGCGGGAACGGATTCTCGTTGAGCGACAACGCAAGCGGGTCGATCGCGGTGGGAAAGGCGTCGTCGAGCTCGTCGGCGAAGGGGCCGCGCACGGGTTGCATCAGCCGCGCCCGCCCCAGCGCACCGCCGCGGCGCCGGCGAAGTCCCCGGCGTGGGCGAAGGCCGCCATCATGACCAGATCGCCGGGCTTCGCCTGACCGTCGGAGATCGCGTGATCGAGGTTGACCGGGATCCCGGCGCCGAACAGGTTGCCGCACTTGTCGAAGGTGTCCCGGTGGCGTTCGGGGGGCAGCTCGAGCGCGTCGCGCCAGTTGCGCAGAAACACCCGGTTGGGCTGGTTGGTGACGAGAACGTCGATGTCCTTGGACGACAAGCCGATCCGGTCACAGACCGCCAGCGCCACCTCGGGCACCTGGCGGTTGCCACGGGCCAGCACCTTGGTGATCTTGCTCTCGGTGAAGCCGATGCTGCCCTCGCCCGGCCCGGCCTGCCACCACTTGCGCGGCGGGTCGTAGGACAGCGTCATCTCGCCGGCGTACTCGCCGCAGGTGCGGCATTCGACGCCGAGGATGGGCGATTGGTCCGACAGCGTCACCAGACCGACCGCGGCCCCGTCGCCGGGCACCGCCGACTGTGCCTTGCGGCGGATCGTGGGCTGGTCGAAGAACTGCCCTGCGGCGTTTTGCGCGACGGCGATCAGCGCGCTGTGCCCCTCCCCCGACGACAGCAGCTTGCGGGCCACGTTGAGCGCCAACACGAACGCCGCGCACCCCCCGTTGTTCAGGTCGAGCACCCACGACGGCCGCATGCCCAGCCGGTGCGCGATGCCGCCCCCCTGCCCATAGAACGCCATGTCCGGCACCTGGGTGTGGGTGATCAGCACGTCGGCGCCCTCGACGACGTCGTGGCCGTGCCGCTCGATCAGGCCCTGCGCCGCGCGTTCGATCATGTCGATCGAGCTCTCCTCCGGCGCGACGTGATGGCGGAACGCCGGCGCGCGGAACATGAGATTGTCACGCAGGTCGTCGGATTCGGCGAATCGCGCGTAGTAGTCGGCGCCGATCGGGTCGCCGGGCAGATAGGTGGAGACGTCGATCAGGCTGACGCTCGGCTGGTTCATGGTTCACCCCATCCATTTCGGGGTCACCGGCAGACCGTTGCGGTGGCGGTACTCGGCGATGGCCTTGAGGTTCTTCAGCTCCAGCAGGTGGCCGGCGCCGAACATGTCCCAGAAGTCGCCGACCCACACCGGGCGCTGCGGCGGCGCGGTGTGCGGATAAGGGTTGCGGTCGTAGAACGGGTGATGGCAGTTCGTCCACAGCACAACGGAACCCGGCCTGTCGATGACCACTTGCGCGTCGACGACGCGCATCAGGTAGACCATCCACAGGTGCTCGCCCTGATCCCACGCGCAGTGGTAGTCGACCGTGCGGGAACGTTCGTTGGCGACGGTCCGGGTATAGATCTCGGTCTCCGAGCCGAGCCGGTCGTGGGCCACCCACAGGCCGGGCTCGCCGGTGGGGGTGAACCCGCGCAGGCTGTACGTCCACTCCTCGAGGCTGCGGGTGTCGGCCATGTACCCGTACAGGTCGTCGGGCGGACACTCGACGTAGGCGTTGACGGTGCAGTAGTCCCCGAAGACCTGGTCGTGCGGGTACACCGACCGCATCATGTCCATGATGATCGGGGTGGCCTGCTCCCGCGGGCTGGTCTCGATGCGGGTCACGCCGTCGAGGGGCGTGGGGATGTCCTCAAGCGCTGGCAACGACATCGGTCCGGTTCTCCTTGATGGTCGGGGTCAAAAACGGTGCGAACGGCGGGATCTCGTCGGCGGCGCATTCGACGCTGACGACGGCGGGGCCGCCGGTGTCCAGCGCTGCACGCATCGCGGACGCCAGGCCGTCGAGGTCGGCGACGTCGACGGAAGCCAGGCCCGGGAACATCGCCGCCAGCCCGGCGCCCAACCGGCTGGACCGGAAGCGGTTGTAGCTGTAGAGGTCGTCATAGAACAGCTGCTCGCGGGTCACGCACATCCCGTGGGCGTTGTTGTTGAACACCACGAAGGTCACCGGCAACCGGTACTGCACGGCGGTGTGCACCTCCATGCCGTGCATGAAGAACGCGCCGTCCCCGGCGATCACGACGGTGCGCCCGCGGGGGCGTCCGCTGCCGGCGCGACCGAAGGCCATCCCGATGCCGGCGCCGAAGCTGTATCCCATGCCGCCCATGCCCAGCGCGACCGCGAACCTGCCGCCCCGCCGGGCCGGCAGGTAGTGCACGGCCGCCGCTCCGGTGTTGCCCGCGTCGACGACGATGTCCGCGCCGTCGGGCAGGCAGCCGTCCAGCACCGCCATCGCGTCGCGGTAGCGCACCCCCGGCCCGTCGCACGGCGGCGGCGCCAGCTCGGTGCGCCGGACCAGGTCGGGCACCCGCACGCGCGTGGGCCGTCGCGTACCCGACAGCTCCCGGGCCAGCAGTCGCAGCGAGCCGCGCAGGTCGTCGGTGTGCACGTGCGTGCACGGGACGTACGGCGACGCCGAGCCGATCGACACCGTCGGCACGGCCGCCAGCGCGTCGTCCAGGCCGGTGCGCGCGGTGACCGACAGCCGGGTGCCGACCACCAGGCAGACGGCGCTGGCCGCCACCGCTTCGGCCACCCCCGGGTGGCCCATCACACCGGTCACCCCCAGCGCCGACGACGAACCGAGGCCCGGGGTGCCGGCGACGTCCTTGGCGTCGGGCACGGTCGCCACCCGGGCCCGCAGCACCGCACGCAGCGCCTCGAGCTCGCCGCGGGCGTCGTCGCGGGCCACCTGCTCGCCGACGATGATGGTGACCGGGCCGTCCGCGTCGCGCAGGATTCCGGCGAGCGGGGTCGGGTTACCGATGGGCCGCAAAGACTGCACGGCGTACCCGGTGCGCTCGCAGTCGAGGTAGCCCTGCTGAATGTCCTTGGGCAGCAACAACACTGCCGGACCGCCGGTACGCGCCGCCGCGATCGCCCTGGACAGCGCCGGCGGCGCGTCGGCAGGGTTGAGCACCCGCTCACACGACACCGACACCGCGGAGAACACCACCCGCGCATCCAGCGATCCGTTGACGCCACTGGTGTCCTGAAAGCCGCCCCGGCCGTCCATGGCGGTGGGCGTTTGGCCGACGAGGGCCAGCACCGGAACCCGGCTCGCCAACGACTCACCCAGGGCCGCAACGAGATTCAGTGCGCCGCCGCCCGACGTCGCCGCCACGACTCCCAGGCCGGACCCCAGTCCGGCCCCGCTGCGGCTGTACCCGTCGGCCATGGCCGCCGCGGAGAACTCGTGCTTTGCCAGCACGGCGGTGATGCCGGAGCGGAAATGCGCGGCGTCGTAGAGGTCCTCGATGTTGGCGCCGTCCACCCCGAAGATGTGGTCGACGCCGGCCGAGGCGAGCCGCTCGACGATGTGGTCGACCACCCGCTGCTTCCTGGGCATGCCTGTAACACGGCGCGCGGGTGAATTCAGTTCACCGCGCGCCATGTTGGCAGGGGTTTACAGCGAGCGCTGCAGCAGAACCTGACCGCTGTCGGCCGCAACCACCTGGATGGCGGCGATCTGGTCGACGGGCGTCGAGATGCTGCCCGCGGGGGTCGCGGTGTGGCCGGGCTCGGCCGTCCACGTCGCCAGCCGGGTCTGGCTGCCGTCGCGGCCGACCACGACCATCGCGAGCGTGTCGTGGTGGGCGTTCATCGGTGCCAGGCAGACGCACTTCAGGTTGATCGACGTCCCCCAGTGCTGGCTGGACAGCTGCACCGTGGAGGCCAGCAGGGTCGTGCCGACCTGCGCCATGGTTTGCGAGGACGCGGCCGGCTGCTGCGCGGGCGACGAGACATACCCTTGCACTCCGACCAGCACGCCGACCCCCAGCACCGCGGCCGCCGCGGACGATGCGACCCAGGTCGCCACCCGGGTGCGGCGCCGGCGCCAGCGCACCGTCGCCAACAGCGCCGGCAGCAACTCCGGTGACATCTCGGGTGTCGCCGCGCCGGCACGGCCCGGTTCGTCCATCGCGGCCACTTCGGCACGGTCAAGCTGCGACAGCAGGGCCGGCACGCCGCTCAGATCGGCGACGGCCTCCCGGCATGCGGGGCAGCCGGCCATGTGCGACTCGAATTCGCGGCGGTCGGAGGCAGACAACGACCCCAGCACGTATGCGGCATCCCACATCGCGTAGCGGTGGTCATCCCCTGTGGTCAGGCCAAACACCTCGCTGTCACCGGGCGGGCCGATGCCTGTCAGCGGCGTCCTCATCTCGTCCATCTCCTGTCACCCATCAAGTATTCGGAGTCGATGACCATGCGGATGGTCATCGCGTGACCCCAAGTTCCTGCAGAGTGAGCCGCAATGCCCGCACGGCATAGTGTAATCGCGACTTCACCGTTCCTTCGGCGATCTCCAGGTCCGCAGCAATCTGCGCGGTGGTCCAACCACGGTAGTAGGACCGTTCGATCACGGCCCGGTGTTCGGTGGACAACTGCGTCATGGCCTCGGCTATCAGCAGGCGGTCCAGGGCCGCGTTCACCTCGTCGGGTGTGGACTGCTCGGGTGCCCCCGCTTCGTCCAGCGAACCCACCACGTTGCGGTACCGCGCGCTGCGCCGGTCGTCGATGATCATGTTGCGGGCGACGGTGAACAACCACGCCCGCGCCGACCGCTCGGTGTCGCCGACGACCTCCGGATGCTGCCACGCCCGCAGCAGCGTCTCCTGGACGACGTCCTCGGCCTGGCTCGCGTCCCCGGTCAACCGGAGCGCGTAGCGCCACAAGACCGCGGCATGTTCGTCGTAGAGCGCCTTCATCAGAGCGGCCTCGGCAGCCCCGGACGCGCCCCAAGTTCCTGCAACCCGGGCCACTCGATCACCTCCGACTACTGAAACGAGTCGAATGGGCGGCTAGTTCAACTAGGCAAGTGTCAGGATGCGCGGCCCCGCGTCGGTCACCGCGACGGTGTGCTCCCAATGCGCCGCGCGCGACCCGTCGGCGGTCGTGACGGTCCAGGCGTCGTCGAGAATCAGCGTCTTGCCGGTTCCCAGCGTCAGCATCGGCTCGATGGCCAGCACCGAGCCCGGCGCCAGCAGCGGGCCGCGGCCCGGGGCACCCTCGTTGGGCAGGAACGGGTCCATGTGCATGTGCCGGCCGATGCCGTGGCCGCCGTAGCCCTCCACGATGCCGAACGCGATTCCGTACCGGGCCTGGGCCGCGCGCGTGCCGGTCTCGATCGCGTGCGCGACGTCGGTCAGCCGGTTGCCGGGGACCATCGCCGCGATGCCGGCCTGCAGCGATTCCCTGGTCGCATCGCACAGCGCCTCGTCGGCCGCGTCCAGCTTCCCGACGCCGAAGGTGATCGCGGCGTCGCCGTGCCAGCCGTCGAGCACCGCACCGCAATCGATGGACACCAGGTCCCCGGGCGCCAGGATTTCCGCGGCGGACGGGATGCCGTGCACCACCCGGTCGTTGACCGACGCGCAGATCGACGCCGGATAGCCGTGATAGCCGAGGAATGAGGGAACGGCGCCCGCCTCGCGGATCACCGACTCGGCGATCTCGTCGAGGCCCAGGGTCGACGCCCCGGCGACCGCGGCCGCGTGGACCGCCTGCAGGGCGGAGGCCACCACCGCGCCGGCCGCGGCCATCGCGTCGAGCTCACCGGGGCTGCGCTGCGGCACGACCCTGCGGCTGCGCAGCCGCGCCAGCGCGCTCATGATTACTTGCCCAGCGCCCGCAGCGCGCGGGCGAACACCTCGTCCACCGTGCCGACCGCGTCGACCGTCTTCAGCTCGCCGCTGTAGTACTCCAGCAGCGGCGCGGTCTCGTCGCGGTAGACCTTCATCCGGTTGAGGATGACGTCGTCGGTGTCGTCGGCGCGGCCGCGCCCCTTGAGCCGTTGCAGCAGCTCGTCCTGCGAGACGCGGAACTCGACCACGGCGTCGATGTCGGTGCCCCGGCGGTCGAGCATCTCGTGCAGCGCCTTGGCCTGCTCGAGCGAGCGGGGGTAGCCGTCGAGGATGAAGCCGTTGGCAGTGTCGGGATCGTCCAGCCGGTCGTCGACGAGCTGGTTGGTCAGGTCGGAGGGCACCAGGTCGCCGGCGTCCAGGTAGCGCTTGGCCTCCAGCCCGAGTTTGGTTCCGTTCTCGATGTTGTCCCGAAACAGCTCCCCGGTGGAGATTTGCGGGATCCCCAGCTTCTCGGCGAGCTTTTGGGCCTGCGTACCCTTGCCCGCCCCGGGCGGTCCCAGCAAAACCACTCTCACTTGAGGAACCCTTCGTAGTTGCGCTGCATGAGCTGGCTCTCGATTTGTTTGACCGTATCCAAACCGACGCCAATCATGATCAAAACCGCAGTTCCGCCGAACGGCAAATTCTGGACCGCTCCGCCGTTCCCGATCTGCAGGAACAGGTTGGGCAGTACCGAGATCGCGCCCAGGTAGATCGAGCCCGGCAGCGTGATCCTGCTCAGCACATAACGCAGGTAGTCGGCGGTCGGCTTGCCCGGCCGGATGCCGGGGATGAACCCGCCGAACTTCTTCATCTCGTCGGCACGCTCGTCGGGGTTGAACGTGATCGACACGTAGAAGTAGGTGAAGAAGATGATCAGGCCGAAGTAGATGCCGATGTAGACCGGGTCGCTCGGGTCGGACAGGTAGCTGCCGACGAACTTGTCCCACCAGCTGTTGCCCACGCCGCCGCTGCCGCTCCGGATCAGCTGCGTGATCAGGTGCGGGATGTAGATCAGCGACGACGCGAAGATGACCGGGATCACGCCGGCCTGGTTGACCTTCAGCGGCAGATACGTCGACGTTCCGCCGTACATGCGCCGGCCCACCATGCGCTTGGCGTACTGCACGGGGATGCGGCGCTGGCCCTGCTCGACGAACACCACGCCGACGATGATCACCAGCGCGGCGACGCAGACGGCGGCGAAGATGACCCCGCCGCGGCTGTCCAGGATGGACTTGCCCTCCGCGGGGATGCGCGCCGCGATGCCGGTGAAGATCAGCAACGACATGCCGTTGCCGATGCCGCGCTCGGTGATCAGCTCACCCATCCACATCACCAGGGCCGCGCCGGCCGTCATCACCAGGACGATGACGACCAGGGTGAAAATGCTCTGGTCGGCGATGATGTCCAGCGAGCAGCCCTGCAGCAACCCGCCGTTGGCGGCCAGCGCCACGATGCTGGTGGCCTGCAGGATGGCCAGCGCGATGGCCAGATAGCGGGTGTACTGGGTCATCTTGGCCTGGCCCGACTGGCCCTCCTTGCGGAGCTCCTCGAAGCGCGGGATGACCACGGTCAGCAACTGCACGATGATGCTGGCCGTGATGTAGGGCATCACCCCCACGGCGAACACCGTGAGCTTGAGCAGCGCGCCGCCGGAGAACAGGTTGATCAGCGAATAGATCTGTCCCGCCTCGCCGCCGCTGGCCTCCTTGATGCACTGCTGCACGTTCGGGTAGTTCACACCCGGAGACGGCAGAGCGGCGCCGACCCGATAGAGAAGGACGATGCCAAGCGTGAAGAGGATCTTCCGTCTCAGGTCGACTGTCCGCAACGATGAGATGAAAGCCGAAAGCACTCTTCCTCCTGCGTCCTGCGTCACGCGCCTAACACCCGCAGGCCAGGACGTACGGCTGCCATATATACAAGCGCGTCAAACCGTGTACGAGACTAACAGCTGAACGGGGGAGGTCCTGTCGACACCCTTTGCCGACACCGGCGAGGCGTAGAGTTTCGGTGACTCGTTGCATTTGCTAAGTAAGTGGGGGCATCATGACGCGAACCGAACAAGACACCTGGGATCTGGCCTCCAGCGTCGGCGCCACGGCCACCATGGTCGCCGCGGCCCGCGCGCTGGCCAGCGCGGAGCCGGACGCCATCATCAACGACCCGTTCGCGGCGCCGCTCGTGCGGGCGGTCGGCCTCGATTTCTTCGTCCGCCTGGTCGACGGCGACGTGCTGCCGTCGGACCCGCAAGACGGCGAACGGGACCTGCGACTGGAGACCGATTCGATCGCGGTGCGCACCCGCTTCTTCGACGATTTCTTCCTCAACGCCGCCCGCGACGGGGTCACCCAGTCGGTGATCCTGGCCGCCGGTCTGGACGCGCGCGCCTACCGGCTGGCCTGGCCGCCCGGCAGCGTCGTCTACGAGGTCGACCAGCCCAAGGTCGTCGAGTTCAAGACCGCGGCCATGGCCGACCTAGGGGCCGAGGCGACCGCGGACCGGCGCACCGTCGCCGTCGACCTGCGGGACGACTGGCCGGAAGCGTTGCGCCGCAGCGGTTTTGACCCATCGCAACCGACTTCGTGGAGCGCCGAAGGCTTGTTGATGTACCTGCCGCCCGAGGCGCAGGACCGGCTCTTCGACAACATCACCGAGCTCAGCGCGCCCGGCAGCAAGCTGGCCACCGAGTACCACGGCGACTCGGGCCGCACCATGACCGAACGCGCGCGGCAATTCAACGACCGGTGGGCCAACCTGGGGTGCGACGTCGACCTGTCGGGGCTGTTCTTCGACGGCGAGCGCAGCAATGTCGTCGACTACCTGGGCGAGCGGGGCTGGCGGGTGACCACCCGGCCGCGGCGCGAGTTCTTCGCCGATTACGGGCGCGTGTTCCCGGCCGACGAGGAATCCCAGCTGCGCAACATCATCGCCGTCACCGCCACGCTGGGCTAGGGGCTCGCGATCGCGACAGCCGACAACGCGTGTGAAATGACGGCTTTGGGTGTGCACTGGTGGCGTTGAGTGTGCGTATGGGGCGGGATTCGGGCCGGTTTTCGGCCCTGGGCTCACAGCGAAAGCCCTGGCCTCACACCGAAAGCCGTGGGCTCACACTCGACGCCGTGGCCATCGCAATCGCGGTGTCGTAGCTCAGGCGGGCCTGGCCGGCGGCGTCCGGACGACCAACGGCACGGCGGGGAAGCACCACGCCATTTCCGTGCGCGACTTGCGCAGCGCGGCCGTGCCGTAACCCTTCTTCCGGTGCTCGGGGTGGATCCAGATCCGCACGTTCACCTCGCCGGCGACCAGCTCGCCGAACACCATTCCGACCTTCTCGCCCGAGTCGACGGCCACGAACCAGGCGGCCTCCTCGTCGTCGACGCGCCCCAGCGCCGCACGAATCTCGTCGTCGAGGTTGCCGGCCGGTCCGCCGGACCCGTCGCCGGCGGCGCCCATGTCCTCGGTGCGGGCGGCGAAGATGTCCCGGTCCGCCTCGGCGGAGAAGGGCCGCAGCTCGAGGGTCTCCCCCGAACTCGCCGGGCGCTCGCCGAGCGTGAAGCTCAGCTGCTTGTTCAGGTCCTCCAGGTCGGCCTGGATCTTCTTGCGGGAATCCTTCGTGAGCAGGTCGAAGGACATGCCCATCACCGCTTCGGCGCCCGCGTGCGACGTGTCGAGCAATGCGACGATCGCCTCGACCGCGGCCGCCGTGTCCTCGGAATCCACGATGAGGTCGAGCACCTCGTGCCGACGCTCGAGGGCTTTCAGCAGGGCGTCGGCGATTTCGCGGCGGGCGGCTTTGCGGTCCTGGTCAGTCATTGCACCAGCCTAGAACGCCGCCGGGGGTATGGCGCACGATCTCTGGTTTCCCAGCTGAAGGAAGCGTTGGTAGCGGTCCGCGGTCGCCGCTGCCCACGCGGGATCGGGATCGACCGTGCGCTCGATGCGGGCCCAGCGCGCGGCGTCGGCGATCGACGTCTCCAGGCCCGCGGCCATGCGGCCCAGGAAGGCCGCGCCCAGCGCCGCCCCCTCGGCGACCGCGGACACCTCCACCTGGCGCCCGGTGGCGTCGGCGATGGCCTGCATCCACGGCGCGACCCGGGTGCCCCCGCCCGCCGCAACGATGCGCGCCACCGGCGCCCCGCTCAGTTCGATCAGCTGCTGGACGACGAAGCCCGACGCCTCGTAGGCGGCCCGCCGCAGCGCGGCGGCGTCGTGGGTGAGGTCCACCGCGTCGAGCACGGCCCGGCGATCGGGGTCGTGGAACGGGGTGCGCTCGCCGCGGATGTAGGGCGACCAGACGGGCACCCGCCGCGGATCGGCGGCACCCGGATCCGCCTGCGCCACAACGCGATCCACCCAGCCCAGGAACAGGCCGCCCGCGTTGCTGGCCCCGCCGATCTGGTTTTTGCCGGGGGTGGTGTGCGGGATGGTCCACAGGCCGGGCACCTGCCGGGCCTCGGCGATGGTGTTCCACACGATCAGGGTGGTGCCGCACAGCACCAGCACGTCGCCGTCGCGCTCGGCGCCGGCCACGATCTGTTCGCACAGCGCGTCGATGGCGCCGATGCCCAGCACGGCGCCCGTCCCGGTGACCTGCCCCGCCGCCGTCCCGATCGTCGCCACCCGCGGCATCTGCTGCACCGACGCGCCCCGCTCGGCGCACGCCGCCGCGTTCCAGCCCGTCCCGTCGAACAGCGGGAAGGCGGTGGCGGCGGTGGCGACGTCCAGCACCGCCTCGCCCGCCAGGGCATGGTTGGCCACCGCGGGCGCGGGCCAGTACCCGGCGGCGCCGGGCGCCCGGGCGGCCGTCCAGCGCAGGAACTCGGCGGCCTCGCCCAGCGCCGGCAGTGGCTGCTCGTCCGATCCCGGCACCCGTCCCCGCCCGTCGCCGTACAACAGCCCCGGCGTCAGCGGGGCGCCCGCTGCGTCGACGGCGGTCATCGACGGCACCATCGCCGCGACGGCCACCGCCCGCGCGTCCGGGCGGTCCAGCCGCGCGAGGGCGGCCACCGGCCCCCGCCGCCACGCCGCGTCGGCGTCGTGTTCGAGAAGGTCGGGCGCCGGCACCTTGAGCTGGTGGGGGATGCGCGCCCGCGCGGTCACCCGGCCGTCGGCGTCGGCGGCCACCGCCTTGACGGCGGTGCTGCCGACGTCGATGCCGATTGTGACGTCATCACGTGACACGGGCGTCACCGTACGCCAGCATTGACGTTCGTGACGCCAAGACCGCGCGCCCTGGTGACGGCGCCCCTGCGCGGGCCGGGGTTCGACAAGCTCCGGCAACTGGCCGACGTGGTGTACGACCCCTGGATCGAGCAGACCCCGCTGCGGATCTACAGCGCCGAGCAGCTGGCCGAGCGGATCGCGGCAGAGCGCGCCGATGTCGTTGTGGTGGAAAGCGACTCGGTGCGCGGCCCGGTGTTCGACCCGGGGCCACGCGCCCTGATCGCCGTGGCGTCCACCCGCGGCGACCCGAACAACGTCGACATCGACGGGGCCACCGCCGCGGGCGTCCCGGTGCTGAACACCCCCGGCCGCAACGCCGACGCGGTCGCCGAGCTGGCAGTGGCGCTGCTGCTGGCCGCCACCCGTCAGCTGCTGACCGCGGACGCGGATGTGCGGAGCGGCAACACCTTTCGCGACGGCAGCATCCCGTATCAGCGGTTCCGCGGCTGGGAGATCGCCGGGCGCACCGCCGGGCTGGTGGGCCTGGGGGCCGTCGGCCGCGCCACCCGCTGGCGACTGGAAGGGCTGGGCATGCGGGTGATCGCCCACGACCCGTACAACGACGAGGCCCGCCACGGCCTCGACGAACTCCTGGCCGAGGCCGACGTGGTGTCCCTGCACGCGCCGGTCACCGACGACACCGCCGGCATGATCGGCGCGGCGCAGTTCGCGGCGATGCGCGACGGCGTGGTGTTCCTCAACACCGCCCGGGCCCAGCTGCACGACACCGACGCGCTCGTCGACGCGCTGCGGGCCGGCAAGGTGGCCGCCGCCGGCCTGGACCACTTCGTAGGCGAGTGGCTGCCGACCGATCACCCGCTGGTCGGCATGCCCAATGTCGTGCTCACGCCCCACATCGGGGGCGCCACGTGGAACACTGAGGCCCGGCAGGCGCAGATGGTGGCCGACGACCTGGAAGCGCTGCTGGCCGGCGGCTCGCCCGCCCACATCGTCAACCCGGAGGTGCTCCGCCGTGAAACACGTTGACAACCCCGAAACGGCGGTGCTGGACGCGGCCAAGGACATGCTGCGCCGGGGCCTGGTCGAGGGAACCGCCGGCAACATCTCGGCACGCCGCTCCGACGGCAACATCGTGATCACGCCGTCGTCGGTCGATTACCGCGACATGCAACTCGACGACCTGGTGCTGATCGACCCGCAGGGTGCGGTGCTGCACGCCGCCGACGGCCGGTTCCCGTCGTCGGAGATGCAGCTGCACCTGGCGTGCTACCGGGCGTTCGACGACGTCGGCAGCGTGATCCACAGCCATCCGGTGTGGGCCACCATGTTCGCCATTGCGCACCAAGCCATTCCGGCCTGCATCGACGAGTTCGCCGTCTACTGCGGCGGGGAGGTCCGGTGCACCGAGTACGCGGCCTCCGGGACGCCCGATGTCGGCGCCAACGCGGTCACGGCGCTGGAGGGCCGGGGCGCCGCGCTGATCGCCAACCACGGGCTGGTGGCGGTGGGGCCACGGCCGGACAAGGTGCTGCACATCACCGCACTGGTCGAGCGGACCGCCCAAATCGTCTGGGGAGCAAGGGCTCTCGGTGGACCGGTGCCCATTCCCGAGGACGTGAACCGCAACTTCGCCGGCGTCTACACCTATCTGCGCGCCAACGCCTGATGCGCCGGGTCCGGTTCGGCCGCGCGACCGTGGCGCGGGTGCTGGAGCTCCAGTTCGACCTGCCGACAAGCTCGTTCCCGCACACGCCGCCATCGGGGTGGCGCGACAACGCCGACCTGCTGGTGCCGGACTTCTTCGACCCCGGCGCCGCTCAGTGGCACATCGCGATCCAGAGCTGGGTCATCGAGGTCGACGGGCTGACCGTCGTCGTGGACACGGGCGTGGGCAACGACCGCGAGCGCCCGCACATGCCGCCCCTGGACCACCTCAGCACCGATTTCCTGGCGGCCCTGCGGTCGGCGGGCATCGACCGCCACGCGGTGGACGTCGTGGTCAACACCCACATCCACTCCGACCACGTCGGATGGAACACCATGGCGGACAAGGACTCCCGGGACAGCTGGGTCCCGACGTTCCCCAACGCGCGCTACCTGGTGCCGGCCGCCGACTACCGCCACTTCTCACCCGACGGGCCCGCCGGCGGGCAGCCCGGTGACCGGCTCGTGTTCGCCGACAGCGTGCTACCGATCGATGAGGCCGGCCAGCTCGTCGGATGGTCCGAGGATTTCCAGATCAGTCCGTCGCTGCGGCTGCGGGCCGCCCCCGGGCACACCCCGGGCTCCTCGGTGCTGTGGCTGGACGCCGGTCAGCCGGCGGTCTTCGTCGGCGACCTCACCCACAGCCCCCTGCAGCTGCGCCGGCCCGGCGACGCCTGCGCGTTCGACGTGGACGCCACCGCCGCCGCCGTGACCCGCCGCCGGATCTTCACCGAGGCCGCCCGGGCGAAGGCCGCCGTGATCCCCGCCCACTACCCCGGCCGGGGCGGCGCGACGATCCGCGCCGTCGACGAGCGGTTCGAGGTCGACGACTGGCTGGACATCGATACGGTGTGACCATGACGTACCGAGTGGTCCAGTGGTCGACCGGCAACATCGGCACACGGGCGCTCGGCGCCCTGCTGGAGCGCGACGACTTCGACGTCGTGGGCGTCCACGCCTTCGGTGCGGACAAGGTGGGCCGTGACGCCGGCGAGCTCGCGGGCCAGGCCCCGGTCGGCGTTGTGGCAACTGGCGATGTCGACGCGTTGATCGCGCTCGAGCCGGACTGTGTCAACTACATGCCCCGCGCCATCGACTACGACCTGGTGATCAGGATGCTGCGCTGCGGCATCAACGTCGTCACCACCGGAGATTTCGTGACCGGTACCCATCACCCGGCCGAGCTCCCGGCGCTGCAGGAGGCGGCCCGGCAGGGCGGTGCGACCTTCCTGGGGACGGGGTTCGAACCGGGCTTCATCAACGTCGTCGCCGGCTTCCTCACCGGCGCCTGCCGAAGAGTCCGCAGCGTCAAGCTCGTCGAAACGCTGGACTGCACCACCTATCCCGTCCAGGACGTGTGGAAGGTGCTCGGATTCGGGAAGCCGCCCCGTGAGCGGGTGACCCACCTCGACCCCGCGACGCAGCGATACGGCCTCGGCTACTTCGAGACGCTGGACATGATCGCCACCATGCTGGGCACCGAGCTCGACACCAAGGAGGCATTCGTCGAGCCCGCGGTGTTGACCCGGGATCTGAATCTGGGCTGGGTGCACTACGCCGCAGGCACCGCCGGGGGCCAGCGCCGCACCTATCGCGGCTATCGCGGCGGGCGGCCGTTGATCGAGCTGGCCATCTGCTGGACCATGAGCGACGACGCGCTCGACCCGACATGGACCGACCCCAAGGGTTTCAGCGTGGTGATCGAGGGCGACCCACGCGTCGACGCAACGATCCGGTTCGGCAACCCCGGAGAGGACGTGATGACCGTGTTGATGGACAGCACGGCCATCGCGGCGGTCAACGCCATCCCGTTCCTGTGCGAGGCGCCGCCGGGTGTCATCACCCCGATCGACCTGCCCGTCGCCGGATCCCAAGGGGCACTAGCGGTTTGAACCGCGCCACGCGCGGGGCGAGGTGCCATGCGTGCGGCCGAACAGCCGGCTGAAATAGCCCGGGTCGCCGATCCCCACACGCCCGGCGACCTCCGCGACCGGAAGATCCGTCTCGGCCAGCAACGTCCGGGCCTCGGCCATGCGGCGTTCGATGATCCACTCCTGCACGGTGCGCCCGGTGCGGCGCCGCACCACGGTGGTCAGGTGCCCGGGCGTGATGCCGAGTTCGCCGGCCACGTCGCGCAGCGACAACGGTTCGGCGTGCCGCCGGTCGATCACCTCGAATACCTCGGCCAGCAGCGGTTCGCCGCTGCGCCGCAGGTCGCCGACCACGTCGACGGCCAGCCGCGCGAGGTCGATCAGCAGCAGCGTGAGATGCGCCAGCACCGCCTGCTGGTAGCCGTCTTGGCGCCCCGTCAGTTCGGTGTCGATCGACGCGATCGCGCCCTCCCACGCCGACCGCCGCTCCGCGGGCACTTCCAGGCGCAGCAGCCCGCCGGACCGCCCGTGCAAAAACGGGAACAGCAGCGGATGCGCCCGCCACGCCGGCCACGGCGATCGGCCGTCCTCGCCCAGCGCGGCGGGATCGAAGAAGACCCCCACCCCGCCGGCGATATCGCTCACGCCGGCGGGGTCGATGACCTCGCCCGGCGCCACCACATACACATGACCGGCGGCGGGGATGTACCACAAGGCCGGGAAGTCGTGAATGTGGCGGCCATGCGCGAGCACGTCCTGGCGATCCGCCCACTGCACCGACACCGTCGGAGTGTCCGGGTCGCTCCGGTACTGGTAGACGGGCACACCGCCGCGATGGCTGGCCAACCGGGTTGCCACACTCATTGCACCAAAGATAGTCCTACTTTTACCGATAATCACCTAATTATATGCCGCCCCAGCGGTTCACCATGGAGGCGTGACAAAACATCATCCACATGACTACCTGCCCGCCGCGGGGCACGACGCGCTGCTGCCCTGCTACGACCTGTTCGCCCGGCTGCTGGGAATGCGGAAGGTCTATGCCGCCCTCATCGCGCAGGCCGAGATCGCCGATGGCCAGCGCGTCCTGGAAATCGGCTGCGGCACCGGCAATCTCACCACCCGAGTCAAGCGCGCCCACCCCGGCGCCGACGTCACGGGATCCGACCCCGACCCCCGGGCACTCGACCGGGCGCGGCGCAAGTCGAACGACATTCGTTTCGAACAGGGCTACGCCGAGCGGCTGCCCTACGCCGACGGCGAATTCGACCGGGTGCTGTCGTCGATGATGCTGCACCACATCAATGGCGATGCGAAAACCGCTGCGGCGGCGGAGATCTTCCGGGTCCTGCGGCCCGGCGGGCGGCTGCACCTCGTCGACATCGGCGGCGAGGCGGCCGCCGACCACGGCCCGACGGCGCGGCTGATCCGGCGCAACCCCCACGCGGCCGGCAACCTCGGCGACGCGATCCCCCGACTGCTGACGGCGGCGGGATTCGACTGCACCGAGGTCGCATCGACGCGACACCGCGTTCTCGGGAGATTGAACTACTATCGCGCCACCCGCCCGTGATCGATCAGGGGCAGCTCGAAGGCCGCGAAACAGTCGCATGCGATGGAGATTGATCCGGTAGAACAGGCCCGGAAACCGGCGGTAAAAGTGCCAAATGACCTGAACTGCGGCGGGAAACACAATCAGCGGCCGGTTCCGGTCCACGCCGCGCAGTATCGCGCGGGCCGCGGCCTCTGCGCTCATCTGAGGCGTCAGATAGTGGGTGCGCCGGCTCAACGTCGCCACCCGCTCGCGCGGCATGTTGACCACGACCATGTTGTCGTAGATCTTCGTCTTCATGTCGCCGGGGGCAGGCCGCGGTGACTTTTACGCCGAGGTCCGCTCCCTCGGCCCGCAGCGAAAGCGAAAGCCCTACGATGCCATGCTTGCTCGTGCAGTAGGGGGCATTGCCCGGCTGGGGAACCAGCCCGCTGAGCGACGAGATGTTGAATGAACCACGCCCAGCAAGTCGACATCGATCGGCCTAGCGCTGGTCGAACGCGACCTTGACGGCGCCGCTGTCGGCCTGGTTGGCGATGGCCAGGAAGGCGTCGCGCCACTGCTCGAGTGCAAACGTGTGGGTCAGCATGGGGCGCAGGTCAATCCGGTCGGCGGCGGCCAGCTCCAGGTAGTGGGCGATGGCGTGCCGGCGCCGGCCCTCGACGTCCTCGACCCCGAACGCGTTCGAGCCCACGAGCGCGATCTCCTTGAAATACAAGGGACTCCACTCCCAGCGGCCGGGCGCGTGCACGCCCGCCTTGACCAGCGTCCCGCGGGCGCGCAGGACCCGGACGCCGACCTCGAAGGTCTCCGGCTTGCCGACGGTGTCGTACACGACGTCGACCGCCCCCGGGTAGGCCATCGGCAGGCCCAGCAGCGGCTGCCGCAGCCGGCCGCCGCCCCACGCGGCCAGTCGCTCGATGACGGCCAGCCGCGGTTCGTGCTCCAGCACCAATTCGGCCCCGAATCCGCGGGCCAGCTCGTGCTGCGCCGCGAACCGCGCGACCACCGCGACGGCCACCTCGGGATACAGCGCCCGCAGGATCGCGACCGCGCACAACCCCAGCGAACCGGCCCCGTACACCAGCACCCGGCCCGAGGGCGGCGGCGGGTGACGCGTGATCGCGTGCAGGGACACCGAAAACGGGTCGGCGAACACCGCCAGCTCGTCGGGCACCGAATCCGGGACGGCGAACAGCATGCTGTCGTGGGCCGGCATCAGCTCGGCGTAGCCGCCCGTCACGTCGGCCGAGACCCCGGTGTGGATGCCGGGCTTGATGTCGCCGTCGGCGAAGCTCCAGCACAGGCTGTAGTCGCCGCTTTCGCAGGCGGGACAGGGCGGTGAGATGCCGCGCGGCCCGCACGACAGCCACGGGTTCAGCACGACCCGCTGGCCGATCTGGATCCCGCGGGCCTTGGGGCCCGTCGCGACCACGTCGGCGACCACCTCGTGTCCCATGACTTGCGGGAAGGAGCAGAAGGCTGACATCGCATTGTCGGCGTCGGCCTCGCCGAAATCCATCAGGATCTGCTTGGAGTCCGACCCGCAGATGCCGGTCAGCCGCGGCCGGGTGAGCACCCAATCGTCATGCGGCAGCACCGGATCCGGCACCTCGCGCAGCGCGGTCGGGGTGCGGGCGAGGTTCTGGGTCAGCGTGTTGGCTGTCCCATCGTCCAAACCGGGTGCCTCGTACGGCTCAGGCGGGACGCCGTAGACGAGGGCCTTCATCGCGGCGCCATCGTCGCCGCGCCGGCGATGAACGCGTCGAGGTCGGCGTTCTTGGCGTCGACTACATTTTTCAACGGCATCTGTCGTGGGACGTAGTGCTCGAACCGCTCGGTGCCCAGCGCCTCGATGATCCCCTCGGCCACCTCGTCGGCGGGCACCTTGGGGCCCTGATAGAGCGGCTCCTCGCTGCCCGGGTGGTCCCAGATCTCGGTGTCGACGGGCCCCGGTTCGATCAGCTTCACCGCGACACCGCTGCCGTGCAGGTCCACAGCCATCGCCTCGCTCCACCCGCACAGCGCGAACTTGCTCGCGCAGTAGGCGCTTTCGTGAATGATCCCGAGCCGGCCGCCCACGCTGGACACGTTGACGATCAGGCCGGAGCCCCGCTCGAGCATCCGCGGCAACAGGGCCAGCGTCAGGCGCATCGGCGCGAAGAAGTTGAGCCGCATGACGTCCTCCACCTCGCTGGGCTGCAGGGCGGTGACGGGCCGGCGCTTCGGGACCGCGGCGTTGTTGACCAGCACGTCGACGCCGCCCAGCCCCTCCCATGCGCGCACCGCCAGCTCGCCCAGTGCCGGGGTGTCCGCGAGGTCGGCCACCCACATCGCCGATTCGGGCGAGGCCTGCCGGCAATCGCCCAGCACCCCGGCCAGCCGATCCCGCCGGCGGGCGACCAGCCCCACTACCGCCCCCCGCTCGGCCAATCGCCTGGCCAGGGCCGCCCCCAGCCCCGACGAGGCGCCCGTGATGAGCACCCGTTTGCCGGCGGCGGCGTACGTCATCCGTCAAGGTTGCCGCGAAACCCGGCACGCGTACAGTGGTAGAAGCTTGTTATATCGGCTAAATATTAGATTAACTAGATCCGAACAGGGGCAAACATGACTTCCACCAGGTATGAGGGCGACACCTGGGACCTGGCGTCCAGCGTCGGGGTGACCGCGACCATGGTCGCGGCGGCCCGTGCCGTGGCGTCCCGCGCCGACCGTCCGCTGATCGACGACCCGTTCGCCGAGCCGCTGGTCCGGGCCGTCGGCGTGGACCTGCTCACCCGGCTGGCCACCGGCGAGGTGAATCCGGACGACCTGAACGACGTGCACGACGGCGCCGGGGCGTCCACCGGCGCGATGTCCCGGATGGCCGACAACATGGCGGTGCGGACCAAGTTCTTCGACGAGTTCTTCCTGGGGGCGACGCAGGCGGGCATCACGCAGGTCGTGATCCTGGCGTCCGGCCTGGACTCCCGGGCGTACCGCCTGGCCTGGCCCACCGGAACCGTGGTCTACGAGGTCGACCAGCCGCAGGTCATCGAGTTCAAGTCCCGCACGCTGGCCCAGCTGGGCGCGGCACCCACCGCCGAACGGCGGGTGGTGGCCGTCGACCTGCGCGACGACTGGCCCGCCGCCCTGCGCGCCGCGGGATTCGACCCGGCCCGCCCGACCGCGTGGAGCGCCGAGGGTCTGCTCGGCTACCTGCCCCCGGAGGCGCAGGACCGCCTGCTGGACACCATCACCCAACTCAGCGCGCCGGGCAGCCGGTTGGCCACCGAAAGCGCGCCCAACCCCGAGCCCGGGGAGGAGGACAAGATGAAACAGCGCATGCAGACCATCTCCGAACGCTGGCGGGCGCACGGGTTCGACCTGGACATGGCGGGGCTGGTCTACTTCGGCGAGCGCAACGAGGCCGCCCCCTACCTGAGGGAGCGCGGCTGGGCGATGGACGGCATCAGCATCCGGGACCTGTTCACCGCCAACGGCCTTCCGCCGCTGGCCGACGACGACATGCGGATGGGCGATGTGCTCTACGTGAGCGGCAGCCATGAGTAAGGGGCGCACCGACGGGGACAGCTGGGGCCCGGCGTCCAGCGTGGGGGCGACGGCCACGATGGTCGCGGCATCGCGCGCGGTGGCGTCGCAGGGCCCCGACCCGCTGCTCGACGATCCGCTGGCCGATCCGTTGGTGCGCGCCGTCGGGTTGGATCCCTTCATCCGGATCATCGACGGGGAGCTCGATTTCGAGGACGACCCGCTGTTCAACCGCAAAGCGCGGGCGCAGCAGATCACGGTGCGTACCCGGTTCTTCGACGACTTCTTTCTCGGCGCCACCGCGGGCGGCGTGCGGCAGGCGGTGATCCTGGCGTCCGGCCTGGACACCCGGGCCTACCGGTTGCGGTGGCCGGCCGGCACGGTGGTCTACGAGATCGACCAGCCACAGGTCATCGCGTTCAAGACCGAGACCCTGGCCAACATCGGCGCCGAACCGACCGCGGAGCGCCGCGCGATCGCCATCGACCTGCGTGACGACTGGCCGGCGGCGTTGCGCGAAGGCGGTTTTGACGTCGCGCTGCCGACCGCATGGAGCGCCGAGGGGCTGCTGCCCTACCTGCCGCCCGAGGCGCAGGACCGGCTGTTCGACAACATCACCGCGCTCAGCGCGCCCGGCAGCCGGCTGGCCACCGAGCACGTGCCCGACCCGAACGCGTTCTCCGACGAACGCCTGCAGCGCATCTCCGAGCGCTGGCAGCGCTTCGGTTTCGACCTCAACGCGGCCGACCTGTTCTACCGCGGCGAGCGCAACGTCGTCGTCGACTACCTGACCACGCACGGCTGGGAAGTGACCCCCCACCCCGCCAGGGAGTTGTACGCGCGCAACGGGTTTGACTTCCCCGAGGACGAGATGGCGGCCACGTTCGGTGAGCTGAGCTACGTCGCCGCGACCCTCAAGTAGGGTTGCGCGTATGCCACGCGCTCACGACGACAACTGGGATCTGGCGTCCAGCGTGGGCGTGACCGCGACCATGGTCGCGGCCGCCCGCGCCATGGCGACCAGGGATCCCCGCGGCCTGATCAACGACCCGTTCGCCGAGCCGCTGGTGCGCGCCGTCGGCGTCGATCTCTTCACCAAGCTGATGGACGGCGAAATCGACCTCGACGCCATCGAGAACGCGTCGCCCGCGCGCATGCAGGCGATGAGCGACGGAATGGCCGTGCGCACCAAGTACTTCGACGACTACTTCCTTGACGCCACCGGCACCGGGGTGCGCCAGGCGGTGATCCTGGCGGCCGGCCTGGACTCGCGCGCCTTCCGGTTGCCGTGGCCGGACGGCACGGTGGTCTACGAGCTCGACCAGCCCCGGGTGATCGAGTTCAAGACGACCACGCTGGCCGGCATCGGCGCCGAACCGACCGCCACCCGGCGCACCATCGCGATCGACCTGCGCGGCGACTGGCCGGCCGCGCTGAAGGCGGCCGGGTGGGACGCGACCGCGCCGACCGCGTGGCTGGCGGAGGGCCTGCTGATCTACCTGCCGCCGGAGGCGCAGGACCGGCTGTTCGACAACATCACCGACCTCAGCGCGCCCGGCAGCACCATCGCCACCGAATTCGTGCCGGGCATCATCGATTTCGACGCCAGCCGGGTGCAGGACATGTCCGGCGTGTTCCGGGAGCACGGCGTCGACATCGACATGGCGTCGCTGGTCTACACCGGAGAGCGCAGCCATGTCGTCGACTATCTGCGGTCCAAGGGATGGGACGTCGACGGCATCACGCGAACCGAACTGTTCCGGCGCAACGACATCGAGGTGCCCGCGCCCGAACACGACGACCCGCTCGGCGAGATCATCTTCATCAGCGGCAGGCTTCCTGACTCAAAACCTTGAATTTCCCGGCCACAGCGCGCTGGCGCCGCTCAGTGTCTGTTCGGCACTGTCCAAGATTCCGGCGATCGAGCGACCGAGCAGTGCGCCCAGCGCATCCGGGAGCGACGCCGCGGCCGGCTGTGACGAGGCCCGGGGTCGCACCAGGTCGAGCAGCGACGAGCTCGGATAGCCTACGAGACGGACCTCGGCGTCCTCGTCCAGGCCCGCGAGGGCCTTGGCGCGCCGCACGGCCTCCCGGAAGCCGCCGAGTTCGTCGACCAGTCCACGCTCGGCGGCGTCGGCACCGGTCCAGACCCGTCCCCGGGCAACGACTTCCACGGCCTCGGTGCTCAGCTTGCGGCCCTCGGCGACCCGTTCGACGAAGTCGGTGTACATCAGGTCCGCCTCCGCCTCGCGATGCGCCCGCTGCTCCGGCGTGAACGGCGCGTCGGCCGACCAGGCGTCGGCATTTGCGTTGGTGCGCACCGTATCCGACGCGACGCCCAGGCGGCCCTTCAGGTCACGAACCACCAGCTTCCCGGTGATCACGCCGATCGAGCCGGTGATCGTGCCCGGATTGGCCAGGATCGCGTCGGCGGCCATCGCCACGTAGTAGCCGCCGGACGCGGCGACCGCACCCATCGACGCCACCACCGGCTTGCCGCGTTCGCGTGCCATCTTCACCTCGCGCCAAATGGTTTCGGACGCGGTAACCGACCCTCCCGGGCTGTTCACCCGCAGCACGATCGCGGACACCGAATCGTCGGCGGCGGCCTCGCGCAGTGCGGCCGCGATGGTGTCGGCGCCCGCGGTGGGCGTGCCGATCGGCAGGAATTGCGGGCCCCCGCGCCCGCCGACGATGTTCCCGTCGACGGTGACCACGGCGAACGTCGGCTTGGATCGGCGGCCGGGCACCGACGGCACGGGCGGGTTCAGTCGCGGCCGGGCCGCACCGGCGTAGCGCGCCAGGTAGAGCCTCGGCGGCTCCTTGTCATCCGAAATATCCTCGGGGTCAACACGTTCCGCGATCCGGGCGTATGCTTCGTCGCGGAACCCGATGCGGTCGACCAGGCCGGCGGCGACCGCGTCGTCGCGCAACAGCGGGCCCCGGTCGGCGATCGCGTCGAGCGCCGCCGGCTCGACCTTGCGTGATTCGCCGACCGCCCGCCACACCTGGTCCTGCAGGCTCTCCAGCATCCGGGTGACGGCCTCGCGGTGCGCCTCGGTGAAGCCGTGTTCGGTGAAAAGGTTTGCCGCCGACTTGTATTCGCCGCGCGTGATGATCTGGGCTTCGATCCCCGCCTTGTCGAACGCGTCACGCAGGAACATCGCGTTGCTGGCGAACCCGACGAGCCCGACGCTGCCCGCGGGCTGCATCCAGATCTCACCGAACGCCGAGGCCAGATAGTAGGACAGCGTGCCGGGGTAGGTCTCGGCCCACGCCAGTGACGGCTTGACAGCGCTGAAAGCCGCGATCGCCGCCCGCAACTCCTGCACCGCCGCTGGGGCCGACGCCCCCAGCTGCACGCGGGCGATCAGCCCGGCAACCCGGGGATCCTCGGCGGCGCGATGGATCGCCGCGACGCCGTCGCGCAACGCCATGGGCCGGCCGCCCCCGGTGATGATGGCCACCGGGTCGAAGCCCGTCGTCTCCGGCGGCATCGAGCGCAGGTCCAGCTCGAGCACGCAGCCATTGGGCACGCCGTGGTGGCGGGCGGTGTCGACGCGGCCCGCCAGCGCACGGACCTCGTCGATCCCCGGAATGGAGGGCAGAAAACCAAACATACTGTGCAGGGTACCGATCGGCCGCCGTACGGTGGTCGGGTGAGGCTTTCCATCGCCATCCCCCAATTCGACTACGACGGCTTCGACGCATCCGGCATGCGCTCCTACCTCGCCCGCGCCGAGGAGCTCGGGTTCGAGGGCGGCTGGGTGCTCGAGCAGACCGTCGGCGCCGCCCCGCTGCTGGCGCCGCTGGAGCTGCTGGCGTATTGCGCCGCCTGCACGGAGCGCCTGCGGCTGGGGGTCGCCGTCCTGGTGACCTCGCTGCACGACCCGCTCCAGCTCGCCTCGGCCGCGACGGCCGTCGACCGGCTCAGCCACGGACGGCTGGACCTCGGCGTGGGAACCGGCGGCGGCTTTCGCCGATTCGACGCATTCGGCGTCGACAAGGCAACGTACATCTCGTATTTCACCGAGGGCCTGGAGCTGATGAAGGCGGCCTGGTCGGACGAGCCCCGGGTGACGTTCCACGGCCGGTTCCGCGATGTCGACGACGTGCCTATCGCACCCAAGCCGGTGCAGCGGCCGCACCCGCCGATCTGGTTCGGTGGGCTGGCCCCCAAGGCGCTGGCCCGGGCGGTGCGGCACGGGGACTCGTTCCTGGGTGCCGGCTCGTCGACCACCGAAGCCTTCGCCGGCGCCGTCACCGTGGTGCGCCGCGAACTCGAGGCGCAGCGGAAAGACCCGGCGCACTTCACCATTGGCAAACGCGTGTACCTGATGGTCGACGACGACCCGGTGCGGGCGCGCGAGCGGGTGCTGGGCGGGCTGCACCGCATCTACGGCGACATGCCCGGCGTCGAGGACGTGCCGGTGTCGGGCACACCTGACGACGTGGCGCGCGGGCTGCGCGACGTGATCGCCGCCGGGGCCGAATATCTGCTGCTCAACCCCGTCGGCGTCGATGTCCCGGAGAACCGCGAGCAGATGGAACGCCTTGCCGCGGAAGTGATTCCGCAGCTGAGCTGACTACAGCTCGGTGACCGAGCCGCCCGCGGCGGTGATCTTCTCGCGCGCGCTGCCGCTGAACTTGTGCGCGGACACCTCGACCTTGGCGGTCAGCTTGCCGTCGCCGAGGACCTTGACCAGAGCGTTCTTGCGAACCGCACCCTTGGCCACCAGTTCGTCCACGCCGACGGCACCGCCCTGCGGGAACAGCCGGTTGAGGTCGCCGACGTTGACGATCTCGTATTCGGTGCGGAACCGGTTCCGGAATCCCTTCAGCTTGGGCAGGCGCATGTGGATCGGCATCTGGCCGCCCTCGAAGGTGGCCGGCACGTTCTTGCGGGCCTTGGTGCCCTTGGTGCCCCGGCCCGCCGACTTGCCCTTGGAGCCCTCGCCGCGACCGACCCGGGTGCGCGCCGTCTTCGACCCGGGCGCGGGCTTCAGATCATGCAGCTTGATGGTCACTGTGTTTTCCCTTCGGGCGCCGACTCCACCTCGACCAGGTGGCTCACCACCGCGATCAGGCCGCGGGTCTGTGGGTTGTCCTCACGGATCACCGAGTGGCGAATCCGCCGCAGGCCCAGGGTGCGCAGGCTCTCGCGCTGCTTCCAGCGCGCACCGATGGTGCTGCGCACCTGGGTGATCTTGAGCTGACTCATGGCTACGCCGTCCCCTCCCGGACCGCCGCACCCGCGGGCAGGCTGGCGAGCGCGTCGCTCTCGCGTCGCGCCTTCAACATCCCGGCCGGGGCAACGTCCTCGATGGGCAGCCCGCGACGCGCGGCCACCTCCTCGGGACGCTGCAGCAGCTTGAGCGCGGCCACGGTGGCGTGCACCACGTTGATCGCGTTGTCGCTGCCCAACGACTTGGCCAGGATGTCGTGCACCCCGGCGCATTCCAGCACCGCGCGCGCCGCGCCGCCGGCGATCACACCGGTACCCGGGCTGGCGGGTCGCAACAGCACCACGCCCGCGGCGGCCTCACCCTGCACCGGGTGCGTGATGGTGCCGCCGATCAGCGGGACGCGGAAGAAGCCCTTGCGGGCCTCCTCGACGCCCTTGGCGATCGCGGCTGGGACCTCCTTGGCCTTGCCGTAGCCGACGCCGACCATGCCGGCGCCGTCACCGACGATGACCAGCGCGGTGAAGCTGAATCGCCGACCACCCTTGACCACCTTGGAGACGCGGTTGATGGCGACGACCCGTTCCAGGTAGTTGCTCTTCTCGCCGTCGCGGTCGCGATCGCGGCCTCCGCGGCCGCCGTCGCGCCGGCCGCGGCTGTCGCGGTTGTCACCGCGCGAGTCGCGGTTGTCGCCGCGGGCCTCGGGGCCGCCGGCTGACTGTTCCGCCATTATGCGGTCCTTCCAGTTGTCATCAGAATTGCAATCCGTTCTCGCGCGCGGCATCGGCCAGCGCCGCGATCCGTCCGCCGTAGGTGTATCCGCCACGGTCGAAGACCACGGAGTCGACGCCGGCGGCCTTGGCGCGCTCGGCGATCAGCTGACCCACCCGGATGCTGCGGGCTTTCTTGTCGCCATCCAGGCCGCGCACGTCGGCCTCGATCGACGAAGCGGCCGCCAGCGTGGTGCCGTTCTCGTCGTTGACCACCTGCACGTGAATGTGCCGAGCCGACCGGTGCACCACCAGCCGCGGACGCTGCGGAGTGCCCGCGATCTTCTTGCGCAGCCGCGCGTGCCTGCGCAGCCGTGAGACCCGCCGGGTGGCGGATACGTTCTGCCCCACCGGCTTTCGCGCGGCCGCGTCTGTCTTCGTTTGCGCCATGACTACTTACCCGTCTTTCCGACCTTGCGGCGGATCTGCTCACCCTCGTAGCGCACGCCCTTGCCCTTGTACGGGTCGGGACGGCGCAGGCGGCGGATGTTCGCCGAGATCTGGCCGACCTTTTGCTTGTCGATCCCCGACACCGTGAACTTCGTCGGCGACTGGACCGCGAACGTGATGCCCTCGGGCGCCTCGATCACCACGGGGTGGCTGTAGCCCAGGGCGAACTCGAGGTTGGAGCCCTTGAGCTGCACGCGGTAGCCGACCCCGAAGATCTCCATCTTGACGGTGTAACCCTCCGTCACACCGGTCACGAGGTTGGACACCAGGGTCCGCGACAGCCCGTGCAGCGAGCGGTTGCGCCGCTCGTCGTTGGGCCGGGTGACCACGATGGCGCCGTCGTCGTTCCGGGCCACCGTAATCGGCTCGGCGACAGTCAGATTCAGGCTGCCCTTGGGACCCTTGACCGACACGTTCTGGCCCTCGATCGTTACGTCGACTCCGGTGGGTACCGGAACCGGCTGCTTACCAATGCGCGACATTGTCTTTCCTTACCTCCGGGCCCCTCACCACACGTACGCGAGGACTTCGCCGCCCACGCCCTGTCGGGCCGCCTGACGGTCGGTGAGCAGACCCGACGACGTGGAGATGATCGCCACGCCCAGGCCGCCGAGCACCCGCGGCAGGTTGGTCGATTTCGCGTACACCCGCAAACCGGGCTTCGACACCCGGCGCAAGCCGGCGATGCTGCGCTCCCGGCTCGGGCCGTACTTCAGCTGGATCACCAGCGACTTGCCGACCCGAGCGTCCTCGGTCCGGAAGTCGTTGATGTAGCCCTCGGCCTTGAGGATCTGGGCGATGTTCGCCTTGAGCTTGGAGTGCGGCAGGCTCACCTCGTCGTGGTAGGCCGAATTGGCGTTGCGCAGACGCGTCAAGAAGTCCGCGATCGGGTCCGTCATCGTCATATCGTCAGTCCCCTGTCACCAACTGCTCTTCTGCACGCCGGGCAGCTCGCCCGCATGCGCCATCTCGCGCAGGCAGATCCGGCAGAGCCCGAACTTGCGGAACACCGCGCGCGGACGGCCGCACTTGCTGCAGCGGGTGTAGCCGCGCACCGCGAACTTGGGTTTGCGTGCGGCCTTGTTGACCAGTGCCTTCTTCGCCATTTAGTCAGTTCTCCTTGAACGGAAAGCCGAGGGCCCGCAACAGCGCTCGCCCTTCGTCGTCGGTCGTCGCCGATGTGACGACGTTGATGTCCATGCCGCGGACCCGGTCGATCTTGTCCACGTCGATCTCGTGGAACACCGACTGCTCGGCCAGTCCGAACGTGTAGTTGCCGACGCCGTCGAACTGCTTGGGCGAAAGGCCCCGGAAGTCCCGGATACGCGGCAGCGCGATCGAGGTGAGCCGGTCGAGGAACTCCCACATCCGGTCCCCGCGCAGCGTCACCCGGGCGCCGATCGGCATGCCCTCGCGCAATTTGAACTGTGCGATGGACTTGCGCGCCTTGCGGATCTCGGGCTTCTGACCGGTGATCAGCGCCAGGTCGTTCACCGCGCCGTTGATCAGCTTGGCGTCGCGGGCGGCGTCGCCGACGCCCATGTTGACGACGACCTTGGTCACGGTCGGGATCTGCATGACGTTGCCGTAGTTGAACTGCTTCTGCAGCGCATCGCGGATCTCGTTGGCGTAGCGCTGCTTGAGCCGCGGCTGGGTCTTCTCTGCGGTGCTCATCAGATGTCCTTGCCGTTGCGCTTGGAGATGCGGACGCGCTTGCCGGTTTCCTCGTCCACCCGGTAACCGATCCGGGTGGGCTGGCCGTCCGAGTCGACCACCATCACGTTGGAGACGTGAATCGGCGCCTCCTGCGTGACGATGCCACCCGAGCGCGCGCCGCGCTGGTTGGTCGAAATCGCGGTGTGCTTCTTGATCCGGTTGACGCCCTCGACAAGCACGCGGTTGCGTTCCGGGTACGCCTGCAGCACCTTGCCCTTGGCGCCCTTGTCCTTGCCCGCGATGACCAGGACGGTGTCGCCTTTGTGGACCTTCATCTACAACACCTCCGGGGCGAGCGAGATGATCTTCATGAATCGCTTCTCGCGCAGTTCGCGGCCAACCGGCCCGAAGATGCGCGTGCCGCGCGGGTCGTTGTCGGGCTTGATGATCACCGCCGCATTCTCGTCGAACTTGATGTAGCTGCCGTCGGGACGCCTGCGCTCCTTCACCGTGCGCACCACGACGGCCTTGACGACGTCGCCGCGCTTGACGTTGCCGCCGGGAATGGCGTCCTTGACGGTGGCGACGATGACGTCACCGATGCCGGCGTATCGTCGCGACGAACCGCCGAGCACCCGGATGCACAAGATCTCCTTGGCGCCGGTGTTGTCGGCGACCTTCAGCCGCGATTCCTGCTGAATCACTCGATCTCCTGACCTGGTTCACGTGCACGGCAGGAGGCAGGCAAAACCCACCCTGACATGCGCGGTCTTGAAACACTTTTGTCACCGAAGGGCACGCGGGGCCGATTCGCACCGGCCGAGGTCTGCCCAAGGCAACCCCTAGAGTCTAGGGGACGACCAGCTCAGAGCCAAATCTGCGGATGTCGGCGACATGATGGACGCCTTCGTGCATCGCCTGGCGCACCAGCCAGCGCGCGGTGCGGCGCTCGCCCGGCAATCGGCTGCCGATGCGATCCCAGTCCTGCGTGCGGCTGACCTCGTCGCGGAACCCGGCGGTGCCGGCCGCCAGCTCGTCGAGCGTGGCGTCGATGTCGCAGTCGTTGTACCGGAAGCGGCGGGCCCGCAGGTCGTTGAACATCGGCTCGAAGGCGGGTTCCTGCTCGATGCGGGTGCGGTGCAGCCGGATGGTGAAGCTGACGTAGACGTCGCGAACGTGGCAGAGGTACTCCGCAACCGACCACACGCCGGGAGCCGGCCGCAGCCGGCGCGCGTCGGGCGCAATCGCGCCGATCGCCTCGCGGATCGCATTGGGCAGGCCCGCGATGACGGCGACGGCATCGTCGATCCGCGTGTCCGGGTAAGCGACCGCGCAGGTCTCGCAGACGTGGTCCTCGGCGGCAAGCGGCGGTAATGGCGCGGGCATACACAAATCCTGCACCCCGACCGGTGGCGGAGCCTCATGGCCGTGACAGCCGGCGCAAATAACGCCCGATCAGTCCCCTTGCCGGACCCAGGCGAAAATGTACAGGCTCATGGCCGTCACGAGGGCGATCAGCACCCACTGCACGATGGCCTGGTCTATCCAGGAACCGGGCGGCGGGGCGCCCGGAAGGATGTTGCGCAACGGGACGATCGCGAAGAGGTTCGCGGCGTACCACGTCGCAAAGGGCGGCAAGAACTTCCTCCTGCCCAGCGCCATCGGGATGGCGACCATCAGCGCCAAGGTGGGCAGGCTGATGAGGACCAGGCAGATACCCAGGTCGAAGATCAGCGGGCCCTTGGCTCTCTTGAACGTGATGACGACGTTCCCGTTGTCGCTGCCACGCTGGGTCGGGAGCGCGGCGGGATCGTGCAGCCGCTGGACGCTCACGTCCCAACCGTCCAATTCCCCGGTGACCTCGACGCGAGCGGGTACCTTCTTGATGTTGTCGCCGGACCCGACGAACGCGTCCGCGGAGATCGGTTCGGTCCGGTAGGAGTCGAAGGGCCAGTTACCGGGATCGCCGTGCGCCTCGATGGTGGTGCTGAGTTGCGCCGGCGCCTTCCCCTTCGGATAGTGCAGGTCCCCCAGGTCGCTCGTCGGGTACAGTCGCACGCCAACGTCGGTGCCCAGTACGTCGAAGCGATTGTCGTAGGCCGAAATCCCTGGATAGACAAGCACATTCACCGTGAGACGATTCGCGACGGTCTTCAGCTCCTCGAGGCGCAGCTGCACGATCGTCGCATCGCCCCCGCCCTGGCTGAGGTCCAGTGGGGGAAGCGGGGCCTCTGCTTCCTGCAGCTGGTGCACGCCGAACAGGGACAGGGCGTAGGCGGCGACGACGGCGAGCAGGATGGTCACCCCGATGGCGATTCGGGGTTTCCGGTACTGTTTGCCCGACGGCGGCGGTGGCGTCGGCGGCGTGTCCGAGGGTGGTGGCGGAGCCGGCGTCGTCTGCGCCTCAGCGGTCATTGCTGACCCGCGCGGACAGTCGAAATCGGCGGGCTGAAACTCACTGGCGAAATCCGGCTCGTCTGGGGCAACACTGATCAGATGCTAGCGAACTCGCGCGAGCGTCGCGCGACGACGAAGGCCCTGTCACTCGCCGTCCATCCGGCGGTAACCCGCCGGTCGTTTTTGCTGTCGGGCGTGCGGGGCGGCGGGCACCGGCCGAGCCGGCGCGCGACGATCTAACCCGACGCGGAATTTGCCACGCAGCGAAATCCGATGTGGGTTGTCGCCGTGTCCTGTGACTGCGGCGACCGCGCGGCCGGACGGTAGCGGTTGCAATACTCCGGCGCGCAGAGATGCGAACCGCCCTTCAACGTCTGGCTGACGGACGGATCCGCCGGACCCGTTGGCGCGCAACAGGCTTTCGGGGGTTGATCGAGCCGGTGGTGTGCGGAGAACTCGGTGGTGGTCCATTCCCAGACGTTGCCGATCATGTCGAGCAGACCGAACCCGTTGGGCGGGAAGGTCCCCACAGGCGAGGTGCCCACCCACCCGAGCGCCCCGTCGTTGCGATACGGGAATCGTCCCTGCCACGTGTTGGCCATCAGCCTGCCATCGGGATTCGGCTCGTCCCCCCACGAGTAGGTCGTCGCGGTTCCGGCGCGGGCGGCATACTCCCACTCGGCCTCGGTCGGGAGCCGCCGACCGGCCCAGCACGCGTACGCCGCCGCGTCGGGGTACGCCACCTGCACCACCGGGTGATCGGCCCTGCCCTCGAGATCGCTGCCGGGTCCGAACGGATTTCGCCAGTTGGCGCCCGGTACCCAGTCCCACCATTGCCGCCAGTCACGCAGGTCCACCGGGCCGGGCGTCGGACGGAAGACCATGGCGCCCGGACAAAGGTCGTCGGGATCGGCCCCCGGGTAGAGTGCCGGGTCGATCGGCTGCTCGGCGACGGTCACATAGCCCGTGTCGGTGACGAATTCGGCGAACTGCGCGTTGGTCACCGGATGGCGCTCCATCGCGAAGGCCGCCACCGTCACCGTATGGATCGGTGCCTCCTCGGGATAAAAGCTCGTCGAGCCCATGCGGAACGATCCGCCCGGCAGGTCGACCAACTCGGTGAGCACCGCTCCAGC
This sequence comes from Mycobacterium sp. E2699, assembly GCF_001666745.1. Classification (NCBI taxonomy): domain Bacteria; kingdom Bacillati; phylum Actinomycetota; class Actinomycetes; order Mycobacteriales; family Mycobacteriaceae; genus Mycobacterium; species Mycobacterium sp. E2699. Next base: position 22,740 of record NZ_LZJH01000033.1, on the reverse strand, counting down.
GTATTAGTCCGTTTGTCGGTACCAGGTGACGAAGAAAAGGATCATCGCCACCACCAACGCGATCAGCACCCAGAGCACCAAGGCCTGGTCGACCCAGGCGCCCGCCGGCGGGGAGCCGGGTAAGAAGTTGCGGATGGGGATCACGGCGAAGAGCACCGCGGCGAACCACGTGACGAACGGTGGCAGGAACTTGCGCTTCCCCGTCACCATCAGGATGGCGATCGTCAATGCCAGTGCGGGTAGGGCGAACAGGACCAGGCAGATGCCCGCGTCGAAGATCAGTGTGCCCTTTGACCTGTGCAACGTGATGATCACGTTGTCGGGGCGCTCCGATTCCTGACTGGCTTCGCCCACGCGCCGGACGCTGACATCCCAGCCGTCCAGCTGCCCGGTCACCTCCACCCGGGCGGGGATGTATTGGCGCGCATCGCCCTGGCCGACGAGCACCTCCGCGGAGAGGGTGTCAGTGCTGTAAGAGTCGAACGGCCAGTTGTTGGGATTACCGTGCGCCTCGATCGTGGTGGCGACCTGGGCCGGCGACTTCCCGGCCGGGTAGATCAGGTCGCCCAGGTCGTTCGGCGGATCCATGCGCACCGCGGTGTCGGTCGTGAGGACATCCAGGCGCTTGTCGAACATCTTGTCCTGGGGGATGACAAGAACCTTCACCGTCAGGCGGTTTGCGGCGGTGTCCAGCTTTTCGAGGCGCACCAGCACGACGGTGTCGTCGGTTGCGCTGAGGTCCGGCGGCTTGATCGGTTGCGCCGCATTGAAGAGCAGGTGGACGCCGAACAGCGACAGCCCGTAGACGATGAGGAAGACCATGAGGGCGCCGAGGCCGACCACCATGCCTCGTCGGCCCCGCTTGGTCGGCGCTGCGGCCGGCGGTTCCGGGTTCGTCGGGGTCGTCGGGGGCGGTGGTGCTGGGGGAGCCTGATGCGTCATCGGTCAACACCTCCTGGGTGTGCGGAAGCTCAGCGGGCAAGCACACGAGGATTAGATCGTAGCGAACCGACGCCGTCCACGCCTATATCGAAATTTCCTCTCCTCAGTAGGCAATTTGCGTCAACCCGCCGAACACGCGTTCGCCACCCAGCGAAACGCGGCGCGACGTCGGCGAGGCGGCCAGTTCATCCGTTGTTGGTTTGCCTGTTAATTCGATGGCTGTAAACAACGACGTGTATCCCTACACTCAGCTCGCCGCCGACGCCGGGCGCCAGCATCGCCTGGAGGCATCAACATGAAGCACAAGCGCTCCACCGCCGCCGTCAGCTCTCTGGCCGTGGCGGCCCTGGTGCTCTCGGCGTGCAGCAATGCCCACGCAACCCTGGCCTATGCCGTCGGGGCGAAGGTGGACTGCGGCGGCAAGCAGACCCTCATCGCCAGCGGCTCGACCGCGCAGGCCAACGCCGTGACCAAGTTCATCGACGCATACCACAAGGCCTGCCCCGGACAGACCCTCAATTACACCGCGAATGGCTCGGGCGCCGGGATCAGCGAATTCCTCTCCGGCAAAACCGATTTCGGCGGATCAGACATACCGCTGTCGGGTGACCAATACGCCGCCGCCAAGCAGCGGTGCGGCGGGGCCGATGCATGGAACCTGCCGGTCGTGTTCGGCCCGCTGGCCATCACCTACAACCTCGGCGCCGTCGATTCGTTGGTGCTGGACGCTCCGACCATGGCCAAGATCTTCAACGGCACCATCACGCGCTGGGACGACCCGGCCCTCACCGCTCTCAATGCCTCCATGCCGGCCGAGGACATCCGCGTCATCTACCGCAGCGACGCGTCGGGCACCACCGAGAACTTCCAGTCCTACCTGCAGGCCGCGTCCGGCGGAGCGTGGAACAAGGGCACCGGGAAGATGTTCAACGGTGGGGTCGGAATCGGCGCCGCGGGGAACAAGGGCACCTCGGAGCTGGTGAAGGCCACCGAGGGCGCGATCAGCTACAACGAACTTTCATTCGCGCTCCAGCAAGGGCTTTACGCCGCCGAGATCAAGACTCCGGCGAGCCGCAGGTCGCTGCGGCCGGTACGGATCGGCACCGACACGGTCGGCAAGACGATCACCGGCGCCAAGATCACCGGCGCGGGTAACGATCTCGTCCTTGACATCTCGTCGTTCTACAACCCCGCCCAGCCCGACGTCTACCCGATCGTGCTGGCCACGTACGAGATCGTCTGCTCGAAATACCCGAGCGCCGATGTGGGGCGGGCGGTCAAGGCGTTCCTCCAGGCCGCGATCGGCCCCGGCCAGCTCGAACTCGCCAGAAATGGCTACATCCCGCTGTCGCCCGCGTTTCAGTCAAGGGTGTCGAGCGCCGTCGACGCCATCAGCTACGCGGGGGCGGCCGAAGCGGAATAGGTCAGGCCTTTTTCGGCTGCCTTCGGTCGCGTTGCTGCCACCAGCCGAACAGGAACAAGGCCATCGCGGTGACGAGGCCGATCAGCACCCAGAGCACAACGGCCTGGTCGATCCACGAACCGTAGGGCGGGCTGCCCGGCAGGATGTTGCGCAGCGGGACGATGGCGAACAGCATCGCGCCGTACCACGTCGTCATAGGCGGCAGGAATGACGTCTTGCCGAGCGCCACCGGGATCGCCACCCACAGCGCCAACACCGGCAGCGCGATCAGCACCAGGCAGATGCCGATATCGAAGATCAGCGGGCCCTTGGCCCGGTGCAGGGTGATGGTGACGTCGTCCTGGATGTCCGGGTTGGAGTCTGCGGGGTCGTGGACGCGCGTGGCGGTGGCGTCCCAACCGTCGAGCTTCCCGGTCACTTCGACGCGGGCGGGCACCTTTTCGCGGTTTTGGCCGGAGCCGGTGAACACGTCCGCCGCGATCACCTGGGTCTTGTAGGTGTCGAACGGCCAGTTACCCGGGTCGCCCTGCGCCTCGATGGTGGTGCTGACCTGCGCCGGCGCCTTGCCCACCGGATATTGCAGGTCTCCCAGGTCGTTCTCCGGGTAGAGGCGCACGGCCGCGTCCGTCGTGAGCACGCCCAGGTTCTTGTCGTACAGCGAATCCTTCGGGTAGACAAGCACATTCACCGTCAACCGGTTCGCTAAGGTATCCAGCTTCTCGAGGCGCACCTGCACCACGCTGTCATCGGCCTCGACCTTGCTGAAGTCCACCGCGGGCAGCGGAGGGGCCGACTTGGCCAGCAGGTGCACGGCAATCAGGGACAGCACGTAGATGACGATGATGGCGACGACGACGCCGAACGCGATCGCAAGGCGAGGTCCTCGGGCGGGGGGCGCCTGCGGTGGCGGCGCTTCGGTTGTCATTGCGGCATCACGGGGCCAGATGCTACCGCCCGCTTGCGCCGAAATGCGGTCTTTTCAGGGGATGACGACGGCGAATTGCTGCATGGCCGTGAATTTCGCCGCGTCGAAGCCGGGCGCGCCGCCCGGCACCGGCTCGGCCGGATCCGACCGCCTGGGCGCGGCGGAGCTCGTCGACGGGGCCCTCCCCCCGTTGCGGACAGCGGTGCCACCGGTCGTCCTCTCGCAGCCCACCACCGCCCCCACCCGCAGCAGGGCAGCCACGCCGATCGTCAGCTCAGTCGCGCGAAAAGGCAAACGCGAGTTCCCTTTCCACGTCCTCATACGGCCTGCCCGAGAGGTCGACGGTGACCTGGGCGATGGTGCCGCCGGTGAACGTGAACGGCGCCTTATAGCGGCTGGACACTCCCGACCCGCCATTGTGCCCGACGGTGATCCCGGCCCCCGCCAGGCCGAACGTCCCGGGGTGGGTCGTCACGTCGGGCAGCGTTGCGACCACCTCGTCATCGACGAAGAGCGCGAGGTCGCCCAGCGGGGTATGGCTGTTCGCAACCGTCCCGGTCCGCGCGTAGCGGACACCGAACATGTGGCGCCCCAGCGGGACCGGGCCGGACGAGGACACCAGCTGCTGGCGCTCACCGAGGAAGTTGTAGACGTAGTGCAGCCGCCCGTCCTGGATGAACAGGACGTGCCCGCCGTGCGCGCCGCCCTGCTTGAACAGCACGCCCTCGGCGCCGGCGGTGTCCACGGTCACGTCGGCCAGAACGGCGAACGAGCGGCCACGAATCTCGGCGGCCGCGCCGATGCCCACGTCCGCGCAGTGCGGGTAGTACGTGTAGCTGTCCCGTTCGCCGACCAGGTAGGGCCGCGTTCGCATCATCGTCTCGACGATGTTCAGGTCCGACAGCGGCAGGCCGTTGTACTTGGCGGCCTCGGAAAACCACAGCGCCTTGAGCTCTTCCAGCTTCTCGGGTTGGTCGGCGGCCAGGTCGTGGCACTGGCTGCGGTCGGCCTCGATGTGGTACAGCTCCCATCGGTCGGCGTCGAAATGCGACCAACCGGCCGGCGTCGCGGCATGGACGGTGTTGGCGAACCAGCCCTCATGCCAGATCCCCCGGGTGCCCAGCATGGTGTAGAACTGGGTCTTCTTCCCGGTGCCGGCGGCCGCATCGTCAAGGGCCGCTTTGAAACTCACCCCGTCCAGTGGTTTCTGTGCGATGCCCTTGACGGTCTCGGGCGGCTCCATGCCCAGCAGGTCGAGGACGGTCGGCGTGATGTCGCAGACGTTGACATAGGTGTCGCGCACCTCGCCGTGCGCCGCAATGCCGTTGGGCCAGGAGACGATTGCCGTGTCGGCGATGCCGCCCTCGTGGGACGCGTAGCGCTTGTACAGCTTGTAGGGCGTGTTGAAGGCCATCGCCCACCCGATCGGGTAGTGGTTGTAGGTCTCCGGGCCGCCGAGGTGGTCGAAGAGCTTCATGCTCTCCTCGACGGTGTCGATGTACCCGTTGAAGAACTTGCCCTCGTTGACCGACCCGTTGGGGCCGCCCTCGCCGCTGGCGCCGTTGTCGGAGATCACCACGATGATGGTGTTGTCCAGCTGGCCGGACTCCTCGAGATAGTCCAGGATGCGCCCGATCTGGGCGTCGGTGTAGCTGAGGAAGCCGGCGAACACCTCGGCCATCCGGCAGAACAGCTTGCGCTCTTCGTCGTTCAGCGAGTCCCACGGCCGCACCGTGTCCTGCAGCGGCCAGGGCTCGCCCTGCGGGCCCTTGACGTCCGAATACGGGTTGACCGGTGACAGTTCGGTGTCCGGTGGCACGATCCCGAGCGACTTCTGCTTTTCCAGCACGACCTCGCGGTACTTTTCGTAGCCCATGTCGAATCGGCCGGCGTAGCGGTCCGCCCACTCCTTGAAGACGTGGTGCGGCGCGTGCCCGGCGCCCGGGCACACGTAGCTGAACCACGGCTTGTCCGGCGCGATCACCTTGGCGTCGCGGATGAACTCGATCGTCTTGTCCGCGAGGTCCTTCGACAGGTGGTAGCCGTCCTCCGGTGTCCCCGGCGGGCTGACCGGATGGTTGTCGTAGACCAGGTCGGGGTACCACTGGTCGGTCTCGCCGCCCATGAATCCGTAGAACCGCTCGAAGCCGCGCGAGGTGGGCCAGTGCCGTTTCGTCGACGCCAGATTGGACTCCTCGAGCGGCGTCAGGTGCCACTTGCCGACGCAGTACGTGTTGTAGCCCCGCTCGGCGAGCATCTCGGAGAGCAGCGCGGTGTCCGCGGGAATGCGCCCGTTGCAGTTGGGGAACCCGTCGGTGAATTCCTCGATGGTGGCCATGCCCACGGTGGTCGCGTTGCGCCCGGTCAGCAGCGACGCCCGGGTCGGCGAGCACAGCGCGGTGGTGTGGAACTGCGACAGCCGCACGCCGCGCTCGGCGATCCGCGTCATCGCCGGCATCTCGACCAGGCCGCCGAAGCAGTCCCACGTCGCGATGCCCGTGTCGTCCCACACCAGATACAGGATGTTCGGTGAATTCTCCGGTGCCGTCGGCGCCGCGTACGGACCCCAGTCCGGCTCCGAATCCCGGATGTCGAGCTCGATCTTGCCGTGAAACTCGCGCGAGTCAGTGGACATGCGCCGAGCGTAACGCCACCGCGATTATTCCGGCCTTCTTTCGCAGTGCGGTTACGCTCGGCAACACAAACGCCCGAGACCGCGGGGGTCTCGGGCGTTTCTGCGTTGCCTGCGGGCTACTTGGCCTTCTCGAGGATTTCAACCAGCCGCCAGCGCTTGGTCGCCGACATGGGTCGCGTCTCCATCAGCGAGACGCGGTCGCCGATGCCGGCGGTGCTGTTCTCGTCGTGCGCCTTGACCTTCTTGGTGGTCCGGATGATCTTGCCGTACAGCGGGTGCCGCATGCGGTCTTCCAGCTCGACCACGATGGTCTTCTGCATCTTGTCGCTGACCACATAGCCGATGCGCACCTTGCGCCGGCCACGCGTTTTCGGGTTGGCCGGAGTGTGCTTGGGGCCCTTGTCTTTCGGCTCGGCGTCGGTTGCCGCGGCCTTCTTCGGGGCGGCCTTCGCGGGCGCCTTCTTAGCTTCTGCCATCACGAATCCTTACCATCGGGCCCGCTGGCCAGGCCCAGTTCTCGTTCGCGCAGCACCGTGTAGACGCGCGCGATTTCCTGACGCACGGTGCGGAGCCGGCGGTTGTTGGTGAGCTGTCCGGTCGCCATCTGGAAGCGCAGGTTGAACAGCTCCTCCTTGGACTCGCGCACGCGCTCGGCGAGTTCTTCGTCGGTGAGCTCGCGCAGTTCGCCAGGCGAAATTCCCAGTGCCATCAGAACTGATCCTCTCGGGTCACGATGCGTGCCTTGATCGGCAGCTTGTGGATTGCGCGGGTGAGCGCCGCCCGGGCCACCTGCTCGTTGGGGTAGCTGAGCTCGAACAGCACCCGGCCCGGCTTGACGTTGACGACCCACCACTCCGGGGAGCCCTTACCCGAACCCATCCGGGTCTCGGCGGGCTTCTTGGTCAGCGGGCGGTCGGGGAAGACGTTGATCCACACCTTGCCGCCACGCTTGATGTGCCGGTTGATCGCGATACGGGCCGACTCGATCTGGCGGTTGGTGACGTAGGCGTGCTCGAGGGCCTGGATGCCGTAGTCGCCGAAGTTCACCGCCGTGCCGCCGCTGGCGATGCCGCGCTGACGGGGGTGGTGCTGCTTGCGGTGCTTGACCTTGCGGGGAATCAACATGATTCAGCTCTCCGTGCTCTGTGGTTCGAGGGGAGGCGCGGCTTCGGTCGGGGTCGCCACGGCGCTGTCCTCGGCGCCCGCCGCGCGGCCGGCCTCGGTGCTGGTCGCGGTGGTGCCCGACGCGCCGCTACGCCGCGGACGCGTGCCCGACGGCCGCTCGCGGCGCGGACGCTCGGCGCCGGCCGGGGCCCCCACTCCCGAGGCGGCCAATTCGCGCTTGCCGCCGACGATGTCGCCCTTGTAGATCCACACCTTCACGCCGATCCGGCCGAAGGTGGTCTTGGCCTCGTACAGGCCGTAGTCGATGTCGGCGCGCAGGGTGTGCAGCGGCACCCGGCCCTCGCGGTAGAACTCCGAGCGGCTCATCTCCGCGCCGCCCAGGCGGCCGGAGCACTGGACCCGGATGCCCTTGACGTTGGGCTGCCGCATCGCCGACTGGATGGCCTTGCGCATCGCGCGGCGGAACGCCACCCGGTTGCTCAACTGCTCGGCGACGCCCTGGGCCACCAGTTGCGCCTGGGACTCGGGGTTTTTGACCTCGAGAATGTTGAGCTGAACCTGCTTGCCGGTCAGCTTCTCCAAATCCGCGCGGATCCGGTCGGCCTCGGTGCCGCGGCGCCCGATGACGATGCCGGGGCGGGCGGTGTGGATGTCGACCCGCACCCGGTCGCGGGTGCGCTCGATCTCGACGTCGGCGATGCCGGCGCGCTCCAAGCCCGTGGACAGCAGCCGCCGGATCGCGACGTCTTCCTTGACGTAATCGGCGTATTGCTTGTCGGCGTACCAGCGGGACTTCCAGTCCGTCGTGATGCCCAGCCGGAAGCCGTGCGGATTGATCTTCTGGCCCACTAGTCTGAGCCTCCCTTCGCGTCAGAAGCCTCAGAAGCCTTGGCCGGGGCCTTCTTTGCCGGCGCCTTCTTCGCGGCCGGCGCTTTCTTGGCGGGTGCCTTCTTGGCGCCCGAACCAGGACCAGCCTTCGCCGCGGCCTTGCTTGCCTCGGCGCGACGGGCCCGCGTCGACTTCGCCGAACCCTGATCCTTGGCCGGCCGGCTTTCCACCACCACGGTGATGTGGCTGGTGCGCCTGCGGATTCGGAACGCGCGGCCCTGGGCGCGCGGACGGATGCGCTTGGCGGTGGGGCCCTCGTCGGCGTAGACCGTGGCGACCACGAGGGTCGCCGGGTCCAGGCCGTTGTTGTTCTGCGCGTTGGCCGCCGCGCTCGCGATCACCTTGGCCACCGGTTCGCTCGCGGCCTGCGGCGCCCAGCGCAGGATGTCCAGCGCATCGTTCACCGACTTGCCGCGGACCAGGTCGATCACCCGGCGCGCCTTGGTCGGCGACACCCGGACGAACCGGGCCTTCGCGACCGCCGACGGGAATTCAGTTGTGGTCATCGCCGCTTGGCCTTCCGATCATCCTTGATGTGCCCCTTGAAGGTGCGCGTCGGGGCGAACTCGCCGAGCTTGTGACCCACCATCGCCTCGGTGACGAACACGGGGACGTGCTTGCGCCCGTCGTGCACGGCAAAGGTGTGGCCGATGAAGTCCGGAATGATCGTCGACCGGCGCGACCAGGTCTTGATGACCTGCTTGGTGTTCTTCTCGTTCTGGACGTCGACCTTCTTGAGCAGATGGCCGTCGACGAACGGGCCCTTCTTCAGGCTGCGTGGCATGTCTGGCTGCTCCTACCGCGAATGCTTCTTGCCGGTGCGCCGGCGTCGGACGATGAGCTTGTTGCTCTGCTTGTTCGGGTGGCGGGTGCGGCCTTCCGGCTTGCCCCACGGGCTGACCGGGTGGCGACCGCCGGAGGTCTTGCCCTCACCACCGCCGTGCGGGTGGTCCACCGGGTTCATGACGACACCGCGGACCGACGGGCGCTTGCCCTTCCACCGCATGCGGCCGGCCTTGCCCCAGTTGATGTTCGCCTGCTCGGCGTTGCCCACCTCGCCGACGGTGGCGCGGCAACGCACGTCGACGCGGCGGATTTCGCCGCTGGGCATGCGCAGCGACGCGTAGCTGCCTTCCTTGCCGAGCAACTGGATGCTCGACCCCGCCGAGCGCGCGAGCTTGGCGCCGCCGCCCGGCCGCAGCTCCACGGCGTGCACCAGGGTGCCGGCCGGGATGTTGCGCAGCGGCAGGTTGTTGCCCGGCTTGATGTCGGCGTTGGCACCCGACTCCACCACGTCGCCCTGCGAGAGGCCAAGCGGGGCAATGATGTAGCGCTTCTCGCCGTCCAGGTAGTGCAGCAGCGCGATGTTGGCGGTGCGGTTCGGGTCGTACTCGATGTGCGCGACCTTGGCGTTGACGCCGTCCTTGTCGTTGCGGCGGAAGTCGATCACCCGGTAGGCGCGCTTGTGCCCACCCCCCTTGTGGCGGGTGGTGATCCGGCCGTGCGCGTTGCGACCGCCGTGCCCGTGCAGCGGACGCACCAGCGACTTCTCCGGCTCCGCGCGGGTGATCTCGGCGAAATCGGACACGCTGGCACCGCGGCGACCCGGGGTCGTCGGCTTGTACTTACGAATTGCCATGTCTAGTCAGGTCTTTCTCTCGTCGCCGCGCTAGCTCGGTGCGCCGAAGAGGTCGATCGGCTTGCTGCCCGGCGCCAGCGTGACGATGGCCCGCTTGGTGCTCTTGCGCTTGCCGTATCCGGTCCGGGTGCGCTTGCGCTTGCCCTGTCGGTTCGCGGTGTTCACCGAGGCGACCTTCACCGAGAAGATCTTCTCGACAGCGATCTTGATCTGCGTCTTGTTCGAGTCGGGATGCACCACGAACGTGTAGACGTTCTCATCGAGCAGCCCGTAGGACTTCTCGGAGATGACCGGCGCCAGGATGATGTCCCGGGGGTCAGCGATGGTCGCCATCAGGCCGAAACCTCCTCGGCAGAACTGGTTTTGGCCGTGTTGGCCGCGATGTAGGCATTGAGCGCCTCGACGCTGAACACCACGTCGTCGGAGCGCAGCACGTCGTAGGTGTTGAGCTGGTCGGGCGTCAGGACGTGCACGCCCGGCAGGTTGCGCACGCTTTTCGCACCGGTCTCGTCGGTGCGGCCGATGACGAGCAGCACCTGCTTGCGCTCGGTCAGCGTGCTCAGAAATGCCCGGGCGCTCTTGGTGGAGGGGGTTTGGCCCGTGACCAGCTCGGTGACTGCATGGATGCGGCCGTTGCGCGCCCGGTCGGACAGCGCCCCACGCAACGCCGCGGCGATCATCTTCTTGGGCGTGCGCTGGCTGTAGTCGCGCGGCTTGGGACCGTGCACGACGCCACCGCCGGTGAACTGCGGGGCCCGCGTCGAACCCTGCCGCGCACGGCCGGTGCCCTTCTGCCGGTACGGCTTGCGCCCACCGCCGCTGACCTCGCCGCGGGTCTTGGTCGAGTGCGTGCCCTGGCGGGCGGCCGCCCGCTGGGCGGTGACCACCTGGTGCATGAGCGCGATGTTGGCCTCGACGTCAAACAATTCGGCGGGCAGCTCCACGGAGCCGTCGACCTTGCCGTCGGGCGTCTTCACGTCAATCTTCTGCGCCGCCATTACTTCTCACCTCGTTTGATCGCGCTGCGGACCATCACGAGTCCACCCGTGCGGCCGGGGACCGCGCCCTTGATGAGCAGCACGCCGTTCTCGGTATCGACCTTGTGCACCACCAGGTTCTGCACGGTCACCCGGTCGTTGCCCATCCGGCCGGCCATCCGGGTGCCCTTGAACACCCGCGCCGGGGTGGCGCAGCCGCCGATGGAGCCCGGCCGGCGGTGCACCGCCTGGGCCCCGTGGCTGGCGCCCTGACCGCGGAAGCCATGCCGCTTCATCGTTCCGGCGAAGCCCTTGCCCTTGGAGGTGCCGGTCACGTCGACATAGGCGCCGTCGGCGAAGATCTCGGCCGTCAGTTCCTGGCCGACCTCGTATTCGGCGGCGGCGTCCGGATTGTCCAGACGCAGCTCGGCCAGGTACCGGCGCGGGTTGACCCCCGCCGCGGTGTACTGGCCGGTCACCGGCTTGTTGACCTTGCGCGGGCTGATCTCGCCGTATGCCAACTGCACGGCGCTGTAGCCGTCGCGCTCCGGCGTGCGGATGCGGGTCACCACGTTGGGGCCGGCCTTGACCACCGTCACCGGCACAACCCTGTTGTTCTCGTCGAACACCTGCGTCATGCCCAGCTTGGTACCCAGAATGCCTTTGCGTGCCATGAGTCTGGATCTCCTACTGGATGTTGACGTCGACGCTGGCCGGAAGGTCGATGCGCATCAGCGCGTCGACGGTCTTCGGCGTCGGATCGAGGATGTCAATCAACCGCTTGTGCGTGCGCATCTCGAAGTGCTCCCGCGAGTCCTTGTACTTGTGCGGGGAGCGGATGACGCAATACACGTTCTTTTCGGTCGGCAGCGGCACCGGACCTACGACGCTGGCACCCGTGCGGACGACGGTCTCGACGATCTTGCGCGCCGATGCGTCAATAGCCTCATGGTCGTAGGCCTTAAGCCTGATGCGGATCTTCTGTCCCGCCACGCTTCTCCTACCCTCACTCCTACTTGAAGCCCGTCGTCCGGGCTTACGTCCATGTCTCAGTGCCCCCCGGAGCGCCGATCGACCGCCCAATCCTGGGCCGGTCGAGCGTCGCGCCGGATACTGCGCCGCTGTTTACCTGTCGTGGTCCACCGGCCCCCGCGGTCGGGTGTGTCACCCTTACGCAGCCTCTTCCGCGGCCAAAATTAGTCGCGTTCCGAGGATGGGACCGGACGCGCCCGTTTGGGCGCTGGTCGTATGCCCGGCCAGGCGCAGAACCTGGCGAAAGGCAACCCGAACAGTATGCCCTAGATCGCGGCGCGGACAAAATTTCGGCGCCGGCGGCGACGCCTCAGGCACCTGCCGATTCGATACTCGCCGCGGCGGCCCGCTGCTGTGCGCGCTGAACGTGCAGGAAACCGTCGACGGCCGCCCGCGCACACTCGCGATAGTCGAAGTCGGGGAGGGTGGACAGGCGCCCCAGCACCAGCGGGCCGATCAGCAGGGCGATCGCCCGCGACCGGTCGACCTCGCCCAGCTCGGCGGCCGCCTCCGGGCTGTCGAACACCGCGTCGAACGGCGCGGCGTACTGCTGGGCGATGCGTTCCCGCAACGAGGTGATCGAACAGCTGTCGGCGTCCGCGTCGCGCGGTTCGGGCAACCCTTCCAGGTCCGGTCCCAGGGCCAGCCAGGACATGGCGGTCAGCAGCGCCGGGGCCTGCGCCACGGCTTCGGCCTGGGCCAGCACCAACGCGACGAGCCGATCGCGCAGCGACCCTTCTGCCGGGGGCGTCGGCGAGGGGGGTATCAGGCTGTTGAACGCCGCCGCCAGCAAATCATTTCCACTCGGGAAGTGGCGATACAGGGTAGCCCTCGCTACGTTGGCGGTACGGGTGACCGCATCGACGGTCACCGCGCTGGGACCACCGGAACGCAGAAGCGCGGCAGCGGCTTCGAGCAGGCGGGCCCGGGACCGCGCCGGCCGGGGATCGGTACTACCGCCGGTAATTGTGAGCCACCTCTCCGTTTGGAAACAAGACTATCGGTCTACCTACAAGACTATCGGTCTCAAAACTTCCCCGCCCCCCGTTAGGAGGCGCTTTCGTATGGTCGAAACGCTGGTACGGCCTGATAAGCGTACTGATTCGGCAACCATCGGCGGTAGCCCCCGTGCCCGAAACTGGACCCTGACGGTCGCCTGCATGGGCGTCGCGCTGGTCGTCGGGTCGATGACGGCGCTGAACACCGCGCTGGGGGATCTCGCGGTGGCGACATCCGCGACGCAGACGCAGCTGACCTGGATCGTCGACGGTTATACCTTGGCGCTGGCGTGCCTGCTGCTACCCGCCGGGGCCATCGGTGACCGCTATGGCCGGCGGGGCGCGCTGCTGACCGGTCTGGTGGTTTTCGCACTGGGCTCGGCCACACCGGCGATCCTCCATAACCCTCTGGAGATCATCGCGGGACGGGCGGTGGCCGGTGTCGGCGCCGCCTTTGTGATGCCCGCGACGCTGTCGCTGCTGACCGTCGCCTATCCGAAACAAGATCGGATGAAGGCCGTCGGCATCTGGGCCGGCACGGCCGGTTCCGGTGGGGTCATCGGAATGCTCGGATCCGGCCTGCTGCTTCGCTTTTGGGACTGGCACGCGATCTTCTGGTCACTGGGCGTAGCCGGGATGGTGATCTTCGCCCTGGGGTGCACCATCGCATCGTCGCGCGAGGCCGACGCTCCCCGCATCGACTGGCTCGGTGCGGTCCTCATCGCCGGGGCCGTCGCGATCGCGGTGTTCGCCATCCTCGAAGCGCCCGACCGTGGTTGGACCGACTCGCTGGTCTGGGGCGGCCTGGTCGCGGGTGCTGTCATCGCCGTCGCGTTCGGCGTCGTGGAGTTCCGGCGGCGGCAACCGCTGCTGGACGTCCGGTTGTTTGCCGACCCCAATTTCGCCACCGGGGTGGCGGCGATCGTCATGCTGTTCGGCGCAACGTTTGGCTTCTTCTACATCGGCATGCAATACGTCCAGCAGATCATGGGTTACTCGCCGCTGACGACGGCGATCGCCTTCGGTCCATTCATGGTTCCGCTGGGCATTTTCTCGGCGCTGTCGTTCTGGTATGTGCCGAAGCTGGGCCTGCGACTGGTGCTGTTCGTCGGCACGCTGTTCATGGCCGCCGGCTTTGCGTGCATGTACGGACTCGGCCTGCATTCGACGTATTCGCAGTTCGCCTGGCCGACGTTGATACTCGCCACCGGCATCGGAATGTGCACGGCGCCTACGACTTCGGCGATCATGAGCGCGGTTCCCGACGAAAAGCAGGGCGTTGCCTCCGCGGTGAACGACACATCTCGCGAAATGGGCGGGGCACTGGGAATCGCCGTCGCGGGTTCGATCCTGGCCGGGCGCTACTCACACGAGCTCGCGCCGAAGCTTTCCGGCTTTCCGGACCCGGTTCGCGGACCGGCCACCGATTCGCTGGCCAAGGCCGTCGAGGTAGCCGGCAAGCTCGGACCGCAGGGGCGCCAGTTGGCCGAACTCAGCAAAGCCGCATTCCTGACGGCCCTCCATGCTTCGACCATCACGATGGCCGTGATCGTCGCCATCGCGGCAGTGCTCATCGGATTGTGGGCTCCGGGGCCCGACGGGCGACAGCTGAGGCTGGTGCGCCGGATCGCGACCGCCGGGGGTTCGCGCGGAGCCGCTAAGCCGGAGTAAATCCAGATTGGCCGCGTGAGCCCAAAGTTCACCTGAAAACGCCTCGGCCGCCTCGCGAAGGGCGCTAGCATCCGCAGAAGCGGAGTCCGTTATGGGGGTGCGGACGCCGTCGAGGCTACCCGGGGGAGCGGAATGTCCTATGTGATCGCAGCGCCGCAGTACGTGGCGGCCGCCGCAGTCGATCTGGCGAACATCGCATCCATGGTCAGCGACGCCAACTCCGCCGCGCTGGGCCCCGTGTCGAGCGTGCTGCCCGCAGGCGCCGACGAGGTGTCGGCCAGCATCGCCAGCCTGTTCGACGCGCACGCCCAGGTGTACCAGGCGCTCAGCGCCGCGGCGCAGGCGTTCCACACGCAATTCGTCCAGCTGATGAGCGCGGGCGCCGAGCAGTACGCCCTGACCGAGGCCGCCAACGCAAGTCCCCTGCAAACCGTCGAGAGCATGGTGACCGGCAATACGCCCGGCCAGGCGCTGTCGACCGCGCAGCCGCTGATGGGCACCGCGGCCTCGGCGGGTTCGGCGGCCGCGGGGGTGCCGGCGTCCATGGCCGGCCTGGCCGGTGGCGCCGCGCCGGCCCACGCGGTCCCCGCGGCGGCGGTCACGCCGGCTCCGGTGACTCCCGTCGCGCTGGCACCGACGGCTACGCCGCTGGCGGCGGCGCCGCTCGCCGCGCCGATGGCATCGACGCCGTTGGCCCCGGCCGCCGCGCCCGCGGCCGCGATGTCGGCGGCTTCGCCGGTGGCGGAGGTTTCTCCCCTGGCGCCGGTGTCAACCGCGGCTCCGGTGGCGGCCGTCGAGGCCGAAGCACCGGTGTTCTCCCCCGCCACCGCGGCGCAGGCGCTGCCGATCACCACGCCGCTCAACACCGCGCCCGCGGCGACGCCGAACTATTCTCCGGCGACGCCGGCCTACTCCCCGGCGGCGGCGGGATCCCACGAGGAGCAACCGGCGGCGACGGGCGTGCCGATCGAGATGCAGCCTTACCAAGCCTGATTCGGGCTTCGGCGGCACTCAGTCGACGAATTCCGCGGCCCGGTGCCCAAGCATCACGATGGTCGCGTGCGGTCCGCGGCTGGTGATCGCCGGCAGGATGGAACCGTCTATGACCCAAAGGTTTTCGAGGCCATAGACCCGACAGCGCGGGTCAACCACGGCGCCCATCGGCGCGGTGCCGCACAGGTGTTGGGACGTCGACCACACGGGCGGCCCGACGGACGCTGCGGCACCGGCTAATTCGCGGGCGAGTTCACTGCCCTCCCGCAGCGCGGCGACGTCGTCGGGCTCGCTGTCGTAGCGGTGCTCGATCCGTGGCGGCACGGCGGGATCGGCCGAGACCAGCGTGACGCGTCCGCGCGACCGCGGGCGCATCAGCGCCACCCCGATGTGCGGCCAGTCGGGATGTCCGGCGGTGCCGTCACCGGTCATCGCGACGAAGCCGCCGGTGTAGGGCCTGACCTCGAGGCCGTCGGCGGTGCCGAGCACGACCTCGAGCACGGGCCGGCCGGGGGCCACCGTCCAATTGGTCGGCAACACCCATTCGGGGTGGTCGCTGCACGACGTGCCCACCGGCAGCGGCGCCAGCACCGGCACGCCGGCCGCGCGCAGCGTGGCCTCGTCGCCGACCCCGGACAACATCAGCAGGTGCGCGGACTGAATCGCCCCGGCGGACAGGACTATCCGGTCCGCGGACAACTCCATCGGGCCGTGCGGGCCGATCGCGTCGACGCCGACCGCGCGGGTGCCGGAGAAACGCAGCCGAACCGCCCGGGTGCGCTCCAGCAGGGTCAGGTTGGGCCGCGCGAGCGCCGGCAGGAGGTAGGCGGCGCCGGGTCCGGTGCGGACGCCATCGACGATGTTCAGCGGAACCGCGCCCAGCCCCGAAATCGGTTCGGGCCCGGAGTCGTTGAGGTCCTCGATCCAGCGAAATCCGGCCCGCCCGGCGGCCGCAATGAAAGTTTCTGTGCTACCGGTCATTTCGAGGGTCCGGCGCACCGCGATCGGGCCGGTCCTGCCGTGGGCGAGGCCGTTGAAATCGAGGTCCGTCTCGATGGCCCGGAAGTGCTCGAGCACGTCCGACCATGCCCAACCGGGCAGCGCTGCCCGGTCGAAGTCACTGGCGAGCGCCCGGCAGAAATAGCCGCCGTTGACGGCGCCCGACCCACCCACCGTCTTCCCGCGCACGATCGGAAGCTTCAGGTCATGCCGATCGGTGAGGTGGGTCAGGTACCGCTCGGCCACCGGGCTGCCGACCCCGATCGGCAGCTGCGAACCGTTGGCGGTCAACGCCAGCAGGTCCGGATCGGCGAGACCGGGGCCCGCCTCGAGGACGGTCACGGTACGGCGTGGATCGCTGGAAAGCCGTTCGGCGACAACCGATCCGGCGCTCCCGGCGCCGACGATCAGCACGTCGCTGCGCGGGACGGCCGCGGTCAAGGCGTCTTCAAAACCGTTATGTGCGGATCTGTGGCTTGAGCGCCCGCGCGTTGCGTTCGCGCGCGACGCCCCACCACAGCCCGAGGCCGTAGGCCAGGTCGTCGATGCGCTTGAGCAGCAGGTAGGTCAGCAGCCCGATCGGTTCGGCCTCGTCGCCGGTGGCATCGCGGCGGCGCAGCCAGTCCACCACGCCGTCCATCACGGCGGCGACCAGCACCACCCGTCTGCAGTGCCGCGACAGGACGGCCGCGACGAGCGCCACCGGCCAGTAGTGCCGGCAGACGGCCGACGCCAGCTGCAGCGCCGCCGCCCACAGGCCGCGGGTCGCGATCGCGGCCACGTCCCACAGCGAGGTCTCGGCGCTGCGCATCGCCCTGGCGATCCGCCGGCCCGTTACCAGGGCGACGACGATCGAGGCGAGCTGGCTGAGGCTGGTGCCCAGCGCCATCAGGGTCCAGGCCATCAGCGCCCAGCCGGAGATCACCACCGGCGCGGTCTTGTCCGGGTGACGCACCGACAGCGGGGCGGCCGAGCCGCCATAGAATGCCTTGCGCGCAAGCCAGTCCCGCAATTCGGTGCGGTGGTCGTGCGCGACCTGCGCGATCGGCTCGTAGCGCAGGCGGTTGCCCGCCTCGATGAGCCGCCAGCACAAGTCGACGTCCTCCCCGGACTGCATCGTCTCGTCGAACCCGCCCACGTCGCGGATGGCCGAGCGGCGACAGATGATGGCCGCGCTGGGGACGTAGGACACCGTGCTGTGCGGCAGCACCGGCGCCTCGCGCTCCCCCAGGTCCAGCGACGAGTGCACCGCCTCGTAGCGCGCCACCACGTTCTCGCTGTGCGACAAACCGACGATGCGCGGCGCCACCAGGGCGACGGTGGGATCACAGAAGTGACCGAGCAGGGCCTCCAGCCATCCCCGGCGCGGCGTCACGTCGGAGTCCAGGAACGCGACGAAGTCGGTCGCGCAGGCGGCCAGCCCGGTGTTGCGCGCCGCGGCCGGGCCCTTGCTGTACGAGTGGCGCAGCACCTCGACGTCGCAGTGTGCGCCGAGGAAGTCTTCGGGTTCGATGGGCGGGAACGAGCCGTCGTCGACCACCACGACCCGCAGCCCGCGCAACGAGCTCACCAGGCGCCGAACGCCGGAAACGTTGTCGCGCACCGGGATTACCACGGTCACGTCGCGGTGCGACGGCCCGCCCGCGGGCCGGGGGTGGGCCACGGTGGCGTCGAGCAGTGTGCGCGCCAGTTGCGCGCTGACGTCGTCGCGGACCTTCAGCCGGCCGTCGGACAGCATGCTCTGGGCGGCCGGGGCCAACTTCAGCAGACGTGTCGGCGAGCCGCCCAGCAGTGCCGAACCGTCGCCGAGCACCCGCACGCGGCGATCGACCTGGACGGCGAACCCGTCGGGCAGCCGCGTCGCCGGCGCGGTCATGTCAGCATCCCGTCGCGCCCGGGCGACCACCGGGCGACCCGGCGGACGCAGTCGTCGACCATCTCGGCGAAGATGCGCTTGCCCTCCGCGGCGGTCGCCGTCGTCGGGTCCCCCAAGACCCCGACCGGGCTGACCGCCGCGACTCCCCCGCGACGCATCGAGGGCAGCAAGTCGGCCAGGGGCGCCCGGTTGCCGGCGAGCCACCTGTCGGTCAGCACCTCGGTCGGCGAGATATGCAGCAATACGGATGTTTCGGTATGGCCGGCGTGGGCGTCCCCGCCGGCGGCGACGCACGGGCACCACCCGGCGTCCCGGCCTTCGCCGCGCAGCCGCGCGACCGCACCGCTCAGCGCGGCGGCGTTGCCGCCGTGGCCGTTGACGAAGAGCAGCCGCGGGGCCCAGCAGGCGGCTGACCTGCCGTACTCCACCAGGAGCGACGCCAGGGCATCGGTGCCGATGGAGATCGTGCCGGCGAAGTCCTGGTGCTCGCCACTGGCGCCGTAGGCGATGGCCGGCGCCACCAGCCAGGGTTCGCCGAGGCGGGCCCGGGCCCCACGGGCGACGGCGGCCGCGATACGGGTGTCGGTGTCCAACGGCAGGTGCGGACCATGTTGTTCGGTCGATCCCAGCGGGACAATTATCGACGGCGAGGTGCTTAATAGCTGGCTTGACGTCGCCGTTGCTAATTCGCCGAGTACGGGCACTGGCTGATGGTAGGACGAATTCACCTGGCGTGCACCAATTGTTGACCCTCCAAAATATTTTTTTTCTGGCTTGTTCACCTGGCGGTCGAATTCGACGGCTCGTCCGTCACGGTTACCTCGCGAGCACCACAATTGTTGCCGCTGTCGAATGAGGCTAAAAGGGCTTTCCGAAGGCCAACTGAAAACGGCTCAGCTCAAATCCCGGCTAAAGTGCCCAACGTGCCCGAATTTAGGCGGGCGGCACGCCGAGCGTCCGCGTGAAACCCGCCGGCACCAGGATGTCGTCCGGGCCGAGGTCGTGAACCGACGAGCGCCCCAGACCCATCAGCGCCGAGTCGATGCCGCCGCGCAAGATGTCGAGGACGTTCTCCACCCCCGCCTGCCCGGCCGCGGCCAGGCCCCACAGGTATGCCCGGCCGATCATCACCGCGCGCGCGCCCAGCGCGACCGCCTTGACGACGTCGCTCCCGCGCCGGATGCCGCCGTCGAGCAGCACCTCGACCTGATCGCCGACCGCCGCCGCGACCGCGGGCAGGGCGCGGATCGACGCCGGGGTGCAGTCCAGGTTGTTGCCACCGTGGTTGGATACCGAGATCGCCGAAACCCCGGCGTCCACAGCCCTTTTGGCGTCATCGACGCGCATCACGCCCTTGAGCATGAAGGGTCCGCCCCACAGCTCGCGCAGCCAGGCGATGTCCTCCCAGGTCGGCGGCGGCGTCCCCATCCACTCGCCGTAGGCGGCGAAGAAGGGCGGCCCGGGTTCGCCGCGGCGGCCCTGGTTGGGCACCCGCAGGTCCGGCGGGCGCAGCGTCTTGCCGTACTTCCACAACCAGCGGGGCTTGAAGACCGCCTCCGGGGACTGCCGCAGAACGGTCCGCAGGTTCATCTGCTCGGGGATCTTCGGGCTGCCCCAGTCGCGCCCGTGGGAGAACGACCAGTCGGTGGTGACGATGAGACCGACCGCGCCGGCCTGCCGCGCCCGCTCCACCCGCTCGGCAATCGCGTCGCGCCCACCCAGCCAGTACACCTGAAAGAACACTTTCGGGTTTGCGGCGATGACCTCCTCGATGGGCTTGCTGGCGAAGGACGACAGGCCCATCGCGGTTCCCCGCGCCGCCGCGGCCCGCGCTACCGCCACCTCACCGTCCGGATCGACCGCCTGCACGCCGGTCGGCGAGATCAGCACGGGCATGGAAATGTCTTGCCCCATAACGGTGGTCGATTGGTCCCGCTTCTCCGGCGCACCGACGACGTGCGGCGCAAATCCCAGTTCGCTGAACGCCTCGACGTTGTTGGCGACGGTGATCCCCTTTTCGCTGCCCGCGACCAGCGCCGAGTAGACGGATTTCGGGAGCCGCCGCTTCGCGCGCTGCTGGGCGATGGCCACCGTTTCGAACCATTGGCCGGCCACGGTTACACCGGGCTTTCGTTGCAGAGGCGCGCCGGCGGTCGCGACAGCGTCAGGGGGATCGGCCCGGCCTTGCGTGAGTGGTCGGCGCGCGGCCGCGGCTTGTGTCGCTGTAAGGCCAGCGCGGGCTCTCCGTGCCCCTGGACGCATTCGGGATCCGGGCCGTCCATCGGCAGGCCGGTGAAGAATTTGGCCGCCATGCAGCCGCCCCGGCAGGCGTCGTAGTGCCCGCAGCTGCCGCAGGCGCCGGCCGACTGCGGTTCGCGCAGCTCGCGAAACAGCGGGGCGTTCTTCCAGACGTTGTCGAATCCCTTGTCCGACAGGATGTTTCCGGCCAGGAATCGGTCGTGGATGGCGAACGGGCAGGCGTACACGTCGCCCACCGGGTCGATCAGGCACACCACCCGGCCGGCCCCGCACATGTTCAGGCCGGCCAGGGCGCCGGAGGAGCCGAGCGGCGCCAGGTGGAAGAAGGAGTCGCCGGTGAGCACCCGCTCGCCCTTGGCGACCAGCCAGTCGTAGAGCTGAACCTGCTGGGCGGCGGTGGGGTGCAGGTCTTCCCACACGTCGGCGCCCCGACCGGAGGGGCGCAGCCGGGTGATTCGCAGCGTGGCACCGTACCGGCTTGCCAGCATTGCGAACTCGTCGAGCTGGTCGACGTTGTGCCGGGTCACGACGACGGAGATCTTCGCGTCCTTGAAGCCCGCACCGGCCAGGTTCTCCAGCGCGCGCACCGCCATCGCGAACGAACCGGCGCCGCGGACGGCGTCGTTGACCTCGGCCGTGGCGCCGTCGAGGGAGATCTGGACGTCGACGTAGTCGCTGGCGGCCAGCCGCGCGGCTACCTCCGGCGTGATCCGGACGCCGTTGGTGGAGAACTTCACGCCGACGTGGTGCGCGGTGGCGTAGTCGACCAGCTCCCAGAAGTCCGGGCGGACCGTGGGCTCACCGCCGCCGATGTTGACGTAGAACACCTGCATGCGTTCCAGCTCGTCGATGATGTCCATGCACTGGCGCGTGGACAATTCCCGCGGGTCGCGCTTGCCCGACGACGAAAGGCAGTGCACGCAAGCCAGATTGCAGGCGTACGTCAGCTCCCACGTCAGGCAGATGGGCGCGTCCAGCCCGCGCTCGAACTGCTCGATGAGCCGCGGAACCATGACCGTCATGTGGGAGCCTCCTGGGGTACCAACATCTTCGATTCGGCCAGCACGCCCAGCGCGTGCAGGTAGGGCCCCTGCCCCGGGTCGTCCACGCCCGCGGCGCGGCAGGCCGACCGGACGTCGGGGTGGTCGGCCAGCGACCGCACCACCGCCAGGATGGTGCGGTTCTTCAGGAAGGACAGCTTGCGGGTGCCGAAGTGGTAGAGCAGCGCGCCGAACGGCTCGGGGCGAACCGCCACCTGCGGGTGCAACCGCCAGCCGCGATCGGGATCGAACACGCGGGTCAGTAGACCCCGCACATCCCGTCGATCGACACCTCTTCCACCAGGGTCTCGGTGACGAGTTCGGTCGCGGTCTCGGTTTCCTGGTCCATGTGGATATCCTCCCGGTGGGGCTCGACAACGACGGATCGTTCTGGCCACAATATGGCATCGAGTGCCGCAATGGAAGGGCGGGTCTGATGATGCCGCAGTCGCGGGTGGGCCGGCGCCGCTCGACGACACCCGGGCACATCACCGACGTCGCCCTCGAACTGTTCGCCGCCCGCGGGTTCGCCGACGTGAGCGTCGACGACGTCGCCCAGGCCGCCGGCATCGCCCGGCGCACCCTCTTCCGCTATTACGCGTCGAAGAACGCCATCCTGTGGGGCGATTTCGACGCCCACCTCGCCCACCTGCAAGAGCTGCTCGACACCGTCGACCCGCGGGTGCCGCTGGGCGACGCGCTGCGCGCGGCGCTGTTGGCGTTCAACACCTTTGACGAGTGCGAGACCGTCCGGCACCGCCAACGCATGCGGGTCATCCTGGAAACCGCGGAGTTGCAGGCCTATTCGATGACGATGTACGCCGGCTGGCGCGAGGTGATGGCGGGCTTCGTGGCCCACCGGTTGGGCCTCAAGACAACCGACCCGCTACCCCGGACGGTCGCGTGGACGATGCTGGGGGTGGCGCTGAGCGCCTACGAGCACTGGCTGTCCGACGAGTCAGTCCCGCTGCCCGTCGCGCTCGGCGACGCGTTCGACGTCGTCGGCGCCGGGCTGGGAAGCCTGGGCCGATGAGCGCCGGCGTCGAGCACCTGCTACACATGCTGCGCTCGCAGGGACGGTTCTGCGCGGGCTCCGGATCCCCGATGTACGGGGAGCTCTTCGAGTTGGTGGCGTCCGACGTCGAGGCGGACGGCGTCTTCGCGGCCATCCTGTCCGGCCACGAGGACGACCCCTCGCGCCTCGCGGTGCCGCTTCGGCTACTCGGCGGGCTCCACCGGTTGGTGCTCGACGGCCGGGCACCGGCCCTGCGGCGCTGGTATCCCAGCACCGGCGGCACGTGGGACGCGCAGGAAGCCT
>NZ_LZJH01000032.1:0-511 GCF_001666745.1 Mycobacterium sp. E2699 | reverse complement strand
GTCGAGCAGACCGTGGCCCGGCTGGCCCGGGTGGCCGGGGTGGCCGACGGCGCCCAGGTGGTCGATGACGGCGTCGGTGCGGTGGCCGCGACCCCGATCATCCGCTGGCTGCACAGCGTCGAGGGTCCGGTGGACCAGTTCAACCAGACCGTGCTGGTGCAAGCGCCGGTGGGGGTCACCGAGGCCGACGTGGTGGTGGTCCTGCAGGCCCTGCTGGATCGGCATCCCACGCTGCGGCTGCGGGTCGACGACGACGGCGCCGGGGGTTGGTCGCTGACGGTGCCCGAGCCGGGATCCGTGGACGCCCGCCACTGCCTCGAGACGGTCGAGGTGTTTTCCGATGCCGTCGTGATCGAGGCGCGGTCGCGGCTGAACCCGGCGGCCGGGATGATGGTCAGCGCGCTGTGGGCGGCCCCCACCGGACAGCTGTTGTTGATCGTTCACCATCTGGCGGTCGACGGGGTGTCGTGGCGGATTTTGCTGGAGGATCTCAACCTGGCCTGGGCGCAGC
>NZ_LZJH01000031.1:0-857 GCF_001666745.1 Mycobacterium sp. E2699 | reverse complement strand
TCGACCTGGCGCTCGGCAAGCTGAACCTCGAGCCGGGGATGACGCTGCTCGACGTCGGTTGCGGCTGGGGCGGTGCGCTACAACGAGCGGTCGAGAAGTTCGACGTCAACGTCATCGGAATCACCCTCAGCCGCAACCAGTTCGAGTACAGCAAGGCGAGGCTGGCCAAGGTCCCGACCGGGCGCAGCGTCGAGGTGCGGCTGCAGGGCTGGGAGGAATTCGAGGACCACGTCGACCGCATTGTCACGATCGGCGCCTTCGAAGCGTTCAAAGCGGACCGTTGGCCGGCGTTTTTCGAACGGGCCTACGAGATCCTGCCCGACGACGGCCGGATGTTGCTGCACACGATTCTCGCGCATTCCCAAAAACAGCTGCACGAGCTCGGCGTCTCGCTGACCATGAGCGACGTGCGGTTCACGCGATTCATCTACACCCAGATCTTTCCCGGCGGGCAGTTGCCGGCGCAGGAAGACATTCTGAAATTGGCGCCCGCGGCCGGATTCACCGTCGAAAAGGTGCAATTGCTGCGGGAGCACTACGCCCGCACGCTCAATATGTGGGCGGCGAATTTAGCGGCGAACCGGGAAAAGGCGCTCGCCATCCAGTCCCAAGAGGTCTACGACCGGTACATGAAGTACCTCACCGGCTGCGCCAAGCTGTTCCGCGAGGGCTACACCGACGTCAACCAATTCACCTGCGAGAAGTAGCCGGGCGCCTGGGAGCGCCCGGCCAGCGGTGCGCTACTTACTTGGCCAGCGTGAACTGGCCGACGTTGCTGATGCCCTTCAGGAAGAAGTTTTCACACCCCGTCAGGTAGTGCATATAGCGGTCGTAGACCTCTTGGGACTGGATGGCGA
>NZ_LZJH01000030.1:0-124282 GCF_001666745.1 Mycobacterium sp. E2699 | reverse complement strand
GGTGGGCGGCACCGGCGGCAACGGCGGCAACGGCGGCACCGGCGGCGGCGGCGGCACGGTCGGCTCGCCCGGCACCAACGGCACCGGCGGCACGGGCGGGGCCGGGTCCGGCCCCGGCGGGAGCGCCGGCAGCAACGGGACCCCGCTTTCGCAAAACGAAACCATCGCGCTGTCGCTGTCCGAAGGTCGTTTCCCGATCGCCTATGTCTCCGTCAATGGCGGGCCGCCGGCGCCCGTGCTGGTCGACACCGGATCGTCGGGTCTTGTCATCGAAGGGCAATACGTCCCGAACCCGGGCTCATCCGTCACCACGGGTTCGGTCACCTACTCCGGGCCCGGCGCGTCGGTGACCGTCCACTACACCACGTCCGACGAGACCGTTGGTTTCTTGACCGGACCGACCGGGTCCGTCCTCACCGCCACGTCGCCGACCGCGGTTGACGTCCTCACCGGCACCGACTCGACGAACTTCGCAAACTATTGGTCCGGCACCGGCATCGTCGGCGTCCTGGGTATCGGGCCGAACGCCGGGGGCCCGGGCACCAGCACGGTGATCCCCGCGTTGCCGGGCACCGTCGATCAGGGCGTGCTCTTCAACCAACCCCACAACCAACTCGTTTTCGGTCCCAACTCCTTATCCAGCACTGTGTCCATCACCGGTTCGCCGACCGTCACCAACGTGGACGTACAGGTCACGGTCCCCGGGCATGGCACGACGTCTACGGTTGTTCCTTCGCTGTTCATCGATTCCGGTGACAATTTCGGATCCATCCCGGCGTCCCTGCTCGGGACGGGTCAGACGACCGGAACCGTGCCGGTGGGAACGGCCATTTCGGTCTACACCAGCACCAACCAGCTGCTGTACTCGTACACGACGACCGCGGCGGATCCCCTGACGGTTACCGGCAGCGTGATGAACACCGGGAACATCCCCTTCGCGCTGGGACCGGTGTACATCGCGCAGAGCCCCAGTGGTCTCGGGACGACAATCTTCGACGCCTGACGTACTACCCCATCAGCGAGGGCACCACGGCGTCGATGAGGTGCGGCCCGGGTTCGGCGAAGGCGGCGCGCAGCGCGTCGGCGAACTCCTCGGCGGTTGTTACGCGGCGCGCCGGAACCCCCATCCCCTCGGATATCTTGACGAAATCAATTGTGGGACGGGATAAGTCGAGCAAGTCCAACGCCTTGGGACCGGGCGACGACCCGGCGCCGACGCGTTGCAGCTCAACGCGCAGGATGTCGTAGGCGCTGTTGTCGTAGAGGACGGTGGTCACGTCGAGGTTCTCGCGCGCCTGCGTCCACAACCCCGAAATCGTATACATGGCAGACCCGTCGGATTCCAGGCACAGCACCGGACGCCCGGGAGCGGCCACCGCGGCACCCACCGCCGCCGGGATTCCGTAGCCGATCGCACCGCCGGTCAGCGTCAACCAGTCATGAGCGGGCGCACCGGCAGTGGCCTGCGGGAGCAGCAGGCCGGAGGTGTTCGACTCGTCGACGACGATCGCGCCTTCGGGCAACAACGCCCCGATCACTTCCGCCGCCGAGGCGGAGGTCAGTGCGCCCGTCGGCGGCTGCGGGCGCACCGCGTCTGCCACCGGCGCGACCGTGCCGGGGGCCACCTCGTCCGCCAGCGCGGCCAAAGCGCCTGCGGCACCGCTGTATTCGGCGAGCACGTGCACCTCGCAGCCGGCCGGCACCAGGTCGCTGGGCATGCCGGGGTAGGCGAAGAACGACACCGGTGACTTGGCGCCCGCCAGCACCAGATGCTTGGCGCCGTTCAGCTGGGCGGTGGCGGCCTCGGCGAAGTAGGCCAGCCGCTCGACGGCGGGAACCCCGGCGCCGCGCTCGAGCCGCGCCGGGAACGTTTCGCACAGCAACCGGGCGCCGGTCGCCTGGGCGATCCGCGCGGCCGCGGCCAGCCCCGGCCGACGCGTGGCGTCGCCCCCGATCAGCAACACCGCGGGCTCCCCGGACCGCAGCACCTCGAGCGCCTCGGTCGCCAACCGCGGGTCGGCCCCCGCCGGTTGCGGGGGCGGTGTGGTGGCGGGCTGCGCCCCGTCCGTCCAGGACACGTCGGCGGGCAGGATCAGGGTGGAGATGTGCGAGCCCGCCCGGCTGGCGGCGATCGCCTCGGCGGCGTCGGACGCGACGTCGGCGGTCTGCTCGGTGCGGCGCAGCCATCCCGAGACGCTGCCCGCCAGCGCGTCGATGTCGGATTCCAGTGGGGCGTCATACTTTTTGTGGTAAATGGCATGGTCGCCGACGACGACCACCATCGGCACATGCGCGCGCCGCGCGTTGTGCAGGTTGGCCAGGCCGTTGCCCAGGCCCGGGCCGAGGTGCAGCAGAACCGCGGCCGGCTTGTCGGCCATGCGGGCGTAGCCGTCGGCGGCCCCGGTGGCCACTCCCTCGAAAAGGGTTAACACGCCGCGCATTTGGGGAACGGCGTCGAGTGCTGCCACGAAGTGCATCTCCGACGTGCCCGGGTTGGCGAAACAGACGTCGACGCCACCGTCGACCAGCGTGTTGATCAGGGCCTGAGCACCGTTCACTGGTGTGCCTCCAATCCGAAAACACGCTCGGCGTTGCCGCGCAGGAAGTCTCGGCGGGCCGCATCGCTTAGCCCGAGTTCATCCAGCCCCGCCAACGCATGCGTGGGGCTGATCATCGGGTAATTGGTGCCGAACAACACTTTGCGTTGTCCGGTGCCGGTTTTCATGAAGCGGACGAGCTCGTCCGGAAACCGCTTGACCGTGTAGGCCGAGGTGTCGATGTAGACGTTCTCGTGCTTGCGGGCGACCGCGACCATCTCCTCGGTCCACGGATAGCCGACGTGGCCGCACACGATGACGAGCTCGGGGAAGTCGAGCGCCACCTGGTCGATGTAGGGAATCGGGCGTCCGGTCTCCGACGGCCGCAGCGGGCCGGTGTGGCCGACCTGCGTGCAGAACGGCACGGCCGACTCCACGCATTCGGCGAACAGCGGATAGTAGCGGCGGTCGGTGGGCGGCGCGTTCCACAGCCACGGCACCACCCGCAACCCCACGAACCCCTGCTTCACCCGGAGCCGCAGCTCGCGCACCGCATCCATGGGGCGATCGAGGTCCACCGCGGCCAGACCGGCGAAGCGGTCCGGGTGAGACCGCACCCATCCGGCCACCTCGTCGTTGGAGACCAAGTCCTGGCCGTTCGGGCCGCGCCAGGCGCTCAGCAGGCCGAAGCGGACGTCGGCGGCGTCCATGGCCGCGATGGTCGCCTCGATGGGAATGTCGGTGTCGGGGATCGACCCGCCGGTCCAGCGCCGCAGCGAGGCCAGCATGTCGCTGCGCAGGAACCGTTGCGTCGGGTGTTGCATCCAGACATCGATCGTCATCAGAGCTTCGACTGTAGACGGGCGTTACGCGGCCAGCGCGGCGCGGGCGGCGGCGTCCGTCTGCCGCGCGTACCCGCCGCCGAACAACGCCACGTGTGCCAGCAGCGGGAAGAGCTGGTGCAGCCCGATGCGGTTGCGCCAGCCGGGTTTCAGCGGTCGCACCCGCTGGTAGCCGGCGAGGACGGCGTCGTGGTGCGGGCAGCCGAACAGCGCGAGCATCGCCAGGTCGGTCTCCCGGTGGCCGGCGTGCGCGGCGGGGTCGATCAGCACCACGCCGCCCGGCGTCCACATCACGTTGCCGCTCCACAGGTCGCCGTGCAGCCGGGCCGGCGGGTCGTCGTCGTCGAAGTCGCCCGCCCGGCAGCGCACCGCGACGGCATCGACCGTGGCGCGGGTCGACGCGTCGAGCCGCGGCGCCGCCAACTCGGCCATCGGGGCCAGCCGCTCGTCGGCGTAGAAATCGCCCCAGCGCCGGTGCCGCCGCAGCGACATCGGCAGGGGCTGCGACAGCGGCCCGAAGAACCCCGGCCCGTCCCACCCGTCGGGCCCCGCGCCGAACGCCGCGGCGCCGGCGTCATGCGTGCGAGCCAGCCGGCCGCCGAACGCGTCCGCCGCCGCGGCGGTCGGGCTCACGGATTCGAGCCGCCGCAGGGTCAGGCTCGTCGCGTCCACGGAAACCACGTGAGCGCAGGGCACCCCGCCGTCGACGCCGGCAAGCCACCGCAAACCCGCTGCCTCCCAAGCGAAATAGCCCGCCGGCGCGCCCGGGTGCTGCTTGACGAAGTCGGTCACGCGGCTGAGTGCGCGTCAGGTCGTCACATGGCTCGCATGTACGTCGTCTGCCGGGCGCGCCTCGGTCTGCTCCTTGGCCCAGCGGTAGTCGGGTTTGCCTGCGGGCGAACGCTTTACCTCGTCGACCAGCCACAGGCTGCGCGGCACCTTGTAGCCCGCGATCTCGGAGCGCACGAGGCTGTCCAGCTCCGCCAGCGTCGGCCGGCAACCGGGCCGGGGCTGCACGACGGCCGCCACGTGTTGGCCGTAACGGGGATCGGGCACACCGACCACCAGGGCGTCGAAGACGTCGGGGTGGCCCTTCAGCGCGGCCTCGACCTCCTCGGGGTAGATCTTCTCGCCGCCGCTGTTGATCGACACCGAGCCGCGGCCCAGCATCGTGACGGTGCCGTCCTCCTCGACCAGAGCCCAGTCGCCGGGGATGGCGTAGCGAACGCCGTTGATGGTCTTGAAGGTTTCGGCCGTCTTCTTCTCGTCCTTGTAGTAGCCGACCGGGATGTTGCCCTTCTTGGCGATGAAGCCGCGCACTCCCGACCCGGGCTTCACCTCGTTGCCCTCCTCGTCGAGCACGACGGTGCGGTGGTCGATGGTGACGCGCGGGCCACCGCTGTGCGGCGCGCCCGCGGCGACGATGCTGGTGCCGCCGAAACCGGTCTCGGAGGAGCCAATCGAGTCGGTGATGACGCGGTTGGGCAGCAGCTCCAGCAGCCGCTCCTTGATGCTCGGCGAGAACAGCGCCGCGGTGCTGGCCAGGAGGAACAGCGACGACAGGTCGTATTCGTGGTCGGTGTCCAGGGCGTCGAGCAGCGGCCGCGCCATCGCGTCACCGGTGAAGAACAGCAGGTTGACCTTGTGCTCATGAATGGTGCGCCACACCTCTTCGGCGTTGAATTCCGGTGCCAGCACGGTGGTTTGGCCGGAGAAGATCGACATCCAGGTCGCCGATTGGGTGGCGCCGTGGATCATCGGCGGAATCGGATAGCGGACCATCGGCGGATTCGCGGCCGCACCCTTGGCCAGGTCGTACTCGTCCTTGACGAATTCTCCCGTCGCAAAGTCGGTGCCGCCCAACAGCACCCGATAGATGTCCTCGTGGCGCCACATCACACCTTTGGGAAAGCCCGTCGTCCCGCCCGTATACAGCAGGTAGATGTCGTCGGCGCTGCGCTCACCGAAGTCGCGCTCGGGCGAGCCCTGGGCGATCGCCGAGTAGAACTCGACGCCCCCGTAGCGCTGGTAGTCACTGTCGGAGCCGTCCTCGATGACCAGGATGGTCTTGACGTTCGGGGTGTCCGGCAGCACGTTGGCGACCCGGTCGGCGTACTGGCGCTCGTGCACCAGCGCCACCATGTCGGAGTTGTCGAACAGGTAGCGCAGCTCGCCCTCGACGTAGCGGTAGTTGACGTTGACGATGATGGCGCCGGCCTTGACGATGCCGAGCATCGCGATCACGATCTCGATGCGGTTGCGGCAGTACAGCCCGACCTTGTCGTCCTTCTTGACGCCCTGATCGATCAGGTAGTGCGCGAGACGGTTGGCCTTCTCCTCCAGTTGGGCGTAGGTCAGCTTCTCGTCGCCGCAGATGAGGGCGACACGGTCTGGCACAGCGTCGATGGCGTGCTCGGCGAGGTCGGCGATATTCAGGGCCACGGCCACCAAATTAGAACGTGTTACATTTCTTGACAAGCTCACCCCCGACGTCGACCGAAAGGCGGTAGGTGTGGCCGAGACGCCAGCAAACGAACAAACGGGACAGGACGCCCTCGTCGAACAGCGCGGTCACACCCTGATCGTCACGTTGAACCGGCCCCACGCCCGCAACGCGCTGAGCACCGAAATGATGGAAATCATGGTGCAGGCGTGGGACCGCGTCGACAACGACGACGACATCCGCTGCTGCATCCTCACCGGGGCGGGTGGCTACTTCTGCGCCGGCATGGACCTCAAGGCGGCGACGAAACGGCCACCCGGTGATTCTTTTAGGGACGGCAGCTACGACCCGTCACGGATCGACGCTTTGCTCAAGGGCCGCCGGCTGACCAAACCCCTCATCGCGGCCGTCGAAGGCCCCGCGATCGCCGGCGGGACCGAGATCCTGCAGGGCACCGACATCCGGGTCGCCGGCGAGAGCGCCAAGTTCGGCATCTCGGAGGCCAAGTGGAGCCTGTATCCGATGGGCGGGTCGGCCGTCCGACTGGTGCGGCAGATCCCCTACACCGTCGCGTGCGACCTGCTGCTGACCGGCCGGCACATCACCGCCGCCGAGGCCAAGGAGATCGGCCTGATCGGCCACCTGGTCCCCGACGGCCAGGCGCTGACCAAGGCGCTCGAGATCGCGGAACTGATATCGGCTAACGGACCTTTGGCCGTGCAGGCCATTCTGCGGGCCATCCGCGAGACCGAGGGCATGCACGAGAACGACGCATTCAAGATCGACACCCAGATCGGCATCAAGGTGTTCCTGTCCGACGACGCCAAGGAAGGCCCGCGGGCGTTCGCCGAGAAGCGCAAGCCGAACTTCCAGAACCGCTAGCGCCGGCGCCGAGCCCCTCCCCTTCGCCGAACGTGAACTGACGGCGAAATTTCGCTCGAATTCGATCCCTGACTTCACGCTCGGCGCGGCTGTCGGTGGCCTCAGACAGACTGCCCGCGTGGCAGACCCCTTCATCGGCAGCGAGGCGCTGGCAGCGGGCACTGTGACACGGCATGGGCTGCGAAGCCGATTCGTCGCAATCCATCCGGACGTCTACGTCGCGCGCGACCAGCAGTTGACCGCTGTGACGCGCGCTCGTGCCGCCTGGCTGTGGTCCCGGCGGCGCGGGGTCGTCGCGGGACATTCCGCCTCGGCGCTCCACGGCGCCAAATGGGTCGATCACCGCGCGCCGGCGCAATTGCTGTACGAACACCGCCGCCCGCCGGCCGGCATCCGTACCTGGTCGGACACCGTCGCGGACGACGAGACCGCAGTGGTCGGCGGCGTGCTGACGACGAACCCGGCGCGAACGGCATTCGACCTCGCCTGTCGCAATCCGGTCGGCAATGCCGTCGCTGCCATCGATGCCCTGGCCAGGGCAACCCGACTGAAGGTCGCCGACGCGGAACTGGTTGCGGACCGCTACAAAGGCCGCCGGAACATCAGGCGAGCCCGGCGCGCGCTCGCCCTGGTCGACGCCGGTGCGCAGTCACCCCGGGAGACCTGGCTGCGACTCGTGGTCATCGAGGCCGGATACCCTCCGCCGCAAACCCAGATCCCCGTCCACGGCGAATACGGCGAGCTCGTCGCGGTTGTCGACCTCGGTTGGGAGGATCGCAAGATCGCGCTCGAGTACGAGGGTGACCACCATCGGACCGATCGCCGGCAACTGCGCAGGGACATCGAGCGCTATGAGGCTCTGGACACCACGGGTTGGATCACCATCCGCGTCGCGGCCGACCACACGCGGGGCGGCGTCCTGGCTCGACTGGCCACGGCGTGGGCTCGCCGAACGTGAACTCAGGCACGAGATTTGGCCGATTTACCGCCCTGACGGCACGCTCGGCGAGGGGCAGGCTCAGCCCAGCGGCGCGGTCGGGGTGAACGCCACCGGCATCTTCTCCAGGCCGGACACGAAGTTCGCCGGCCGCAGCGGCAGGTCGGCGTCCGACGCCAGTCGCATGTCGGGAAGCCGCTGCAACAGGCGCGTCTGCATGATCGACAGCTCGAGGCGGGCGAGCTGGTTGCCGAGGCAGAAATGCGTGCCGAAGCCGAAAGCCAGGTGGTTGTTCGGGTAGCGCTCGATGTCGAAGCTCTCCGGGTCGTCGAAAACCTTCTCGTCGAAGTTCGCCGACTCGAACAGCAGGATCATCTTCTCGCCCTTGGTCAACCGGGTGCCGTGGAACTCGGTGTCGGCGGTGATCGTGCGCGCCATGTTCTTCACCGGCGCGGTCCAGCGCAGCATCTCCTCGATCGCGTTGGGCAGCAACGACAAATCCCCCACCAGCCGCCGGTGCTGATCGGGGTGCAGCAGCAACTGCCGGGTTCCACCGGACAGCGTGTGCCGGGTGGTCTCGTCGCCGCCGATCAACAGCAGCAGCACCTCGGTGACGATCTGGTGGTCCTCGAGGTGTGAGCCCTCGACCTCCGCGTGCACCAGCACACTGACCAGGTCGTCGGTCGGTTCGTCCTTGCGGGCCGCGATCATGCCCATCATGTATTCGCTGTAGGCGGCGAAGGCGTCCATCGTGACCTGGATATCGGCTTCGGCCGCGGTGCTGCTCAAGGCGCCGACCAGATCGTCGGACCACTTGAGGAACATCTTGCGTTCCTCCGGGCGCACCCCGAGCATGTCGCCGATCACCGCCATCGGCAGCGGCGCGGCGAGGTCCCAGACGAAGTCGCATTCACCGCGTTCGCACACCGCGTCGATCAGCGTGTCACACAACGAAAGGATCTTGGACTCTTGGTCTTTCACGCGCTTGCGGGTGAAGCCGGAGTTGACGAGCTTGCGGCGCAACAGGTGCTGCGGATCGTCCATCTCGATCATCATCTCGACGCCGTCCTGGTCGGGCCGGATGCCGCCGGCATTCGAGAACAGCTCGGGGTTGCGCTCGGCCTCGATCACGGCCTGATACGTCGACGCCGCGGCCAGCCCGTTGCGGTCCCGAAACACCGGCTCGTGTTCGCGCATCCAGCGGTAGACGGTGTGCGAGTCACCCGCGTAGAACGCGCCGTCGGTGAGGTCGACGTCCGGCCTGGTCGCTGAAGTCACCGTCATGAGATCTCCCGGGCGTCGCCGAATGTCATCTGTACGTTCTCCGCGGAGCTGGACAGCATCGCGCGCTTCGGAAGGCCCAGCGACGCCAGCTCTTTCGCGTACGGGTGATCACCCAGGCGGACGCGCACCCCGCCGAGCCGGGTCCGCACGCCGTCCAGCGTGTGCTCGAAGGCGGTCTCCCGGGTGATGCCGTCGCGGTGCGAGTAGCTGCGCTGGGCCGCCTGCCGCGGGGTCAGCCGAATCGGCAGGCCGCGACGGAAGTCCATGCCGATCACGAGTTGCCCGTCGACGGTGCAGTCGAACCCGAACTCGCGGCCCTCCCGAATGGTGAAGTCCGCCATGACTTTCGGGTAGCCCCAGATCTTGGTGCCCGCCTCCAGCGTGAACGTCTGGTCGACGGGCAGGTGGTGGATGAAGGCGCCTGCCGACTGCAGCGCCCGCGGCCCGCTCGCGTGCGACCCCGGCGGGTTGACCATCACGCTGGTGCCGAACTCGTAGTACTGGCCCAGGTCGCCGTCGATGTAGTGCATGAGCATCAGCACCACGATCGCGCGCCCGGGCAGATAACGGCAGACCTGCAGGCCGCTGTAGTCGATGAGGTGCTGGGCGGCGTCGGCGTCCACCGAGAACATCGCCATGTGCTGGTTTGCCTTGCGGATCTGCACCGGCATCGTGATCACTGTGCCGGCGATGGTGTGCTGCGAGGCTGTCATCGGGCCAATCTAGAACGCGTTCTATTCACCTGGCAAGGACCGCCTAAATCAGTGCGGCCACCTCGCGGACCTGCTCGGCGCTGCGACCGGAGACGACCATCATGGTGACGCCCGCGGCCGACCAGACCTCGATCTGCTTACGCACGTAGTCGACGTCGCCGACGATCGCGGCGTCGTCGACGACCTCGTCCGGGATGATCTCGGCCGCCTTGTCTTTCTGGTTGCTGCGGAACAGTTTCGTCACGTCGTCGACGACCTCGGCGTAGCCCATCCGGCGGTAGACGTCGGCGTGGAAGTTGGTGTCCTCCGCGCCCATCCCGCCCATGTAGAGCGCCAGATAGGGCTTCATCGCGGCGAACGCCGCGGCGCGGTCGTCGGTGATGACGATGTTGGCGGTCGCGCAGATCTCGAAGTCCTCGCGGCTGCGGCGGGCGCCGGGCCGGGCGAATCCCTCATCGAGCCATTCGTTGTAGGTGTCGGCCATCCGGGGCGTATAGAAGATCGGCAGCCAGCCGTCGCAGACCTCCGCGGCCAGCGCGACGTTCTTCGGGCCCTCGGCGCCCAGCATGATCGGGATGTCGGCGCGCAGCGGATGGGTGATGGGCTTGAGCGGCTTGCCCAGCCCGGTCGTCTCAGGACCGGTCAGCGGCAGCGGGTAGTGGGGGCCGTCGCTGGTGACCGGCTTCTCCCGGGCCCATACCTGCCGAAGGATGTCGATGTACTCGCGGGTGCGGGCCAGCGGCTTGGGAAATCGCTGGCCGTACCAGCCCTCCACCACCTGCGGCCCGGACACGCCCAGCCCCAGGATGTGGCGGCCCCCCGAGAGGTGGTCGAGGGTGAGGGCGGCCATCGCACAGGCCGTCGGCGTCCGCGCGGACAGCTGGATCACCGACGTCCCCAGCCGCAGCCGCGACGTCGAGGAGCCGTACCAGGCCAGCGGCGTGTAGGCGTCGGATCCCCACGCCTCGGCGGTGAACACGGCGTCGAAGCCGGCCGCCTCGGCCGCGGCGACCAATTCCGCATGGTTCTGTGGCGGCCCTGCGCCCCAGTACCCCAGCTGCAACCCCAGCTTCATTGCCTCTCCTGACCCGATGTTGAAACGATTCTTAGAACCTGTTCTACTCGAAGGCGTGACAGCCAGCTCGAGCAGCCCGACCCTGATCGATCACCCTGAGCCACCACTCTCCGCGCCACTGACGTTGTCCTTCGACTACACCCGTTCGGTGGGCCCCACGCTCAGCAAGTTCTTCACCGCATTGCGTGAGCGCCGCATCCTGGGGGTGCGCGGATCGGATGGCCGCGTGCATGTCCCGCCGGCGGAATATGACCCGGTTACCTATGAGCCGCTGGGCGAGATGGTACCGGTGTCGGCCGTCGGCACCGTCGCGTCCTGGACCTGGCAGCCCGAGCCGCTGGACGGGCAGCCGCTCGACCGCCCGTTCGCCTGGGCGCTGATCAAGCTCGACGGCGCGGACACGCTGCTGATGCACGCGGTCGATGCCGGTGACCCGACGGCGATCCGGACCGGCTCCCGGGTGCACGTGCACTGGGCCGACGAGACCGTGGGCGCCATCACCGACATCGCGCACTTCCAGCTGGGCGACGAAGCCGAGCCCGTGCCGGAATCGCCCGAAGGGGACCGGGAACCGGTCACCATGATCGTCACGCCGATCTCGCTGACGATTCAGCACACCGCCTCGCACGAGGAGAGCGCGTACCTGCGCGCCATCGCCGAGGGCAAGCTGCTGGGGGCGCGCACCGGAGCGACCGGCAAGGTGTACTTCCCGCCGCACGGGGCCGACCCGGCCACCGGCCAGCCGACCACCGAGTTCGTCGAGCTACCGGACAAGGGCACGGTGACGACGTTCGCCATCATCAACATCCCGTTCCAGGGCCAGCGCATCAAGCCGCCGTACGTGGCGGCCTACGTCCTGCTCGACGGCGCCGACATCCCGTTCCTGCATCTGGTCGCTGACGTCGACGCGCACTCGGTTCGGATGGGCATGCGCGTCGAGGCGGTGTGGAAACCCCGGGACGAGTGGGGCTTTGGCATCGACAACATCGAGTACTTCCGGCCGACCGGGGAACCCGACGCCGACTACGATACCTACAAGCACCACCTGTAAAGGGCTTACCTGAACATGAGCGCTCGCAACGTTGCGGTCGTCGGCTTTGCCCACGCCCCGCATGTCCGCCGCACGGACGGCACCACCAACGGCGTCGAGATGTTGATGCCGTGCTTCGCCCAGCTGTACGAGGAGCTCGGCATCACCAAGGCCGACATCGGGTTCTGGTGCTCGGGATCGTCCGATTACCTTGCGGGGCGAGCGTTTTCGTTCATCTCGGCGATCGACTCGATCGGCGCCGTCCCCCCGATCAACGAATCGCATGTCGAGATGGACGCGGCGTGGGCGCTCTACGAGGCCTACATCAAGATCCTGACCGGCGAGGTCGACACCGCGCTGGTGTACGGCTTCGGCAAGTCCTCGGCCGGAATCCTGCGTCAGATCCTCTCGCGGCAGACCGACCCCTACACCGTCGCGCCGCTGTGGCCCGACTCGGTGTCGATGGCAGGGCTACAGGCCCGCATCGGGCTCGACACCGGCAAGTGGACCGACATACAGATGGCCCGCGTCGCCTTCGAATCCTTCGCGTGCGCAAAGCGAGTGGACTCCGTGCAGCCTCCGGTCAGCTTGGACGAATTGCTGGAGCGGCCGTTCTTCGCCGACCCGCTGCGCCGGCACGACATCGCCCCGATCACCGACGGCGCCGCCGCGATCGTGCTCGCGGCCGACGACCGGGCGCGCGAGTTGCGCGAAAACCCCGCCTGGATCACCGGTATCGAGCACCGCATCGAATCCCCGTCGCTGGGCGTGCGGGATCTCACCGAATCACCGTCGACCACCGCCGCGGCCAGGGCGGCCACCGGCGGAAACACCCGCAACCTGGACGTGGCCGAGATCTGTGCGCCGTTCACCCACCAGCACCTGATCCTCGCCGAGGCGATCAACATCCCCGGTGCGACGAAGGTGAACCCTTCCGGCGGCGCGCTGGCGGCCAACCCCATGTTCGTCGCCGGTCTGGAGCGCATCGGCTTTGCGGCACAACACATCTGGAACGGTTCGGCCGGGCGGGTGCTCGCGCACGCCACCAGCGGGCCCGCCCTGCAACAGAACCTGGTCGCGGTCATGGAAGGAAAGAACTGATGGCCGGAGCGGGAGCACACCTGGCCGCGGTACTCGGTACCGGGCAGACGAAGTATGTCGCCAAGCGCCAGGACGTTTCGATGAACGGCCTGGTGCGCGAGGCCATCGACCGGGCGTTGGAAGACTCCGGATCCACGTTTGACGACATCGACGCCGTCGTGGTGGGCAAGGCGCCCGACTTCTTCGAGGGTGTCATGATGCCCGAGCTGTTCATGGCCGACGCCATGGGAGCCACCGGCAAGCCGCTGATCCGGGTACACACCGCGGGTTCGGTCGGCGGCTCCACCGGGGTGGTGGCCGCCAGCCTGGTGCAGTCCGGCAAGTACCGGCGCGTGCTGGCGATGGCGTGGGAGAAGCAGTCGGAATCGAATGCCATGTGGGCGTTGTCGATTCCGATCCCCTTCATCAAGCCCGTCGGCGCAGGTGCGGGAGGCTACTTCGCCCCGCACGTGCGGTCGTACATTCGCCGGTCCGGCGCGCCGACGAACATCGGCGCCATGGTCGCGGTCAAGGACCGGCTCAACGGGGCCCGCAACCCGCTGGCGCACCTGCACCAGCCGGACATCACCCTGGATAAGGTGATGGAGTCGCCCATGCTCTGGGACCCGATCCGCTACGACGAGACCTGCCCGTCCTCCGACGGTGCCGCCGCGGTCGTCATCGGCAACGAGGAGATCGCCGACGCGCGTGTGGCACAAGGACATCCGGTCGCCTGGATCCACGCAACCGCGCTGCGCACCGAGCCTCTGCAGTTCTCCGGCCGCGACCAGGTCAGCCCGCAGGCCGGGCGCGATGCGGCCGCCGCGCTGTGGAAGGCAGCCGGCATCACCAGCCCCATCGACGAGATCGACGCCGCCGAGATCTACGTCCCGTTCTCCTGGTTCGAGCCGATGTGGTTGGAAAACCTCGGGTTTGCGCCCGAGGGCGAAGGCTGGAAACTCACCGAGGCCGGCGAGACGAAGATCGGCGGCCGGCTGCCGGTGAACCCGTCGGGCGGCGTGCTGTCGTCGAACCCGATCGGGGCCTCGGGCCTGATCCGCTTCGCCGAGGCGGCGATTCAGGTGATGGGCAAGGGCGGGGATCACCAGGTCCCCAACGCGCGAAAGGCGTTGGGGCACGCCTACGGCGGCGGCTCGCAGTACTACTCGATGTGGGTGGTCGGCGCCGACAAACCCGAAAAGGCCTCATTATGACCAGCATTCAGCAGACCAAGCACCCCGCCCACGAGGCAGGCCGCCGCTCGCGCGAGGCGGTGATCGCCAGGGACAAGGAAGCGTGGCTGGCGGTGTTCGCCGACGACGCAATCGTCGAGGACCCGATCGGGCCGTCGGCGTTCGACCCGGAAGGCAAGGGCCACCGGGGCCGCGACGCGATCTCCGCCTTCTGGGACAAGGCCATCGCGCCCACCGACAAGATCGAGTTCGTCTTCCACGACACCTATCAATGCGGCAACGAAGAAGCCAACGTCGGGCACATCCTCATCACCGCCGGCGGCCATCAGGTCACCGCGGAGGGCGTGTTCACCTACAAGGCCGACGACGAGGGCAAGATGGTCGCCCTGCGCGCCTACTGGGAGATGGACAGAGCCGCCGCAAGCACCCGACGCATCTAGGGGTGTCCCTGGTCACCGGCTGACCACTTGGCGCCTCGGCGCCGTTCCCGCCAGGTGCGACGAGGCGTTCGTTCGATCACGGTGGAGCGCGCTCGCACCACGGTGAATTCCGGCGTCGCCACACCATGTCGCGTCCTGCGCCACCACGTTTCTCGATGGCATAGCGGTCGAGCATCGGCGTGCGCTCATTCACCGAAGCGGCCGGCCACCGTCACCGGCCGCGCCGTAGGCAGAGTCTGAAATTGGTTATTTTCATCAACTTTTAGTCTTGCGAATGATCCTCTTAGATACCTATGGTCTTAACAAATGGCTTGAACATACCCGCCGGTCTACCGAGGAGAGCCCCGATGTCGTCTTTTGTGTTCGCAGCGCCTGAGGCGTTGAGTAGTGCGTCGTCCGACTTGAACGGCATCGGGACGGCGATCAGGGAGGCCATGGCGGCTGCGGCACCGTCGACGACGGGGATTGCCCCCGCGGCCTTCGACGAGGTGTCGGCGGCCATCAGCGGCCTGTTCGAGAGCCATGGGCAGGAATTTCAGGCGCTGAGCGCGCAGGCGGCGTTGTTTCATGAGCAGTTTGAGCAGCTGTTGAGGGCCGGCGCGGGCGCATATGCGGCCGCTGAGGCCTCGAACGCCTCGCCTCTGCAGACGCTCGAGCAGGACCTGTTGGGCGCGATCAATGCGCCCACGAACGCGCTGTTGCATCGCCCGCTGATCGGCAACGGCGCCAATGGTGCGCCGGGGACCGGGCAGGCCGGCGGGGCCGGCGGGATCTTGATCGGTAATGGCGGCAACGGCGGATCGGGCGCGGCCGGTCACGCCGGTGGTGCCGGTGGGAATGCGGGCTTGTTCGGCCGAGGCGGCGCCGGTGGCGCCGGTGGCGATGCCGTTGCCGCCGGTTCGACCGGGGGTAACGGTGGCGCCGGCGGAGCCGGTGGATGGTTCGGCGGCAACGGCGGCGTCGGCGGGCTCGGCGGCGCCGCCGCGGCCGGGGCCACCGGTGTTGGCGGTAACGGCGGGGCCGGCGGGACCGGCGGCGCGGAGCGGGCACTGCTGCCGTTGTGGTCGGCCGGTGCCGGCGGCACCGGTGGCCTTGGCGGCAACGGCGCCGCAGCCACCGCGGCCGGCGCCACCGGAGCCGACGGTGGTGCCGGCGGGGCCGGCGGGGCCGGGGGCAGCAGCCTCGGATTGTTGGGCACCGCGGGGCATGGCGGGCTGGGCGGCAACGGCGGAACTGGCGGTATGGGCGCGGCCGCCACCGCGGGCGTGGGCAGCGACGGGAGCGCCGGTGGTGCGGGCGGTAACGGAGGCGCCGCCGGCGCCGGCGGGGCCGGCGGGTCGGCCGGATTCCTCGGGTCGCACGGCGCCTCAGGGCATGCGGGCACCGGCGGCACCGGTGGCAACGGCGGCCTCGGTGGCTCCGGCGACGCGTCCGCCACAGCGGGTGGTACCGGCTTCAACGGTGGCGCCGGAGGCGCCGGCGGCCACGGCGGGAGCGCGGGCATTGGCGGCACCAACGGCGCGGGCGGTCAAGGCGGTAACGGCGGCGGCGGCGGCAGAGGCGGTGACGGTGCCGCGGGTTCGGCCAGCGACGGCAGTGCCGGAGGTACCGGAGGTAACGGCGGTGACGCCGGGGCCGGCGGCGCGGCCGGCACGGGTGCGGGCGCAGCGGGTGTGGCGGGCAAAGCGGGTACCGGCGGAACCGGTGGCACGGGCGGTAACGGTGGGGCCGGTGATAACGGCGCGGACGCCACACTGGGTCTCGACACCGGCCAAACCGGCTTCAAGGGCGGCGACGGCGGGGCCGGCGGCACCGGCGGCGGCACTCCCCATGGCGGCACCAACGGCGCAGGCGGCATCGGTGGTCAGGGCGGCACCGGTGGCAACGGCGGGGCCGGCGGCGACGGTGGCGCCGGCGGCGGTCCGGCAAGTGCCGGCGGTGCGGGTGGCCTCGGCGGCAACGGCGGCAACGGCGGCGCGGCCGGCGCGGCCGGCACCGGTACCGGTACCGGGGGCACCGCGGGCACCGGCGGCACCGGCGGCACCGGCGGCGTCGGTGGTCACGGCGGCCAGGGCAGCGACGGCGATTCGAGCATTCCCGGCTTCAGCTATCAAGGCGGCGACGGCGGCGGTGGCGGGACCGGCGGCACCGGCGGCGGCACTCCCCACGGCGGAACCAACGGCACAGGAGGCCACGGCGGTGACGGCGGCACCGCCGGCAACGGGGGCTCGCAGACCGCCGACGTGGCCGACCCTGGTAGCGGAGGCGGAGGCGGCGGCGGTGGCGGCGCCGGCGGGACCGGCGGTGATGCCGGCAGCGGCAGCGGCGGCGGCGGCGCAGGCGGCGCGGGCGGCACGGGCGGCACCGGCGGCGGCGGCGGCACGGCGACCACCACTGGCGCCGGCGGCGCTGTCGGATCTGGCGGAGACGGCGGTCAGGGTGGCGGCGGCGACGCGGCCTCCGGCACCAGTGGCGGAAAGGGCGGCGCCGGCGGCGGCGGCGGTGGCGGCGGCGTGGCCTTCGGCTCGAACGCCGCCGGCGGCGGTGGCGGTGGCGGCGGTGCGGGCGCCTCGCCGGCCGATGCAGGCGGAGCCGGCGGTGCCGGTGGCGGCGCCACCAACAGCAGCAATCCATCCTCAAGCGTCGGCGGTCCGGGCGGCCTCGGCGGCGACGCCGGCACCGGCGGTGGGGGCGGCGGAGGTGGCTCCGCGGGCGCCCCTACTCCGGTCGGTGACGGCACTGGCGGCGGCGATGACGCCGACGGCGGAGCTGGCGGCCCCGGCGGCGGCGGACTCGCCGTCGCGAACGCCGGCGGCAGCGGCGGCGTGGGCGCCAGCACAGGTGGCAGCGGCGGCCAAGGCGCCTTCGGGATCGACGGCAGCCCCGGCCAGTCCAGCTGAGTCCGGCCAAGACGGATGGCCCGGGGCGCTACGGCCGGGCCCCACCGCCCGGCTCGTTGCTGAAGACCCACCCGATCGGCGTGCTCCGCACGCGCACGGTCTCGAATCGAAATCGGCTGCGCGAAAACGCATTACGACGCCGCGGCCGGCGCGGGACTCAGATCGGCTCTAAGCCGGCCAGGTGGCGCTGCGCCAGGTCGCGGTAGGCCTGCGGGTTGACGTTGACCCACATCTCGGCGCCGGTGCCGGCGATCGGGCCTTTCACTTGAGCGGGCGACCCGACCGCCAGCATCCCAGCCGGTATCTGGGTCCCGGCCAGCACCAGGGACCCGGCCGCGATCAGGCTGCGCGCGCCGATCACCGCGCCGTCCAGCACCGTGGCGTGGTTGGCGATCAGCGCCTCCTGACCCACGTGCACGCCGTGAATGCAACACAGATGCGCCACGGTCGCACCGGGACCGATGTCCACCGGGATCCCCGGCGGCGCGTGCAACACTGACCCGTCCTGCACGTTGGCTCCCTCGCGCACCACGATCGGCCCGTAGTCGCCGCGCAGCACGGCGTTGAACCAGACCGATGCCCCGGCCTCGACGGTGACGTCGCCGATCAGGGTCGCGGTCGGGGCCACGAACGCGGTGGGATCGACCCGCGGCGACCGGCCCTCGAAAGCAAACAGCGGCATCGTCTAGATATACCCCAGCGTCAACGTGCCGCTGAAAAGCGCAGCCAGGGCAGGCTTCGTTGCGCCGGTAAGGCCCAAAACTGTAACGTGTTCTAGTTAGAGACTACTTGGAGGTGACAGGTGAGTACCGACACCAAAGCGGTCGGCATCCGGGAGATCGATCCCGGCGCCTTGCCGACCAGGTATG
Source organism: Mycobacterium sp. E2699 (assembly GCF_001666745.1). Classification (NCBI taxonomy): domain Bacteria; kingdom Bacillati; phylum Actinomycetota; class Actinomycetes; order Mycobacteriales; family Mycobacteriaceae; genus Mycobacterium; species Mycobacterium sp. E2699. The sequence goes on along the minus strand of NZ_LZJH01000030.1, from coordinate 106,057 downwards.
CCCGCGGCTGGCACTGCCTCGGCGTCGCGAAGGACTTCCGGGACGGCCAGCCGCACGCCGTACAGGCGTTCGGCACCAAGCTGGTGGTGTTCGCCGACTCCCACGGTGACCTCAAGGTGCTCGACGGCTATTGCCGGCACATGGGCGGTGACCTGTCCGAGGGCACCATCAAAGGCGACGAGGTGGCCTGCCCGTTCCATGACTGGCGGTGGGGCGGCGACGGCCGCTGCAAGCTGGTGCCGTACGCCAAGCGCACGCCCAAGACGGCGCGCACCCGGTCGTGGACCACAGACGTCCGCGGCGGCCTGCTGTTCGTCTGGCACGACCACGAGGGCAACCCGCCGGATCCGGCGGTCAGGATCCCCGAGATTCCCGAAGCCGCCAGCGACGAATGGACCGACTGGCGCTGGAACCGCATCCTCATCGAGGGCTCCAATTGCCGCGACATCATCGACAACGTCACCGACATGGCGCACTTCTTCTACATCCATTTCGGGCTGCCGACGTACTTCAAGAACGTCTTCGAGGGCCACATCGCCTCGCAGTACCTGCACAACGTGGGCCGGCCCGACGTCAACGACCTCGGAACCTCCTACGGCGAGGCGCATTTGGATTCCGAGGCGTCCTACTTCGGCCCGTCGTTCATGATCAACTGGCTGCACAACAGCTACGGCGGCTACAAGGCCGAGTCGATCCTGATCAACTGCCACTACCCGGTCACGCAGGACTCGTTCGTGCTGCAGTGGGGTGTGATCGTCGAAAAGCCCAAGGGCATGGACGAAGAGATGACCGACAAGCTGTCCCGGGTGTTCACCGAAGGCGTCAGCAAGGGCTTCCTGCAGGACGTGGAGATCTGGAAACACAAGACCCGGATCGACAACCCGCTGCTGGTCGAGGAGGACGGCGCCGTGTACCAGCTGCGCCGGTGGTACCAGCAGTTCTACGTCGACGTGGCCGACATCACGCCGGAAATGGTGGAGCGCTTCGAAATCGAGGTCGACACCACCCGCGCCAACGAGTACTGGAACGCCGAGGTCGAGGAGAACCTGAAGGCGCGGGAGAACGAAGACGTGCCGGCGGAGCACCACTAGGACCATGCCCGACGACCAGCCGGCGGTCCCCGACGTCGATCGGCTCGCCCGGTCGATGTTGATGCTGCACGGCGACCATGATCACGACGAGCGGCCCAGGGGCACCGACCCCGGCAGTGATTCTTGGTCCAAGTCAAGGGATTTCGCGAACGACCCGCAACGCGCAGCGGCGGTCGCGGAGGCCAGCCGCGCCGATCGCGAGCGCTACCTGACGGCGGGGTTGCTGCCGGTGGACTGCCGGTTCTGTCATGTCACGGTCACCGTCAAGAGGCTGGGCCCGGGCCACACCGCGGTGCAGTGGAACACCGGGGCGGCGCAGCGTTGCGCGTACTTCTCCGAAATACGAGAGACCGGCGGGGATACCGCGCGTGCGCGCGCCTGCCCGAAGCTCAGCGACAGCATCGAGCACGCCGCCGCCGAGGGCTACCTGGACCACCCGGACGACGACTGAGTCAGTCGCCTTGGGGCAGCTTGGTTATCGCTTCGAAGGCCTCGAGGAAACGGGGTCACTACGCCGAGCCGCCGGATCAGAGCCCAGCGAACCGCTCCTTGACCATTTCCTCGGTCAAGCCGTAGTCAGCCAGCGAATACTTGTGTTTGGGCGCACGCTCGCCGGATTGGCTGTCGGCGTGGGTCTTTTCCATGGCCGCGCGCGCCCCGTCGGTCAGCGTCAGGCCGAAGTGCCGATAGATGTCAGCCACCGTTCCCATCGGGTCGGCGACCAGCGCGCTGTAATCGACATCGTAGAACTGGGCCGGGTCGTATTTGGCTCGTGCGGTGTTGAACCTCTCCAAACCCCGCGACCAGGTTTCCATCGCGTCAGTGCCGATTTGGGCGCCGACGAAAGTTGTCGACCATCCCTCCGCGGTGTGCTGCGCCAGCGAGCACATCGAGGCCATGATGGTCTCGACCGGGCGGTGGGTTTGAATCACCAGCGCGTCCGGATAGGTCGCCATCAGGGCGTCCAACGCGAAAAGATGGCTGGGGTTCTTCAGCACCCACCGCTTGTCGGCGTCGTTGAGCCCGATCAGCTGGAGGTTCTTGCGGTGCCGCCGATACGACGGCGTCCAGTCCTGCTGCGACAACCACTTTGAGTAGCTGGGCAGGTGCGACAGCGTCTCGTACGACACCGAATGCAGCGACTGCCGCAGCAGCTGCCAGCATTCCTCCAGCTCGTAGGCGGCCATGAAATGCAGACCCGTGTAGTCCGGGTTCTCCTGATGGGCACGATTGAACTGCTCGTTGAGCCGGCTGTAGAACGGGTTCGACTCCCAGGTCTCGCGCGGTGGACGCGGCTGGGGAAACTCGGCCAGCCACAACTGCAGGCCCTGGTGCGCCGGGTCGGCGCCGAGGAGCCGGTGCAGCGCCGTAGTCCCGGTGCGCACCAGCCCGGTGACGAAGATCGGCCGCTCGATGACGACATCGGCGTGTTGCGGGTACTGCTTCCAAGCCGACTCCGACAGCAGCCGGGCCACCAGAGCGCCGCGCAGGAAGAACCGGTTCATCTTGCTGCCCAACACCGTAAGGTTCGCCTCACGGCGGTAGGAGTCGAGCAGCACCTCCAGCGCCTCGGCGTAGTTGTCGTCGTCGGTGCCGAAGTCATCGAGCCCGACGAGCTTGGTGGCCGATGCACGGAGTTCGTCGACGGTGGCCACATCTTTCCGATCAGAACTTCGTTCCATCAGTTGTGGTACTCCCCGCAGTTGACGTCGAGCGTCTGCCCCGTGATTCCACTGGACAGGTCGCTGGCCAGGAACAGGATCGCCGAGGCCACCTCGTCCTCGGTGGGCAGCCGCTTGAGGTCGGAGTTCGCGGCGGTCGCCTGGTAGATCTGGTCGGCGGTGGTGCCATACTTGCCGGCCTGGTGTTCGAAGTAAGCCTTCAGCGTCTCACCCCAGATATAGCCGGGAGCAACGGAATTGACGCGAATGCCCTTCTCGCCGAGTTCGGTGGCCAGCGACTGCGACATCGCCAGCAGCGCGGACTTGGCCATCTTGTACGCGCCGTACTTCGCTTGCGAGTGCCGCAGCACCATCGAGTTGACGTTGACGATCGATCCGTGCGACTCCTCGAGCGCCGGCGTAAAGGCCTGGATGAGACGCAACGCCCCCAACGCGCTCAGCTCGATCGCATCGCGGATGTGCTGAAAGGACGTGCCGGCCAAGGGTTTCATCGACGGCACGCGGAACGCGTTGTTGATCAGCACGTCGACCTTGCCGTAGCTCGCCGTGGTGGTCTCGACGAGGTAGTCCACCTCCTCGTCGTCGGTGATGTCGGCGCGTACCGCCAACGCCTTGTGCCCGGTGTCGTTGATCTCCTTGGCCACCGCTTCCAGCCGGTCCAGGCTGCGGGCCGCCAGCACCAGGTCGGCGCCATCGCGCGCGCACCGGTGCGCCAGCGTGGTGCCGAGCCCCGGCCCGACACCACTGATGACGACCACCTTGCGCTTGAGCATTCCCGACATCGTCACCCCAGCATCCTGGCCGCAATTTGCTGTTGACGCAAGGCGATTCGCGCGCGCCACTGGTCCTCGGAGATCTTGTTGTGCTCGAAATACGGCAGCGCGGCGGGTACCCCGTCGAAGTCCACGAGTTCGACGGTGGGACCGTCGGCCTCGGTGAGCTCGCGGGACACCCGCTGCCAGCGGAACTGCACGTAGCCCCGCCGGTGGCCGAGCGTTTCCACCCAGTTGGTCACACCCGGGTTCTGATCGGCAACGACGATGCGGACCTTGCCGTCCGGATCCGCTTGCGCCTGAGTGTTGTTCAGCGAGGTCTGGTGGTTGATGTAGTCCAGCGAGATGTACCACAGGCTGCCCAGCTGGAAGCCGAGATAGGGGGCGTCGGAGACCGGAATGGTGATGACCAGCGCCTGATCGGGCCGCAGATCGAAATGCCCGGCCGACGAATACTGCGTCGCCAGGCCGCCGGGCGTCAGCCGGGGCGCGACCATGGTGTTGACCGGGATGTTCAGGTAGAACCACTGGGGAAACTGCAGCCACGTCTTCACCCGGTTCACCAGCTGCTTACCCGCTGTGGCATAGCGCTTTTCGATCATCTGCCGGGTCAGCGGCGGCGGCGCGGTCCCGGCGGTGTCCTCGCGGGCAATGGTCAGCGTGCCGCGCTGGGCCGACCAGTCGCCGTACACCTCCCGGATCACCAATTGCCCCGGGCCGCTCGGTCGCACCCGCCATTCGAAGCTGCCGTCCGGGGCGATCTCGAGTTCCCGGTCGTCGAACGCGGCCTGGCTGGCGGGAACGTTGTCGTCGGTGTACTCCCCGCCGAGCAGCTGGAAGCTCAGGTCGGTGGTGGTCCCGCGCCGCCCGGTGACGACGTAGTCGTGCCCGGCCTGCACGCGGGTGCCGAAGTACAGCGTGTCGGGGTTGTCCAGGCCCATCTTGGTGAACGGCCCCGTGCCCGACTGCAGGAATGGATGGTCGCGCTCGTAGTCGAACGCCAGGTGCATGCAGCCCGCGATACAGCCGGCGAGGTACTGCAGCCCTTCGAGCAGGTCCGCCTCGCTCTCGATGAACGGCGCGGCGGCGACGAGCTGCTCGGCTTCGGCGATCGCGGAAGTGAGGGGACCGGAGACAGGATCAGAGAGCACGCCTAGACGCTAGAACGTGTTCTACTTTTTCGTCAATGGCGAACGTTCGCGCGCGTCGTCGACGGGGTCAGGCCACGACGCCCGCTCGCTACGGCACGCACTGCTGGGACAGATCGATCAGATGCTGGCGAACGTCCGGATGCCGGCTCAGGTAGTCCATGACGTTGCCGCCGCCGCCCTCCGCCTGGGACCTCGACTGCAATTCCTGCTTCACGTCCGGATGGCGGGTCAGGTACGCGTCGATGGAATTGCCCACGGTCTGATTCGGGGGGCAGTCGGGAGCGGCGCCGGCCACCGGCAACGCGATCAACGCCGGGGCGGTGGCGCTCAGCAGAGCACCGGCAAGCACACCGCGCAGTCTGCGCCCGAACGGGCTGGTATTCACGCTCATGCCATCGAGGCTACCCGCGTCAGCCCGGGCCGGACACCCGCTTGCCCGAGCCTCCCGCGCCAAAACCGGCCGAGGCCGAACAGCCCGGCATGGCCGTGCCCACATTGAAGAGGCCGAGCCATTTCACCGCCGCGTTCAACTACGGCTACGTGCGCGAAAACGGTCGAAAATGGGTGGCCGATGCGCGCGGATCTCAGTTGGCCCGGGCCTGTGGGGGCTCCGGCATCGGTGCCTCCACGGCCAGCCTTTCGCCCTCGCCGGCCTCCGGCGCCTCCGCCGCCTTCGGCTTGATGGCCGAGATCTCTGCGGCCGGTCCCGCCGCGGCCTGCGTGCTCGCGAGAGGTGTGGCGGCGACCGGAACCGGCGCCTCTACGACTTCCGGTGCCGGCGCTTCCTCGACCGGCGGCACGGCGGGCGTCTCGGTTTCCTCCGCGGGCGCCGTGGCGGGGACCGGCATGCCCGTCCCCGGGGTCCCCGAAGCCGACGAGTTCATCGCCGCGGACGCCATCATCATCGCTCCCATGCCGCCGGCGCCGATCATGCCGGGGTTCATGCCGCCGACATTCATCGCGCCGACGTTCGCCGCGCCGACGTTTCCGGTGCCCAGGTAGGTGCCGCCCGTACCCGTCGCAGCGACGTCGGCATTGGCGTCGGCGCCCGGGGCGGCGCCGGCGTAGCTGCTGTCCACACCTCCGGTGCTCGCCGCGGCGCCCGCGCTGACGGCCCCCGCTCCGCTGCTGCCGCCGCCCACGTTCGCGTTGGCCTGAGTGCCACCGCCGCCCGCACCGGCCGCTCCACCCGCACCCGCGACGGCGGCGGTGCCGCCCGCGGGATTCGAGTTGCCGCCGATCCCCCCGAGGCCGGGGAGGCTGGGGATGGCCGGCAGGCTGGCCTGGCCCGCCAGCAGTTGCCCGGCTGCCGCCGAGGCGCCACCGTGATAGCCCACCATCGCCGCCACGTCCTGGGCCCACATCTCCAGGTAGTTGAATTCCGTCTCCGCGATCGCCGGCCAGTTTTGGCCGAAGAGGTTGCTCATCACCAGCTGAACCAGGCCGTTGCGGTTGGCTTGCACCGCGAGCGGATGCACGGTCGCCGCCACCGCACTCTCAAACGCGCTGACGACCGCCTGGGCCTGTGCCGCCGCCCCGGCCGCTTGAGTTGCCGCCGCACTCAGCCACGAGGCATACGGGGCCGCCGCCTGTGCCATCGCCTGCGCGGCCGCGCCCTGCCACGCCTGGCTCGCCAGGTTCGAGGTGACCGACGCGAACGACTGGGCCGCGGACGACAACTCGGACGCCAGCCCGTTCCAGGCCGCCGCGGCCTCCAGCATCGGACCCGAACCCGCTCCCGAGTACATCAGTAGCGAATTGATCTCCGGCGGCAACCCAAAGAAGCTCACATCATCCCCTAGCAGCGCATCAGTCGATACAACGAAGCTAAGCCAAAACCGGCGGAGGTTCAGCGCCTTCGCCAGATTCAAAGAATTCTAGAGCTACGGCCCCCGGCACACACCGGAACCCGATGAGAACGCCCGTGTCAGTGCGTTACGACGGCGCCACGTTCCTGCTCACGCTTGATTTCCAAAGCGATGTCGATGAGTTGGTCTTCCTGGCCACCGATCAGCTTGCGCTGACCGGCCCGGTGCAGCAGCGCCGCCGCGGGCACGCCGTAGCGTTCGGCCTGGCGCACGGCGTGCTTGAGGAAGCTGGAGTAGACGCCCGAGTAGCCCATGATCAGCGCGTTGCGGTCGAGCAGACATTCGGCGGGCATGGCCGGTCGGACGACGTCCTCCGCGGCGTCGGCGATGTCGAAGAAGTCGATGCCGGTCTTGACGCCGATCTTGTCGAACACCCCGATCAGCGCCTCGACGGGCGCGTTACCCGCACCGGCCCCGAAGCGGCGGCAGGAGCCGTCGATCTGCTTGGCTCCGGCGCGGACGGCCTCCACCGAGTTGGCCACCCCCAGCCCGAGGTTTTCGTGGCCGTGGAAGCCCACTTGGGCGTCGTCGCCGAGCTCGGCGACGAGCGCCGCCACCCGGTCGCGCACGCCTTCGAGGACGAGCGCCCCGGCCGAGTCGACCACGTAGACGCACTGGCAGCCGGCGTCGGCCATGATGCGCGCCTGCTGCGCGAGCTTCTCCGGCGGAATGGTGTGGGCCATCATGAGGAACCCGACGGTCTCCAGGCCCAACTCGCGCGCCAGCCCGAAGTGCTGGATGGAGACGTCCGCCTCGGTGCAGTGGGTGGCGATGCGGCAGATCGACCCGCCGTTGTTCTGGGCCTCCTTGATGTCCTCCTTGGTGCCGACCCCGGGCAGCATCAAAAAGGCGATCTTGGCCTCCTTGGCGGTCTCGGCCGCGAGCTTGATCAGCTCCTGCTCGGGTGTCTTGGAGAACCCGTAGTTGAAGCTGGACCCGCCGAGCCCGTCGCCGTGCGTCACCTCGATGACCGGCACGCCCGCGGCGTCCAGGGCGGCCACGATGGCTTGCACTTCGTCTTTGGTGAACTGATGGCGCTTGTGATGGGAACCGTCCCGCAGCGACGTGTCGGTCATCCGCACGTCCCAGATCGGGTTGAAGAAAATCTCGTCCTGCACGCTCATGCTTGCGCTCCTCCCGCCGTCGTCGACAGCGATTCCTTCGCTATCTCCTCGCCGACCTTGGTGGCCGCGGCGGTCATGATGTCGAGGTTGCCCGCGTACGGCGGCAGGTAATCGCCCGCGCCCTCGACCTCGACGAACGTCGTGACGACGGCCTGGCCCCCGGAGTTGAGTGAGGGCTCGTCGAACTGCGGCTCGTTGAGCAGCCGGTACCCCGGCACGTAGGTCTGCACCTCGGCCACCACATCGCGGATGGACTTCGCGATCGCGTCGCGGTCGGCGTCCTCGGGGATGGCACAGAAGATGGTGTCGCGCATGATCATCGGCGGGTCGGCCGGGTTCAGGATGATGATCGCCTTGCCGCGTTTGGCGCCGCCGATGGTCTCGACGCCCTTGCTGGTGGTCTTGGTGAATTCGTCGATGTTGGCCCTGGTGCCCGGCCCCGCGGAGACCGACGCGACCGAGGCGACGATCTCGGCGTACGGCACCTCGACGACGCGACTGACGGCGTAGACGATCGGGATGGTCGCCTGTCCCCCGCAGGTGATCATGTTGACGTTGGGCGCGTCGAGATGCTCGCGCAGGTTCGCCGGCGGGATCACCGCGGGGCCCACCGCGGCCGGTGTCAGGTCGATGGCCCGGATTCCCGCGGCCGCATACTTGGGCGCGGCGTCCCGGTGCACGTAGGCGCTGGTCGCCTCGAACACCAAATCGGGCTTCTCGGACTGCGCCAGCAGCCAGTCGACCCCTTCGTGAGTGGTTTCCAGGCCCAGCTTGCGGGCCCGCGCCAGGCCCTCGCTCTCCGGGTCGATGCCCACCATCCAGCGCGGCTCCAGCCAGTCCGATCGGAGAAGTTTGTACAGCAGATCGGTGCTGATATTTCCCGACCCGACAATCGCCACACTCGCCTTGGACGGCATAATGCTCCTTGTTTTTGGACTAATTCAAAACTAATCCGACGCTATTCAAAGGACAACCGCACGGAACCCAGTCCCGAGAAATCGGCGACGAATTCATCGCCGGCGCGTGCATCTATCGCTCGCGTGCACGATCCGGGTAACACGATGTCGCCTTTTTTCAGCCGCACCCCGAAGCTTTCCACTTTGCGGGCCAACCACGCGACCGCGGTCACCGGATTGCCCAACACGGCGTCGCTGCGGCCCTCGGCGATCACGTCGCCGTTGCGCCTGAGGACCGCGTCGATCGCCTTGACGTCGATGTCGGCCGGCGACACCCGCGCCTCGCCCAGCACGAAGCCGGCCGACGAGGCGTTGTCGGCGATGGTGTCGCACAACGCGATCTTCCAGTCGGTGATGCGGGTGTCGATCAGCTCGATCGACGGGGCCAGGGCCGCGGTGCCCGCCAGCACGTCGTCCTCGGTGCAACCCGCTCCCGGCAGGTCCTCGGAGAGGATGAAACCCACCTCGACCTCAACCCGCGGATACAGGTAGCGGCCGGCCTTGACCGGGGTGTCCTCGAAGACCTGCATCTCGTCGAGCAGGTGGCCGTAGTCCGGCTCGTCGACGCCCATCATCTGTTGCATCGCCAGGGACGACAGGCCCACCTTGTGCCCGAGCACCCGCGCGCCTTCGGCCACCCGCTGGCGAATGTTGATCAGCTGAATCTCGTAGGCGTCGACGACGTCGATCTCGGGGTATCGGGCGGTCAGCGGGGCGATGGGCTCGCGGCTGCGCTCGGCCTGCGCCAGGTCGGCGGCCAGCTCGTCGCGGATCGCAACAGTGAGCATTTACCGAAGTCCCCTCGTTCTTGTGACCGGGCCGGTAGCGCCCAACCCGAGCAATTCTATAACGTGTTCTACATGACAGCGCAGGAGTACGACGTCGTCGTGGTGGGGAGCGGCGGCGCCGGCATGGTGGCCGCCCTCACCGCCGCGCACCACGGCCTATCGACAGTAGTCATCGAGAAGGCCCCCCATTTCGGCGGCTCCACGGCGCGGTCGGGCGGCGGGGTCTGGATTCCCAACAACGAGGTGCTCAAGCGCGACGGCGTGCGGGACTCCCCGGAGGCCGCCCGCACATACCTGCACGGCATCATCGGCGACATCGTCGAACCGGAGCGCATCGACGCCTACCTCGAGCGCGGACCCGAGATGCTCTCCTTCGTGCTCAAGCACACGCCCTTGAAGATGTGCTGGGTGCCGCGCTACTCCGACTATTACCCCGAGGCGCCGGGTGGCCGCGCGGGCGGCCGGTCGATCGAACCCAAGCCGTTCGACGCCCGCAAGCTGGGCCCCGACGAAGCCGGCCTGGAACCGGCCTACGGCAAGGTCCCGCTCAACGTGGTTGTGATGCAACAGGATTACGTGCGCCTCAACCAGCTCAAACGGCACCCGCGCGGCGTCGCGCGCAGCCTGAAGGTCGGCGCGCGGACCATGTGGGCCAAGGCGACCGGCAAGAACCTGGTGGGCATGGGACGCGCGCTGATCGGGCCGTTGCGGATCGGGTTGCAGCGCGCCGGCGTTCCGGTCGTGCTGAACACCGCGCTCACGGACCTCTACGTCGAGGACGGGGCGGTGCGGGGCGTCTACGTCCGCGACACCGGCACGTCGGAATCGGCTGAGCCGCGCCTGATCCGGGCAAGGCGTGGCGTGGTCCTGGCCAGCGGCGGGTTCGAACACAACGAGCAGATGCGGGTGAAGTACCAGCGCGCCCCGATCACCACGGAGTGGACGGTCGGCGCCAAGGCCAATACCGGTGACGGGATAGTCGCGGGCGAAAAGCTCGGAGCCGCACTGGAGTTGATGGAGGACGCCTGGTGGGGCCCGACGGTGCCGTTGGTGGGCGCGCCGTGGTTCGCCCTGTCGGAGCGCAATTCCCCGGGCTCGATCATCGTCAACATGTCGGGCAAGCGGTTCATGAACGAGTCGATGCCCTACGTCGAGGCCTGCCACCACATGTACGGCGGCGAATACGGCCAGGGCCCGGGGCCCGGCGAGAACATCCCGGCCTGGCTGGTGTTCGACCAGCAATACCGCGACCGCTACATCTTCGCGGGACTGCAACCGGGACAACGCATTCCACGCAAGTGGCTGGACTCAGGCGTGATCCTGCAGGCCGATTCCCTTGCGCAGCTGGCCGAGAAGGCCGGCCTGCCGGGCGATGAGCTGGCAGCCACCGTGCAGCGTTTCAACGGCTTCGCGCGCTCAGGCGTCGACGAGGACTACCACCGCGGGGAAAGCGCCTATGACCGCTACTACGGCGACCCCACCAACAAGCCCAATCCCAACCTCGGCGAGATCAGCCACGCGCCCTACTACGCCGCCAAGATGGTGCCCGGCGACCTGGGCACCAAGGGCGGCATCCGCACCGACGTGCACGGCCGCGCGCTGCGCGACGACGGCAGCATCATCGAGGGCCTCTACGCCGCGGGCAATGTCAGCGCACCCGTGATGGGGCACACCTATCCCGGCCCGGGCGGCACCATCGGGCCGGCGATGACCTTCGGTTACCTGGCCGCGCTTCACATCGCGGGGGGTAACTGACATGCCGATCGATGTAGACGTGGCGCTGAGCGCCGAGCTGGAGCCCATCGAATTCTCTTGGAGCAGTAGCGACATCCAGCTGTACCACCTGGGTTTGGGGGCCGGTGCGGATCCGATGGACCCGCGCGAGCTGCGCTACCTTGTCGACGACACCCCGCAGGTGCTGCCGACGTTCGCCAACGTCGCGGCTTCCTTCCACATGACGAAGCCGCCGACGGTGCAGTTTCCCGGCATCGACATCGAGCTGAGCAGGGTGCTGCACGCCAGCGAACGCGTCGAGGTGCCCGGGCCGCTGCCGCCGTCGGGCTCGGCCACCGCCGTCACCCGGTTCACCGACATCTGGGACAAGGGCAAGGCCGCGGTGATCTGGAGCGAGACGACCGCCAGCGCCCTGGACGGGACCCTGCTGTGGACGCAGCGGCGGTCGATCTTCGCCCGCGGCGAGGGCGGATTCGGCGGCGAACGCGGCCCGTCCTCGTCGGACGCGACGCCGGATCGGGCGCCCGACCTCGAGGTCGACGTGCCGATCCTGCCGCAGCAGGCGCTGCTGTACCGGCTCTGCGGCGACCGCAACCCGCTGCACTCCGACCCCGAATTCGCCGCCGCCGCAGGCTTTCCCAGGCCGATTCTGCACGGCCTGTGCACCTACGGCATGACCTGCAAGGCGATCACCGACGCGCTGCTGGACGGCGACGCCGGGGCCGTCGCGGCCTACGGCGCGCGCTTCGCCGGCGTGGCCTATCCCGGCGAGACGCTCAAGGTCGGCATCTGGAAGGAGAACGGCCGGTTCCTGGCCGGCGTCGTCGCGCCGTCGCGCGACAACGCCGTCGTGCTCTCCGGGGTCGAACTGGTCCCTGCGTAGCGCCTTTGCCGCGGACCGATTACAGCTAAACTGCGGAATATGCTGGGCGCCCAGGTTGCGGGCAGGGACACTGACAGCTGCACCCCATGAGCCCCGACGGGCGGTCACCCGAACCGAATGTGACCGACGAACGAACCGCGCTGCGCAGTATCCCGATATTCGCTGAGATCGACGACGAACAACTCGACCAACTTTCGCTCGCCGTAGATCGCCGACACGTCCCCGCCAACGACTGGCTCTTTCACATGGGAGAACCCTCCGACGCCGTCTATCTCATCGCCTCCGGGCGATTCGCGGCCGTCGGCCCCGATGGACAGGTGCTTCGCGAGATGGCGACCGGTGAGTCGATCGGAGAGCTGGGCGTGATCACCGGCGCCGTTCGGTCGGCCGGGATACGGGCCCTTCGGGACGGCGTCGTCTGGCGGATCGCCGCTGACACGTTCACCGAGGTGCTGGCGAAGGCTCCGCAGCTGCAATCGGCGATGTTCCGAGCGATGGCCGGCACGCTTCGCGAGTCACGATCCGCCAACGTCTCTCGGGGTCTTCGAGTCGTCAGTGTGCTGTCGACCGGGGATGTGGCCGCGGCCCCGATCGTCGACGCCATCGCGACCCGTTTGGGCTCGTACGGTCGGACCGCGGTGGTTGCGCCGCCCGTCGACACGACGGCCACAGCCGGTCACTATGGCGAGCTCGTCGAAGCGTTCAGCGAGACCCTCGATCGGGTGGAGCGCAGCAACGATTGGGTCTTGCTGGTGGCCGATCGAGGTTCGGGCGATGTCTGGCGCCGATACGTCGTCGCGCAAAGCGATCGACTCGTGGTCCTGGCGGATCAAGCCCATCACCCGGAAGGGTTCGATCCACCCGCCACCCAACGGCCGGTCCACCTCGTCACGTGCAACGTCGTACCGGATCCGAGCTGGTTCGATCTGCTGCACCCGGTCTCGCATCACGCCGCCGACAACGACGGCATCGGCGCTCTGGCCCGCAGAATTGCCGGCCGATCCCTGGGCCTCGCGCTGGGCGGTGGCGGCGCGCGGGGGCTCGCGCACTACGGCGTCTACGAGGAGCTCACCCGCGCGGGCGTCGTCATCGACCGGTTCGCCGGAACCAGTTCCGGTGCCCTGGCTGCCGCCACGTTCGCGCTCGGGTTGGACGCAAGGGATTGCACCGCCGCGGCACGGAAGTACGTTGCGGAGACCAGGCCGGTCAGCGACTACACGATCCCTGCGGTCGCCCTGACCCGAGGTCGCCGTGTCGACCGGCTGATTGCAGGATTCTTCGGCAGCACCACCTTGATCGAGCATCTGCCGAAAGAGTTTTTCTCAGTCTCTACCGACATCATCACGGGCGATCAGGTCATCCATCGGCGGGGGCTGCTGTGGGTCGCCGTGCGCGCATCGATCTCGATCCCCGGTCTGCTGCCGCCGGTGCGGTATGGCGAGCGGCTGCTCGTCGACGGTGGACTGCTGAACATCCTGCCGGCCGACGTCATGTGCGCGGACCCGGATGGCGAGGTCATCTGCGTCGATCTCCGCCGAACGTATGTGCCGTCGAAGGGCTTTGGTCCGCTGCCGGAAAAGCTGCAGCCGCCCGCGGTGGTCCGGCGGCTGTTGACCGGCACGGACGCAGCCCTGCCGCCGCTGCAGGAGACGTTGCTTCGCAGCGTTGAGTTGGCCGCGCCCAAGGGAAACCTACGCGAGATGCCCCGGGTGACGGCGATCATCGAGCCGGACGTCTCGGCGATCGGTCCCTTGGACTTCAAAAACATCGATGCCGCCCTGGAAGCCGGACGGATCGCCGCCCGGGCGGCCCTCGAGGCACAGCCGACGCTCGTTGGCTGACCGGCTGTTCGCGTTCTCCGCAGCTTGTACTATTACCTCTGCAGCAGACAGCTTCGTGTGCAGCTAGGTCGTCAAGCGATGCGCTCCGATTGGTGGGACAAGCCGTTGGCCCATCTCGTCATGCACATGAACGGCGGCGAGAAGAGCGTACCGATTTTCGATCAGCTGTTCGTCGGCCGGCAGTGCGCCGGGATCGACGAACACCGCCGACTGGTGATCCCCGATCCGAACATCTCGCGTAACCACCTCGAGATCCGTCTGGACGTCGCCACCGACCGGGCGTTCCTCATCGACGTCAGCACCAATGGGACGTTGCTCAACGGCATGCCGCTGGAGCGGGCCGTGCAGGTCCCCCTCAGGCCCGACGATCAGATCTCCGTCGGCGACGCCGTGCTGATCTTCCGATCGGACCGGTTCAACGCCGCCGGGGTGACCAACACCAGCCCGACCCTGACCCGGATCGTCGAGGAGACGATGGTGATGGTGGTCGGGGACATCACCAACTACTCGACGATCTCGGAAGTCACCGACAACCGGGTGATCGCCCGGAGCCTGAACTATCTGTGGCACGAGCTCAACCTCGTGCTGCGCGCCCACCGCGGCACGCTCAACCATTACGCCGGCGACGCGCTGTATGCGGTGTGGGAACTGCGGACGATTCCCACGGCCAACGAGCTCGCCATCGACTTCGCGCTCGCCGCCAACCGGAGGGTCGGGGAGCTCGGGCCCACGCTCCCGCTGCGCGCACCGGACGGTTCGCCGATCCGCATGGGCTGGGGGGTGGTGCAGGGCCGGGCCGCGATCGCCGCGATGACGAGGACGGTAACGGCCGTGATCGGCGACGCGACGAACGTGGCGTTCCGGTTGGCCGGCATCGCAGGGCGGGCCGGCCATCCCGACGTGATGGTGAGCTCCCGCGTGCACGCTGCCGTCGAGGCGCACTACGCCTGGGGCCACGCCGAGCAGGTAGCGATCAAGGGCCGGCGCGGAATGGAGACCGTCTTTCCGGTCCTGGCGCGGTCGTAGCCGACCGCACCTTCCTTGGGCGCCTTCCTTTGGGCGCCTTCTTTGGGCGCCTTCTTTGCGCGCCGAACGTGCGTCTGGCCGCACCGTCGGCGGCGGGTGTGCGGTTAGCCGCACGCTCGCCCGGCCATTGCGTCACGAACACGGCAAACGATATCGGCGGGCCGGTCCCCTGACACCACCCGGATGACGGTCCACCCGAGTCGGTCGAGCCTCTCCAGTCGCCGGCGATCCCAGTTGTATTGGCGGCGATCGCTGCGATGCTGATCGCCGTCGTATTCGACGGCGATCTTGAGGTCCTCCCAGCCCATGTCGAGGTAAGCGAACACATTGCCAGCCTCGTCGCGCACCGGAATCTGTGTCTGCGGTCTGTGCAGGCCCGCCTGGATCAACACGATGCGCAACCAGGACTCTTTGGGCGACTGTGCACCCGGATCGAACAGGGTTACCGCTTGGCGGGCTCGCACGATGCCTCTGCGCCCGGGGTATCTCCGAGCCAGCAGCTCAACATCGGCAGCTTTGATCTCTGTTGCTCTGGCGAGGGCGTCGATGCCGGCCACCGCCGTCATGGTCGGATACCAACAGCCGAAGTCCAGTGCCGTCCTGACCGACGAAGTGACCGGCACACCGCCCACCAGCTTGATTTCGTCCTCGTCGATACGGTCCCCGTGTGCCTGGATTCCAGGCGGAGTGCGCCGATTGTCGTGAATCAACTCCACGACCAGTCCATCATCGACCCATCTGCTGCCATGCAGAGCGGCCGCGGCAAATCCCGCGACAACACCTCGGCGTCCGGTCCACAGCCACCCGGCTTTGGCGAGTAGGGCGGCGGTGATGCCGACATCACGCTCCACGTAGACGTCTGGGAACAATCGACGAAAGCGGGTAGCCAATTGGGACTTGGACATCGCGCCTGCCGCGATGGCCTCGTTGCCGATGAATGGCTCGCGCACGACGGCAGCCTCGCAGGCAGTGCCATCAACGTCACTTCAACTATCAACAGTTCGCCGAACGTGCGGCTGGCCGCACACTCGAACGCGAACGTGCGGCTAGCCGCGCGTTCGGCACGGCAGCAGAGGATTACCCCAGGATCAGGCCCGACGTCGGCACACCCGTGCCGGCCGTGACCAACACATGCTCGACGTCGGGCACCGGGTTTACCGAGGTGCCGCGCAATTGCCGCACGCCCTCGGCGATACCGTTCATCCCGTGGATATAGGCCTCACCGAGTTGGCCGCCGTGGGTGTTGATCGGCAGCCGTCCGCCCACCTCGATGGCGCCGTCGGCGATGAAGTCCTTCGCCTCGCCGCGACCGCAGAATCCCAACTCCTCCAACTGAATCAGGGTGAACGGCGTGAAGTGGTCGTACAAGATCGCGGTCTGAATGTCCGACGGCGACAACCCGGACTGCTCCCAGAGCTGCCGGCCCACGACACCCATCTCGGGCAGCCCGAGCTCGGGCCGGTAGTAGCTGACCATCGTGTACTGGTCGGCGCTGGAACCCTGCGCCGCCGCCTCGATCACGGCCGGTCGCTGCTTGAGGTCCCGCGCGCGTTCGACGGAGGTCACCACAATCGCGACCGCACCGTCGGTCTCCTGGCAGCAGTCCAGCAGCCGCAGCGGCTCGGCGATCCACCGCGAATTCTGGTGATCCTCAATGGTGATCGGCTTCTGGTAGAAGTACGCCTTGGGGTTCTTGGCGGCGTGCTTGCGGTCGGCCACCGAGATCACCCCGAAATCCCGGCTCGTCGCGCCGGACAGGTGCATGTAGCGCTGGGCGATCATGGCGACCTGCGCGGCCGGCGTGGAAAGCCCGTGCGGATATGAGAAGGCGTTGTCGGCCGTCGTCGAATCGGCTTGGGCCCCACCGTCACCGGCCAACCGGCTCTGCACCTGGCCGAACCGCATGCCGGAGCGCTCGTTGAAGGCCCGGTACGCGACCACGACGTCGGCCACCCCGGTCGCGACGGCCATCGCGGCCTGCTGAACGGTCGCGCACGCCGCCCCGCCGCCGTAGTGGATCTTGGAGAAGAACTTCAGGTCACCGATCCCGCACGCACGCGCGACGGCGACCTCGGTGTTGCTGTCCATCGTGAACGTGGTCAGCCCGTCGACGTCGGCAGGGCTCAGGCCGGCATCGCCCAGCGCGTCCAGCACCGCCTCGGCCGCCAACCGCAGCTCGCTGCGCCCGGAGTCCTTCGAGAAGTCGGTTGCCCCGATCCCGACGATGGCGGCCCGGCCGGAAAACATCACGCATCCCCCATCGTCAGCGTCACCGTCGCGATGACGTGGTCGCCAAGGCTGTTGCGGCCGAACACTTTCACCGTGATCAACCCGCCCTCCACGGCGGTCACCTCACCGGAGAACGTCACCGTGTCGTAGGCGTACCACGGCACCCCGAGCCGCAGCCCGATCGACTTGATCAGCGCCGACGGACCGGCCCAGTCGGTGATATAGCGCTGCACCAGCCCGGTGTCGGTGAGGATGTTGACGAAGATGTCCTTCGAGCCCTTGGCCTGCGCCTTGTCCCGGTCGTGGTGCACGTCCTGAAAGTCGCGGGTGGCCAGCGCCGTCGAGATGATGAAAGTGGGATCCCCGTGGAGCTTGAGCTCGGGCAACACCGTGCCCACCTCGATCACCGGTGCGCTCATGCCCCGGCCTCCGCAGGCTCCCAGGCGTAGAGGGTCCATTCCGGTCCGCTGTCCCCGGCCGGGAAGTCGATATACGTTGCGCGCACGGGCATTCCGATCTGCACTCGGGCCGGCTCGATCCCCCGCAGCTCGCCCAGCATGCGCACCCCTTCGTCGAGCTCCACCAGGGCGATGACGAAGGGCAGCGTGCGTCCGGGCACCTTCGGCGCGTGGTGCACCACAAAGCTGAACACCGTGCCCGTGCCGCCGGCCACCACGTAGTCGATGGGATCGGACTTGGCCTGCCACACCGCCGGCACCGGCGGGTGCTGCAGGCTTCCGTCCGGACGGCGCTGAATCCGCAATTCGTGCGCCTTGACGCCCTCCCAGAAGAACGCGGTGTCCCGCGACGACGAGGGACGCATCAGGGCGCCGGGATCGAGGTCGTCGGGGACGGCGCGCCCCGGCGCGGACGGCTTGAACTTGAGGATGCGCCAGTTCATTTCGGCGACGTCCTCGTCACCTACCCGCCAGATGATGTGCTGGTTGATGAAATAACCTTCGCCCAGCGCCGTCTGCTTGGGCCCGACCACGTCGCCCATCTCGGAGGTGATGCTGACCTGCTCGCCCGGTTGAAGGTAGCGGTGGTAGGTCTGCTCACAGTTGGTGGCGACCACGCCGATGTAGCCGGCGTCGTCGAACAGCTTCATCATGGGGCCCATCGGATCGTCCTTCGGACGCTCCCCGCCGAGGCCGAACATCGTCCACACCTGAATCATGGCCGGCGGCGCGACGATTCCGGGGTGACCGACCGCGCGGGCCGCGTCCTCGTCGACATAGATAGGGTTGCGGTCGCCGAGGGCCTCGACCCAGTTGTTGATCATCGGCTGGTTCACCGGGTCGCGGCCGGCGCGCGGCTTGGGATCGCCGGCCGCCTTGATCTCCGCGACGGCGTCGGCGATATCCGTCATCGGGGCACCCTCGGCACTTTGAGGCCGGCGGCCGCGATCATTTCACGCATCACTTCGTTCACGCCTCCACCGAAGGTGATGACCAGGTTCCGCTTGGTTTGCGAGTCGAGCCACCGAAGCAGTTCCGCGGTGTCCGAATCGGCGGGGTTGCCATAATTGCCGACGATCTCCTCGGCCAGCCGACCGATGTACTGAATGCGCTCGGTGCCAAACACTTTGGTCGACGCGGCGTCGGCTACGTTGATGTCCTCGCCCGCAGCGGCCACCTGCCAGTTCAGCAGCTCGTTGATTCGCCACATCGCCTTGATCTCGCCGAGCGCCCGCTTGACGTCGTGGTGATCGATCGGCGTGACGCCGTCACTGCCCGGCTTGCACGCCCAGGCGTGCACCCGGTCGTAGATGCCGGCTACCCGTCCCGCCGGGCCCAGCATCACCCGCTCGTTGTTGAGCTGGGTGGTGATCAGCCGCCATCCGCCGTTCTCCTCGCCGACCAGCATGTCGGCGGGCACCCGCACGTCGTTGTAGTAGGTGGCGTTGGTGTGGTGGGCACCGTCGGAGAGGATGATCGGCGTCCAGGAGTAGCCGGGATCCTTCGTGTCGACGATCAGGATCGAAATGCCCTTGTGCTTGACGGCTTCCGGGTCGGTGCGGCAGGCCAGCCAGATGTAGTCCGCGTCGTGCCCGCCGGTGGTCCACATCTTTTGGCCGTTGACGATGTACTCATCGCCCTGGCGCACGGCGGTGGTGCGCAGCGAAGCCAGGTCGGTCCCGGCCTCGGGCTCGCTGTAACCGATCGCGAAGTGCACCTCGCCGGCCAGGATCGCCGGCAGGAACTTCTTCTTCTGCGCCTCGCTGCCGAACTGCTGCAGCACGGGGCCGACCGTCTGCAACGTCACCGCCGGCAACGGCACGTCGGCCCGATGCGCCTCGTTGACGAAGATCGATTGCTCGATCGGCCCGAAGCCCAAGCCGCCGAATTCCTTCGGCCACCCGACCCCGAGCTTGCCGTCCCGCCCCATCCGCCGGATGACCGCGCGATAGGCCTCGTTGTGCCGGTCCTGCTCCATCGCCTTCATCTCGTCGGACGAGATCAGGTTCGAAAAGTATTCCCGCAGTTCGGCTTGCAGCTGACGCTGCTCCGGGGTCAGGTCTATGAACATTGCGCTCCCACCAGGTCATCTGGGTGGCGACCCGCCGCGCCCGGCTCCGCCGCGCTCGCGATCGCCACCAAATCGAGGCGATGAGAGGGCCCGCCCAGCAGCCGGGACAGGTCCTTGATCGTGGAGTAGTACCGGTGCATGGGGTAGGTGATGTCCATGCCCATGCCGCCGTGCAGGTGGTGGCAGAGCTGCATGACCGGCGGCGCCTGCGAGGCGATCCAGTAGCCGAGCACATCCAGATCGTCGTCCGCGTCGCGACCCTCGGACAACCGCCACACCACCGACTTCGCGGCCAGATCGATCGTGCGCGAGGCGATGTAGATCTCCGAGAGCTGCGCCGCCACGGTCTGGAACGTCGACAGCGGCCTGCCGAACTGCTTGCGGTTGGCCACGTAGTCGGCGGTGAGCCGCAGCGCCCCGGCCACCAGCCCGTCCGCGTAGGCGCCCGTCGCGGCCAGCGCCAGCTGGTTGACCCGGTGCGCCGCGGCACCCGCCAGCACGTCCGAATCACCAACCGCCACACCGTCGAACGTGACGGTGTACTCGTCCGAGCCGTTGGACGTCGGGGCGCGCAGCAACCGCACGCGGTCGGCCTTGGGTGACACCACCACGACCGCGCTGTCAGCGGTCACTAACATCCAATCCGCTTGCTCGGCATAGGGAACGGCGATCTTGGTGCCCGACAGTTTGCCGCCCGCGAACGTCACGCCGGGCCGGTCGGGCAGCGCCGCACCCGGCTCGTTGAGCGCCGCGGTCAGCACGCCCCCCTCGGCGACCCCGGCCAGGAAGCGGTCCTGTTGCTCGTCGGACGCCAGGTCGAGCAGCGGAACCACGCCGAATCCCAGCGTGGCCAGCGCCGGCGTGATCGCGCCGTGGCGACCGACTTCCGTCAGCACCGTGGCGACCTCGGGCAGCCCCACGCCGTCGCCGCCGAGGCGTTCCGGCACCGGCAGCGCGGTCAGGCCGCCGCCGACCAGGGCGTCCCAACTCAAATCGCGGGCCAGCACGGCGGTCGCCACATCGGCGACGGCCTGCTGCTCGGCGGTGAGGTCGAAGTCCATCGTCGTTTTCGAATCTATCAATGACTCACCGGGCATTTTCCGGTGTAGTCGACCTGCCAGTGCTTGATGCCGTTGAGCCAACCGGACCGCAGGCGTTCGGGTTTCGACAGCGGTTTCAGGTCGGGCATGTGGTCGGCCACGGCGTTGAAGATCAGGCTGATGGTCATCTTGGCCAGGTTGGCGCCGATGCAGTAGTGCGCTCCGGTGCCGCCGAAGCCGACGTGCGGGTTGGGGTCGCGAAGGATGTTGAAGGTAAACGGATCTTCGAAGACTTCCTCGTCGAAGTTGGCCGACCGATAGAACAGCACCACCCGCTGGCCCTTCTTGATCTGCACACCGGACAGTTCATAGTCCTCGAGGGCGGTGCGCTGGAAGCACGTCACCGGGGTGGCCCAGCGGACGATCTCGTCGGCCGCGGTTTCCGGGCGTTCCTTCTTGAAGAGCTCCCACTGGTCGGGGAAGTCGGCGAAGGCCATCATTCCCTGCGTGATCGAGTTGCGGGTGGTCTCGTTGCCCGCCACCGCCAACATCATCACGAAGAAGCCGAACTCGTCGTCGGAGAGCTTTTCGCCATCGATGTCGGCGTTGATCAAAGTGGTGACGATGTCGTCGCCGGGATTTTCCGACTTCAGCGCGGCCATCTGCATCGCGTACGTGAGCACCTCCATCGACGACGCCTTGGCGTCGATGTCGGCGTACTCGGGATCGTCGCTGCCGGTCATCTCGTTGGACCAGCGGAAGAGCTTGTCGCGGTCGTCTTGCGGCACACCGAGCAGATCGGCGATCGCCTGCAGCGGCAGTTCGCAGGCGACCTGCTCGACGAAGTCGCCGGAGCCGGCGGCCGCCGCGGCCTTGGCGATGTTCTGGGCGCGCTCGTTGAGTTCGCCGCGCAGGCGGCCGATGGCGCGGGGTGTGAAACCGCGGGAGATGATCTTGCGCAGCCGGGTGTGGTGCGGCGCGTCCATGTTCAGCATGACGAACCGCTGCAGGTCGATGTCCTCGCGCGCGATGTCGTCGTTGAACCGCGGGATGACGCAATTCTCGTAGCTGGAGAAGACGTCACTGCGCCGCGAGATCTCCTTGACGTCGTTGAGCTTGGTGATCGCCCAGAAGCCACCGTCGTGGAAGCCGCCGCCCTTGCCCGGGGCCTGTTCGTTCCACCAGATCGGGGCGGAGGCGCGCACCTCGGCAAACTCTTCGACGGGGATCCGCTCGACGTAGATGTCGGGGTCGGTGAAATCGAACCCGGGCGGAAGGTTGGGGCTGGGCACGCTACTTCTCCTTAACTGCTGGTCCTATGCTGGTCCGGCGACTGGCCTCTGATCGGCGATCCCAGGACACTAGCTCTCCTAGTGGAGCTCTGTTGCCAGTAAAACATGCCTCCACCGTAGAAAAAAGGCGACGAAGCATCGTCGCTTGTCATAGTAATGAAACGTGTTCTAGCCTGGCCCCATGGGTAACCCGGTAATCGTTGAAGCCACCCGCAGCCCGATCGGCAAACGCAATGGATGGCTCTCAGGACTGCACGCCACCGAGCTTTTGGGCGCGGTGCAAAAGGCACTGGTCGAAAAGGCTGGCTTGCAAGCCGACTTTGACGCGGGCGACGTCGAGCAGGTCGTCGGCGGCTGCGTCACGCAGTTCGGCGAACAGTCCAACAACATCACCCGGGTGAGCTGGCTCGTTGCGGGCCTGCCCGAGCACGTCGGCGCCACGACCGTCGACTGCCAGTGCGGCAGCAGCCAGCAGGCCAACGGCCTCGTCGCCGGCCTGATCGCGGCGGGCGCCATCGACATCGGCATCGCGTGCGGAATCGAGGCCATGAGCCGCGTCGGGCTCGGCGCCAACGCCGGTCCCGACCGCAGCATCCTGCGGCCCGCGTCGTGGGACATCGATCTGCCCGACCAGTTCACCGCGGCGGAGCGAATCGCCAAGCGCCGCGGCATCACCCGCGAGGACATCGACGCCTGGGGCTTCCAGTCGCAGTTGCGCGCCAAGCGGGCCTGGGAGGAGGGGCGCTTCGACCGCGAGATCTCGCCGATCGAGGCGCCGGTGCTCGACGAGCAGAAGCAGCCCACCAGCGAACGCCACATGGTGAGCCGCGACCAGGGCCTGCGCGACACCACGATGGAGGGGTTGAGCCAGCTCAAGCCGGTCCTCGAGGGCGGCATCCACACGGCGGGGACGTCGTCGCAGATTTCCGACGGCGCCGCGGCGGTGTTGTGGATGGACGAGGACAAGGCCAAGGCGCTCGGACTGCGGCCGCGGGCCAGGATCGTCAGCCAGGCGCTCGTCGGCGCCGAGCCCTATTACCACCTGGACGGTCCCGTGCAATCGACGGCTAAGGTGCTGGAGAAGGCCGGGATGAAGATGGGCGACATCGACATCACCGAGATCAACGAGGCCTTCGCGTCGGTGGTGTTGTCCTGGGCACGGGTGCACGAACCCGACATGGCCAAGGTGAACGTGAACGGCGGGGCGATCGCGCTCGGGCACCCGGTGGGCAGCACCGGCAGCCGGCTGATCACCACCGCGTTGCACGAGCTGGAGCGCACCGACCAGACCACCGCCCTGATCACCATGTGCGCGGGCGGCGCCCTGTCCACCGGCACCATCATCGAGCGCATCTAGCGCGTCGGTGGACGTCCCGGAGGAGAGCCGGATCGCCGCGGCGCAGGCCTACATCGACGCGCTCGTCAGCCACGACGGCGATGCCGTTCCCTTCGCGGACGGCTGTACTCGCATCGAGCAGGGGATCAAGAACGGGTTCTCGGGAAAGCATTTGCGGCGCAGCCTCAATCGCGGACCTCAGTACCGGGTCATCGCCGACGCGACGCCGCCGGATTACCGCATCGCGGGCGACGAGGTGCACGCGACCTACGCGGTGCTGACGAAGGCGGCCGTCGGCGGTCGTCGCCTGGGGGCGCGGGTCGACGAGACCTTCGTCATCCCGGCCGAAAGCCCAAGCGGCGAGGCGGCAATCCACCACATCAAGGTTCGGTTCCACCCATTCATTCAGCGTTGAGGCATCGAGTACATGGAAAAACCACGAGCACTGAATTCGCCCTGGGTCACCGTCTTCATGAAGTGGATGTCACGCGGCAACGCCTGGATCTATAAGCGCAGCAACGGAAAGCTCGGCGGCACTTTCCAAAAGAGCCCGGTCGCCCTGCTGACCACGACCGGACGAAAGACCGGCGAACCGCGGGTCAGCCCGCTGCTTTACCTGCGGGAGCGTGACCGCGTCATCCTCGTTGCCTCCAGGGGCGGCAGCGACAAGCACCCCATGTGGTACCTCAACCTCAAGGCGGAGCCGAAAGTGTCCGTGCAGATCAAGGACGAGGTGCTGCAGTTGCAGGCACGCGACGCGACGGCCGAAGAGCGTGCGGAGTACTGGCCGAAGCTGGTCGACATGTATCCGTCGTTCGACGACTATCAATCCTGGACCGACCGGACCATCCCGATCGTCATCTGCGACCCGTAACGTTGTCGAGCCGACACGGTATCCGCGATTCCCGACCAATAGCGCTGCTGCTCAAGTACTTTGCGCGCGTCCGCATCGGGGTGTGCGGCCGGGTCGGCGCGGGTGATCCCATTGGTGGTGTGCGAACCGCCGCGCCGAGCGTGAAGCCAGCGCGCAAAATCGGCGGGCGGAAATCTTGCCGTGAGTGCACGCTCGGCGCGGACGAGGCGCCTTACGCGCCGTAGACGGGGACCGGCGGCCGCGCCTTGGCCAGCAGGTCGGCGACGACGGGACCGAGCTCGGCCGGATCCCAGCGGGCGCCCTTGTCGATCTGTGGGCCGTGCGCCCAGCCCTCGGCGACGCGGATCTTGCCACCCTCGACCTCGAACACCTTGCCGGTGACGTCGCGGGACTCGGCGCTGCCGAGCCAGACGACCAGCGGCGAGATGTTCTCCGGCGCCATCGCGTCGAAATCCTGGTCCTGCGTTGCCATCATCTCGGCGAAGACGGTCTCGGTCATGCGGGTGCGCGCCGACGGCGCGATCGCGTTGACGGTCACGCCGTACCGCCCCATTTCGGCCGCGCCGACGAGGGTCATCGCCGCGATTCCCGCCTTGGCGGCGCTGTAGTTGCCCTGCCCGACGCTGCCCTGCAGCCCCGCGCCGGAACTGGTGTTGATGATCCGCGCGTCGACCTTCTTGCCCTCCTTCGACAGGCCCCGCCAGTACGACGCGGCGTGGCGCATCGTGGCGAAGTGGCCCTTCAGGTGCACGGCGATGACGGCGTCGAACTCTTCCTCGCTGGTGTTGGCCATCATCCGGTCCCGGACGATGCCGGCGTTGTTCACCAAAACGTCGAGCCCACCGAAGGTTTCGATCGCGTTTTGGACCAGACCGGCGGCTTGATTCCAGTCGGCGATGTTCGATCCATCGGCGACGGCTTCCCCACCGGCCGCTTTGATCTCGTCGACCACGCCCTGCGCCGCGCTGCCGCCGCCGGCGGGCGAACCGTCCAGGCCCACCCCGATGTCGTTGACCACCACGCGCGCGCCCTCGGCCGCGAAGGCCAGCGCGTGCGCGCGGCCGATACCGCCGCCCGCTCCGGTGACGATGACGACACGGCCGTCGACCAATCCCATATTCCTTGTCTCCTCTACTTGATCGCGCTCGCGTTCGTTGCGGCCAGGTAGTGCGGCGGCTCTCCGCCGCCGTGCACCTCCAGCGTGGCGCCACTGATGTAGGACGCCGCATCCGAGGCCAAAAACGCCGTGGCCCAACCAACGTCCCGCGGTTTGGCCAGCCGGCCCAGGGGCACGTTCTTCGAGATCGCCGCGATCGAGTCGGCGTCACCGTAGAACAGTTCCGACTGTTCGGTTTCCACCATCCCGACCACGCAGGCGTTCACCCGGACCTTCGGCGCCCACTCCACCGCCAGTGTCTGCGTGAGGCTTTCCAGTCCGGCCTTGGCCGCCCCGTACGCCCCCGTGCCGGGGGACGGCCGCCGCCCCGACAGGCTGCAGATGTTGACGATCGACCCGCCGCGCGCTTGGTTTTGCATCTTGTCGTTGGCATGCTGCGAAACCCACAGCGCGCCAATGAGATTGAGCTCTATGATCTTGCGGTTGAACTTCGCGCTGGATTCAGCCGTCAGCACGTACGGCGAACCGCCCGCGTTGTTGACGACGACGTCGAGCCGGCCATGCGCGTCGACGATCGCATCGATCATCGCCTTGACCGCGTCGTCGTCGCGCACGTCGCAAGAGTGGAACTCGTAGGGCAAGCCCTCGACGGGCCGTCGCGCACAGGTGATCACCGTCGCGCCCTGCTCGGCGAACACCGAGCTGATTCCGGCGCCGACGCCGCGCACTCCCCCGGTAACCAACACCACCCGCCCGGCCAGCCCCAGGTTGATGCCTTCCGAAAGGGGCGAGCCTGCTTCGGCGGGAGTCACTGTGCTAGCGTACCAAGCAAGTGCTTGCTTAGGTAGTCAGCCCACCCAGGAAGTGCAATGACAATCACATCCACCACCACCGAGCCGGGCATCGTCGCGGTCACCGTCGACTACCCGCCCGTCAACGCCATTCCGTCGCGCGGCTGGTTCGAACTCGCCGACGCGATCACGGCCGCCGGCGCCAATCCCGAGACCCACGCGGTGATCCTGCGGGCGGAGGGCCGGGGCTTCAACGCCGGTGTGGACATCAAGGAGATGCAGCGCACCGAGGGATTCACCGCCCTGATCGATGCCAACCGCGGCTGCTTCGCCGCGTTCCGCGCCGTCTACGAATGCGCCGTGCCGGTGATCGCCGCGGTGAACGGGTTCTGCGTCGGCGGCGGCATCGGCCTGGTGGGCAACTCCGACGTCATCGTGGCCTCCGATGACGCCACCTTCGGCCTGCCCGAGGTCGAGCGCGGCGCGCTCGGCGCGGCGACCCACCTGTCCCGGCTGGTGCCGCAGCACATGATGCGGCGGCTGTTCTTCACCGCCGCCACCGTCGACGCCGCCACCCTGCAGCACTTCGGCTCGGTGCACGAGGTGGTGCCCCGGGATCAGTTGGACGAGGCCGCGTTGCGGGTGGCCCGCGACATCGCCGCCAAGGACACGCGCGTCATCCGCGCCGCCAAGGAGGCGCTCAACCTCATTGACGTGCAGCGGGTCAACTCGAGTTACCGCATGGAACAGGGCTTTACGTTCGAGCTCAACCTCGCCGGGGTGTCCGACGAACACCGCGACGCGTTCGCCGGCACGACGAAGGGCGAAAAGTCTTGAGCGACAAGCGGACCACCCTCGACGAGGCCGTCGCGCAACTGCGCAGCGGCATGACGATCGGCATCGGCGGCTGGGGATCGCGGCGCAAGCCCATGGCGTTCGTGCGCGCGATGCTGCGCACCGACGTCACGGACCTGACCGTGGTCAGCTACGGCGGGCCCGACCTGGGACTGCTGTGCTCGGCGGGCAAGGTCAAGCGCGCCCACTACGGCTTCGTGTCGCTGGACTCCCCGCCGTTCTACGACCCCTGGTTCGCCAAGGCCCGCACCAGCGGAGCCGTCGAAGCCCGGGAGATGGACGAGGGCATGCTGCGGTGCGGGCTGCAGGCCGCCGCAAACCGGTTGCCGTTCCTGCCGATTCGCGCCGGGTTGGGCAGTTCGGTCCCGGACTTCTGGGCGGGCGAGCTGCAGACGGTGACCAGCCCCTATCCGGCGCCCGGCGGCGGGCACGAGACGCTGATCGCCATGCCGGCGCTGCGCTTGGACGCCGCCTTCGTGCATCTCAATCTCGGTGACAGCCGCGGCAACGCGGCCTACACCGGCATCGACCCCTACTTCGACGACCTCTACCTGATGGCCGCCGAACGGCGCTACCTGTCCGTGGAGCGGGTGGTGTCCACCGAGGAGCTGGTCAAGGCGGTGCCACCGCAGGCGCTGCTGGTGAACCGGATGATGGTGGACGCGGTGGTCGAAGCGCCCGGTGGTGCCCACTTCACCACCGCCGCACCCGATTACGGCCGCGACGAGAAGTTCCAGCGCCATTACGCCGAAGCCGCCTCGACCGATGACGGCTGGCGGAAGTTCGTCCAGACCTACCTGTCCGGCGGCGAGGATGACTATCAGGCGGCGGTGCGCGCGTTCGCAGAGGAGGCCGTCAAGTGAGCAGCACCCGAGCCGAGATCTGCGCGGTGGCTTGCGCCGACTTGTTCAGGGACGCGGGCGAAATCATGGTCAGCCCCATGACCAACATGGCCTCCGTCGGCGCCCGGTTGGCCCGGCTGACCTTTTCGCCGGACATCCTGCTGACCGACGGCGAGGCGCAGCTGCTGGCGGACACTCCGGCTCTGGGCAAGACCGGACCTGTCGAGGGCTGGATGCCGTTCGGCCGGGTGTTCGAGACGCTGGCCTGGGGGCGGCGGCATGTCGTGATGGGTGCCAATCAGGTTGACCGATACGGCAATCAGAACATCTCGGCGTTCGGCCCGCTGCAGCACCCGACCAGGCAGATGTTCGGGCTGCGCGGCGCGCCCGGCAACGCGATCAACCACGCGACCAGCTACTGGGTCGGTAACCACTCCAAGCGGGTGTTCTGCGAGACGGTCGACGTGGTCTGCGGCATCGGCTGGGACAAGATCGACGCAGGCAACCCGGCGTTCCGCTTCGCCAACCCGTATCGGGTGGTGTCCAACCTCGGGGTGTTCGACTTCAACGGCCCCGATCACACCATGCGGGCGGTGTCCCTGCACCCCGGCGTGGCGGCCGCCGATGTCCGCGAGAACACGTCGTTCGAGGTGGACGGCCTCGACGAGGCCGAGGAGAGCAGGCTCCCGACCGACGACGAGCTGCACCTGATCCGCGAGGTGATCGACCCGAAGGCGTTGCGCGACCGAGAGATACGTTCATGAGGCTGCGCACGCCGCTGACCGAGCTGGTCGGTGTCGAGCATCCGGTGGTGCAGACCGGGATGGGCTGGGTGGCCGGAGCCCGGCTGGTCGCGGCCACGGCCAACGCGGGCGGACTGGGCATCCTGGCTTCGGCGACGATGACGCTGGACGAATTGGCCACGGCCATCGGCAAGGTCAAGTCCGCGACCGACAAGCCGTTCGGCGTGAACATCCGCGCCGACGCCGCCGACGCCGGTGACCGCGTGGAGCTGATGATCCGCGAGGGTGTGAAGGTGGCGTCCTTCGCGTTGGCGCCGAAGCAGGAGCTGATCGCCCGGCTCAAAGAGGCGGGGGCCGTGGCGATCCCGTCGATCGGGGCGGCCAAACACGCGCGCAAGGTGGCGGGCTGGGGCGCCGATGCGATGATCGTGCAGGGCGGCGAGGGCGGCGGGCACACCGGACCCGTCGCGACCACGCTGCTGCTGCCGTCCGTGCTGGACGCCGTGCAGGGCACCGGGATCCCGGTGATCGCGGCGGGCGGATTCTTCGACGGCCGCGGGCTCGCGGCGGCGTTGTCCTACGGCGCCGCCGGCGTGGCGATGGGCACCCGTTTCCTGCTCACCTCGGACTCCACCGTGCCCGACGCGGTGAAACGGCGCTACCTCGAGGCGGCACTGGACGGCACCGTGGTCACCACGCGGGTCGACGGCATGCCGCACCGGGTGCTGCGCACCGGACTGGTCGAGAGGCTGGAAAGCGGTTCGCCGGTAAGGGGTTTCGCGGCGGCGGTGGGCAACGCGGCGAAGTTCAAGAAGATGTCGCAGATGACCTGGGCGTCGATGATCCGCGACGGCCTGGCGATGCGGCACGGCAAGGACCTGACCTGGTCGCAGGTGGTGATGGCGGCGAACACCCCGATGTTGCTCAAAGCCGGGCTGGTCGAGGGCAACACCGAGGCGGGCGTGCTGGCCTCCGGCCAGGTCGCCGGGATCCTCGACGACCTGCCGTCGTGCGCGGAACTGATCGAGGCGATCGTCCGGGACGCCGTCACCCACTTGAAGGCCGCGGCGGCGCACATCGAGGAGGCATCACCCGGGGACCAATGACCCTGGCCCCGGCGGCTCGCGCGGCGGCATCCTGGATGCATGATGACGCTGGCCCCGAGCTCCTGGCCCACCCCGCTGTTGAACGCGCTTCGCACCTCCAACAAATACCTCCTCAACCCCCTGATGTTGCGCCTGGCCGGCCACAAGAACTGGTATGCGGCGGCGATCACGCATACCGGACGGCGGTCCGGCAAGCAGTACGCCACACCCGTCGTCGCCGAGCGCGTGGCCGACGGCTTCGTCGTCCCGCTGCCGTATGGCACCCGGGTGGATTGGCTGCAAAACGTCCTTGCCGCGGGTCGCGCGACCATTGCGGTCCAGGGCGAGAGCTACGACGTGGTCCAGCCGGAGATCATCGACGCGGCCGCGGCCCTGCCGCTGTTGTCCGACCAACGGCGCCGCACCTTCCAGCGGGTCGGCATAGAGCAGTTCCTCAAGGTCCGAGACCGGACCGCCGATTAAGCTATGCTCTAATTTCTGCGTTAGTTAAGCTATAATCTTCATATGGCTAGGGTGAAGGGGCCCCCTTCACTTCGTGCGACCTTGATCGGCGACGTGGTGGGATCCAGGCGCGCCGACGACCGGGTCGCACTTCAGCTCCGCGTCGCCACCGCGCTGGACCGGGTCGCCGCCGGCGCCACCGCCCCACCCGCCTTCACCGTCGGCGACGAATTCCAGGGCAGCTACCCCACGGTGGGCGCCGCCATCGACGCGGCCTTGACCGTCCGCCTTCTGCTTGCCCCGGAGATCGACGTTCGTTTCGGCATCGGCTGGGGCGCGGTCACCGTGCTGGACGCCGACGCCGGAATCCAGGACGGCCCGGGCTGGTGGACCGCCCGAGAGGCCATCCAGCAGACCGCCGAGACTCAGCGACAGCCCGGCTTCACGCTGGTGCGCACGACATTCCGGGCAGCAGGCGACACGCGCACCGACGTCGCGGCCGTCAACGCGGCCCTGATTTGTCGGGACCATCTGCTTGGATCGCTCGATGAAAGATCGTTGCGGATTGTGAGGGGCTTGATGACGGGGCGCACCAAAAAGGAGCTCGCGGTGGCCGAGGGCATCAGCCCGTCCGCGGTGTCCCAGCGGGCCGCCCGCGACGGTTTGGACATGATTGTCGTTGCCTCCCAGTATCTTCGGGATGTGCCGTGAGTGCCGTTGCGGTCCTGCTGCTCGCCGTCGGAATCGCCGACCTGTGCCGCCGGGTGGTCGGCGCGGCGTGGTTCCCGCTGGCGGCCGGACCCGTCGTGGTGGGGGCGTGCGCGGCGCTGGGCGCACTGTGGCACCGCGGCGATATCCCGCTGCTCGTGGTCGCCGCGGTCGCGGCGGTCGCCTGGGAGTGGCTGTGCCTGCGCAGCGAGCGCAGCGGCCGGCAGCAAGCGGCCCCGTTGGCCGTGTTCGCCGCGGCGTTGACGCTGCTGATCGTGCTGTCCGGATGGCCGTCGGCGGTCGGTGGCGTCATCGGGCGGTGGTCGGCTTGGGTGCAGCTGCCCCTGAGCCACGTAACGCCCACCCGGCTGGTCATGGTCATCGGGGTGGTGCTGGTGCAGTTTGCCACCGGAAATCAGTTGGTGCGCCTGGTGCTCGGCTCGGTGGGGGCGGTGCGCCCGGCCGGCGAGCCCCAGCCGTCGGACCGGCTCAAGGGCGGCCGACTGCTGGGCCCGATGGAACGGCTGCTGATCCTCAGCCTCGGCGTGGGCGGGCAGGTGGCCGCGGCCAGCGCCGTGGTCGCCGCCAAGGGCATCATCCGCTTTCCCGAGCTGAGCGCGCAGAAGAACCGCAACGGTGACGTCGGGATCGACGAGGTGACCGAATACTTTCTGGTGGGCAGCTTCACAAGTTGGCTGCTGGCGCTCACCGGGATTGCGTTGGTGTTGGCCGCCCGATAACTTCAACGCCGAGTGTGAAATTCACGACGCGACACGCCGTTGCAGCGTCGTGGGATTCACGCTCGGCGAACAGGGTCGCCAGCCCGCGGCTCGCATCGCGGCGACCACCCGGGCAATGAACGTGCCTTGCCGATGACGGAGCAGCTCGCTGCTCACCCTGATGATCGTCCAGCCCAAGTCGAGCAATGCGGCGTGCCGATCAATGTCGCGTTGGCGCTGGGCCGGGTCGGTCCAGTGTTGCGGTCCGTCGTACTCGATGCCGACGAGCAGCTCGCGGTACCCCATGTCGATGCGCGCAACGAAGTCACCGTATTCGTCGCACACCCTGATCTGCGTTTTTGGCGCGGGAAGTCCGGCGTCGATCAACACCAGCCGGGTTCGCGTCTCCTGCGGCGATTCCGCGCCGCCGTCGACGAGCGGCGTTACGCCTCGCAGGCGTGCCAAGCCCCGGGCACCGCGATGCGAAGCGATTACGGCCTCGATCTCAGCGATCTTGACGTCGGTCGCATTCGTCAACGCATCGCGCCGCTGGACAGCATGCAGCCGCGAGGACGTCCACCGCCCGATGTCGAAAGCCGTTCGTGCGGCATTTGTTACGGGCATACCTTCGACTTCGGCAACCTCCGCGGGAAGCAAGCTTTCGGAGTGCACTGCGATGCCACGCGGCGGGTGCCGGTTGCCGTGAATCAGCTCCGCATCGAGTGCTGGGCTCATCCACTTGGCGCCGAGAAGCGCGGCCGCCGATGTGCCGGCGATGACCGCCTGGCGTCGCGACCAGAGCCATGCCGCCCGCGCTCGCTCGCGAGCGGTCAGCTCGACGCCGACGGAACCGTAAACGCCCGGGTAGACCACCTCGTATAGCGACCGCATCGCCCGTTCGGGCATGGCCTTGGCCGCCAACGCCTCAGTGACTAAAAACAGCTCCGCCATGCAGTCATGCTGCCAACCCGGACCGACAAGCCGCCGAATGTGAAATTCACGACGCGGCACGCCGTTGAAGCGTCGTGGATTTCACGCTCGGCGCGAAGGGCTCGGCGCGAAGGGCTCGGCGCGAAGGGTTCGGCCGAGAGAGCTACAGCCGCTCGATGATCGTGACGTTGGCCGTGCCGCCGCCCTCGCACATCGTCTGCAAGCCGTAGCGGCCGCCGATGCGCTCGAGCTCGTTTAGCATCGTGGTGAACAGCTTGGCGCCGGTCGCGCCGAGGGGATGACCGAGTGCGATCGCGCCGCCGTTGGGGTTGACCTTTTCCGGGTCGGCCTTGATCTCCTTGAGCCAGGCCATAACCACCGGCGCGAAGGCCTCGTTGATCTCGACGGTGTCGATGTCACCGATCGACAGGCCGGTCTTGTCCAGCGCGTACCGGGTGGCCGGGATGGGTCCGGTCAGCATGAACACCGGGTCGGCGGCGCGGGCGCTGATGTGGTGGATGCGCGCCCGCGGGGTCAGCTTGTGGTCCTTGACGGCCTGCTCGGAAGCCAACAGCACCGCGCTGGCGCCGTCGGAGATCTGACTGGCCATCGCCGCGGTCAGCCGGCCACCCTCGACCAGCGTCTTGAGCCCGGCCATCTTCTCCAGCGACGACTCGCGGGGGCCCTCGTCGACCCGGAACGGCCCGGATTCGGTTTCCACGGCGATGATTTCGTTGTCGAAGTGCCCGCCGCGGATCGCCGCGAACGCGCGCTCGTGGCTGGTGAGCGCGTACTGCTCCATCTCCTCGCGAGACAGGTTCCACTTCTCGGCGATCAGCTCCGAGCCACGGAACTGGGAGATCTCCTGGTCGCCGTACCGGTGCAACCACTGCTTGGACTCGTTGGTCGGTGAGGTGAACCCGAACTGCTCGCCGACGGTCATCGCCGACGAGATCGGGATCTGGCTCATGTTCTGCACGCCGCCGGCCACGATGAGGTCCGCCGTGCCGGACATGATCGCCTGCGCCCCAAAGGAAATCGCCTGCTGGCTGGAGCCGCACTGCCGGTCCACGGTGACACCGGGAACCTCTTCGGGGTAGCCGGCGGCCAGCCACGAGAGCCGGGCGATGTTGCCCGCCTGCGCCCCGATCGCGTCGACGCAACCGGCGATCACGTCGTCGACGGCGGCGGGGTCGACGTCGACACGGTCGAGCAGTCCGCGCCAGCCATAGGCCCCGAGGTCGACGGGGTGCACCCCGGCCAGGGCGCCGTTGCGCTTGCCAACCGCGGTACGTACAGCGTCAATGACGTACGCCTCGGGCATGATTCAGACTCCTTCTTTGGTGATGCCGCCAAGCACGATGGCGAGATATTGCTGCCCCACCTGCTGCGCGGTGAGCGGTCCGCCGGGCTGATACCAGCGCACCGACACCCAGGTGGTGTCACGGATGAAACGGTAGACGAGGTCGACGTCGACGTCCGGCCGGAAGTAACCCTCATCGATGCCCTGATTGAGCACCTCGACCCACATCTTTCGCTGCTGGCGATTCATGTCCTCGATGTAGGAGAACCGCGGTTGCGACAGCAGCCGCTTGGCTTCGTCCTGGTAGATGACGACCTGGGCATGGCGATCCTCGATGGCCTCGAACGACGCCATGAACAGCCCCTTGAGTCGCTCCAGCGGATTGGATTCGCTGTCCACGATCTCGCGGTAGCGGGCGAACAACCAATCGAGGAAGCCGCGCAGCAGCTCGTCGACCATCTCCTCCTTGGAGGAGAAATGGTGATACAGGCTGCCGGAAAGGATGCCGGCACCGTCGGCGATGTCGCGCACCGTGGTGGCGCGCAAACCGCGCTCGGCGAACATCGTCGCGGCGAGCTCTAACAACTCGTCGCGGCGGCTGTTTGCCTGACCGGCCACACGGTCCACTCGATCAGGGTATCAACCAAGCGCTTGCTCGGCCAATGCGGCGCCACCCTCCCGCCCATCGAATCGTCGGTCAATTTCCCCGAAAACGCCCGCTCTCGGACGTCGCGTCGTAATCTCGCAACGTGCCGATTTGCTGTGGGGTGGGCGACACACCGTTAGCCGACCGGTGCGCCACGTCTTGCGTGGCCCCCGGCTGAGGCACGCCCGGCAGCAATCGCTACCAAAGGAGCAGTCCCCCATCAACTAAGGCCGGCCGCGGCGGCGGCAGGCCGAACGGCTAGGAGGCTACTGAAATGAGCTTTTTGGTTCTGCCCCCGGAGTTGAATTCGGCATTGATCTTTGCTGGTGCGGGATCCGCTCCCATGCTGGAAGCGGCGGCCGCTTGGGACGGGTTGGCCTCGGAGCTGAGCTCGGCGGCCTCATCCTTCGCGTCGGTGACGTCCGGGTTGGCGGGCCAGTCCTGGCAGGGCCCGGCGGCACAGGCGATGACCGCGGCGGCGGCTCCGTACAGCGGGTGGTTGAGCGCGGCGGCGTCGCAGGCGGCTTCGGCGGCCGGGCAGGCCCGCGCGGTGATCAGCGCGTTCGAGGCGGCGCGGGCGGCGACGGTGCACCCGATGCTGGTGCAACTGAACCGCAACTCGCTGGTGCAGATGGTGATGTCGAACTGGTTCGGCCTCAACGCGCCGGCCATCGCCCAGCTCGAGGGCGACTACGAGGCGATGTGGGCCCAAGACGTCGCGGCGATGGTCGGCTACCACGGCGGGGCGTCCGCGGCGGCCGCGCAGTTGGCACCCGCGCAGACGCTGCAGGACCTGCTCGCCGGCCTGCCCAACCTCGGCGCCGGAAACATCGGCAATGCCAACCTCGGCGGTGGCAACACCGGCAGCGGCAACGCCGGCAACGGCAACGCCGGCAGCTCCAACCTGGGCAGCGGAAACATCGGCAACCACAACGTCGGCAACGGGAACACCGGCAACCGCAACCTCGGCGCCGGAAACGCCGGCTTCGGCAACATCGGCTTCGGGAACGCCGGCAGCTCGGCCACCACCGGTCAAAACGTCGGCATGGGTAACAACGGCAACAACAACTTCGGGTTCGGCAACAGCGGCAACGGCAACCGCGGTGGCGGGAACTTCGGCAACAACAACATCGGCGGCGGGAACACCGGCAACAACAACATCGGCTTCGGGCTCACCGGGAGCAACGAGATCGGCATCGGCAACACCTATTTCAACACCGCGACCAACCACATCAGCTTCGGCGGACTGAACTCGGGCGCCGGCAACATCGGGATCGGCAACTCCGGCACCAACAACATCGGCTTCTTCAACTCCGGCAGCGGCAACGTCGGCATCTTCAACACGGGTGCCAACACCCTCAACCTCGGCCACATCAACGACATCGGCTTCGGAAACTCGGGCAGCAACAACATCGGGGTGGGGAACTCCGGCCTCGGCAACAACGGCTTCGGCAACTCATGGGAGTTCAACACGGGCTTCGGGAACTCGGGCGCTCAGAACACCGGCTTCGGCAACGCGGGCCTCGACAACACGGGGAACTGGAATGCGGGCAGCGACAACACGGGTGATGGGAACTCGGGCTCCGTCAACACCGGAATGTGGAACTCGGGCCTCACGAACACCGGCGTCGGCTTCACCAACTACTCGGGACTGCAGAACTCGGGCTTCGGCAACGTCGGTGAAGACGTCTCGGGCTTCTTCAACACGGCCAGCGGCGGAGCAAACTTCAACGGTTTCGTTTCCGGCTTCTTCAACTCGGTCACCGGCGGATCGGTCTTCAACTACCACGTCTCGGGCATCGGAAACCACATCCTGCCCGACCCGAACGGCATCCTGGGCACCGCCGCCAGCGGATACGCATCGGGCATGTTCAACGCGATCACCGGCGCATCCGGCGTGTTCGGTCTCAGCCGGATGTTGCCGTAACCGATCGGTAGCGAGACCCACTGTCCCGCAAGGCCGGTCACGGCCGGCAACACGGGCTTCGGGAACCCGGGACTTGCACAACGTATCGACCGGCGGCAACGTCAACGGCGACGGTTCCGGCTTCGGAAACAGGGCATCTCGGGGTTCATCGACCCGGGCGATGCCGGCTTCAACTCCGGTGTGCTCAACGCCGGCAGCTTGATATCCGGGCTGTTCAGCCTCAGCTTTTGTCCAAGCCAATTGATGCCGTAGCGGGGTGACTCGGCGACGGGAGCGCCTTCCGGGAGCCGGCCGGGCAGGTCGACTCGGGCGTTTTCTCAACGGGCGTCGGCAACGCGGGCCAATGGGACACCGGCTTCGGAAACGCGGGCAACTTCGACACGGGCGCCGGGAACTCGGGCAATGCCGATAGCGGCTTTGGGAACTCTGGCTTCGAAAACACCGGCGACGCTACGTCTGGCTTCTACAACCGTGCCACTGGCGGCCTGATCAACGGCGGCAGCTCCGGCTTCTTCAACACGGCCAGCGACGGCTTTTCGTCGGGCTTCTTCAATACGGGCGTTACGCAGCCGCTCGGCATATTCCCCATCGGCACGGTCAGCGGCTCCAACTCGGGCCTGCTCAACATCGGCACCGGCATCGCGGGGCTCTTCAACCTGGCCCGCCTGTAACCCGGTCACGGGTGTTGACTGGAAACCGAAATCACCTCTCCGGTCAGGTAACTCGAGTAGTCGCTGGCCAGGAACGCGATGGTGGAGGCGATTTCCCACGGCTCGGCGGCACGGCCGAACGCCTCGCGAGCGGACAGCTGGTCCAAGAGTTCGGTCGAGGTGGTCTTGTCCAGAAACTTATGCCGCGCGATGCTGGGCGACACCGCGTTGATCCTGACCCCGTATTCGGCGGCTTCGATTGCGCTGCAACGGGTTAACGCCATCACGCCGGCCTTGGCGGCGGCATAGTGCGACTGCGAGTGCTGGGCGCGCCAGCCCAGCACGCTGGCGTTGTTGACGATCACGCCGCCGTGCGACGCCTCGCGGAAATACCGCAGCGCCGCGCGGGTGGCCCGGAACACCGACGTCAGCGTGACGTCCAGCACGCGGTCCCATTCGTCGTCGGTCATGTCGACCACCGGCGTCTGCCCGCCCAGGCCGGCGTTGTTCACCAGTACGTCGAGGCGGCCCATCCGCGCGGTCGTCGAGTCGATCAGCGCGTCGACCTGCGCGGTGGACGTCACGTCGCACACCACCTTCTCCACCCGGCCCAGTTCCAGCGCGGCGAGCTCGTCGGCGGTCTCCCCCAGTCGTCGTTCGTGGTGGTCGGAGATCACCACGTCGGCCCCCTCCGCCAGCGCCCGGCGGGCGGTCGCCGAACCGATGCCGGTTCCCGCCGCAGCGGTGACGACGACGACCTTGCCCTCCAGCAGGCCATGTCCGGCAATCTCTTTCGGAGCTTCGGAGAGCGTCATCCCTTTACCTCTCGGGGTAAGCCGAGCACCCGCTCGGCGATGATGTTGCGCTGGATCTCGTTGGAACCGCCGTAGATGGTGTCGGCGCGGGTGAACAGGAACAGCCGCTGCCATTCGTCCATCTCCCCGTCGGTCAGCGTCATCCCGGCCTTGCCGATCACGTCCATCGCCAGCTCGCCCAGGGCGCGATGCCAGTTGGCCCACAACAACTTCGACACGTTGTCCTGGCCGGGCTGCTCGACGTCCATGGTGGCCAGCGCGTACGACCGCATGGCCCGCAGCCCGGTCCACGCACGGGTCAGCCGCTCGCGGATGAACGGGTCGTCGGCGGCGCCGTTGCGCTGCGCCAGCTCGGCCAGGTTGGAAAGCTCACGCGCGTAACGGATTTGCTGTCCGAGCGTGGAGACGCCGCGCTCGAAGGTCAGCGTCCCCATCGCGACGCGCCAACCGTCGCCCGGCTGGCCGACGACCATCGAGGCGTCGGTACGGGCGTCGTCGAAGAACACCTCGTTGAACTCCGCGGTACCGGTGATCTGCACGATCGGCCGGACCTGCACGCCGGGCTGGTCCAGCGGCACCAGCAGGTACGACAGTCCGGCGTGCCGCTTGGAGCCCTTCTCGGTGCGCGCGACCACGAAGCACCACTGCGACAGGTGCGCGAGCGACGTCCACACCTTCTGGCCGTTGATCACCCATTGGTCGCCGTCGAGCTCGGCGGTCGTCGAGACGTTGGCCAGGTCGCTGCCGGCGCCCGGCTCCGAATATCCCTGGCACCACAGTTCGGTGACGTCGAGGATGCGCGGCAGGAAGCGCTGCTGCTGCTCGGGGGTTCCGAACGCGATCAGCGTCGGCCCCAGCAGCTCCTCGCCGAAGTGGTTGACCTTGTCCGGCGCGTCGGCCCGGGCGTACTCCTCGTAGAACGCCACCCGGTGCGCGGTCGACAGCCCGCGGCCGCCGTGCTCGACCGGCCAGCCCAGGCAGGTCAGCCCGGCGTTGGCGAGGTGCTGGTTCCACGCCCTGCGCTCCTCGAACGCCTCATGCTCGCGTCCCGGCCCGCCGAGTCCCTTGAGCGCCGCGAATTCGCCGACCAGATTGTCGGCGAGCCACTGGCGGACCTCGGCCCGGAACTCCTCGACGTCCTGCATGCCCTGTAGGCTAACCTACCAAGCACTTGCTTTGGTGGCCCGGGCCGACGATGTGCGCCGCGCAGCGGCGTGTGGAGAAGCCGGGCAATCAGGCCCCGAGCGGTCCCAGAGGAGCACCCGATGACCACCGATCCGCGCACCGTGCCCGCGGCGCTCGATCGTTTGGCGCAACAGCTCCCCGACCACGACGCGCTGATCACCGAGGAGCGGTCCTTCACGTCCGCCGCGCTGCGCGATGAGGTGCACCGGGCGGCGGCGGCGCTCATCTCGCTGGGCGTCCGGGCCGGAAACCGGGTCGCGATCTGGTCGCCCAACACCTGGCACTGGGTGGTCGCCTGCCTCGCCATCCACCACGCCGGGGCCGCCATGGTGCCGTTGAACACCCGCTACACCGCCGAAGAGGCCGGCGACATCCTGGCGCGCACCGGCGCGCCGGTGTTGTTCGCGATGGGTCGGTTCCTCGGCAACGATCGCGCCACCGGCCTCGACCGCGGGGCCCTGCCGGCGCTGCGGCACGTGGTGCGCATTCCGATCGAGACCGACGACGGAACGTGGGAAGACTTCATCGCGCGGGGCACAGACCTCGACGCGGTCTCTGCCCGCGCCGCCGCCGTCACCCCCGACGACGTCAGCGACATCCTGTTCACCTCCGGCACGACGGGCCGCAGCAAAGGCGTGCTGTGTGCCCATCGGCAGTCGCTGTCGGCCTCGGCGTCGTGGGCGGCCAACGGCAAGATCACCAGCGACGACCGCTACCTGTGCATCAACCCGTTCTTCCACAACTTCGGTTACAAGGCGGGCATTTTGGCCTGCCTGCAGACCGGCGCGACGCTGATCCCGCACCTGACCTTCGACCCGCTGCGTGCTCTGCAGGCGATCGAGCAACACCGCATCACCGTGCTGCCCGGACCGCCCACCATCTACCAGACTCTGCTGGACCATCCCGCGCGCAAGGACTACGACCTGAGCTCGCTGCGGTTCGCGGTGACGGGCGCGGCCACCGTTCCTGTCGTATTGGTCGAACGCATGCAAACCGAACTCGACATCGACATCGTGCTGACGGCCTACGGGCTGACGGAAGCCAACGGCATGGGCACCATGTGCCGCGCCGACGACGACGCGGTCACCGTCGCCACCACCTGCGGACGGCCCTTCGCCGACTTCGAATTGCGCATCGCCTCAAGTGATTCCGGCGAGGCGGGTGAGGTGCTGCTGCGCGGCCCGAACGTGATGCTGGGCTACCTCGACGACCCGGAGGCGACGGCTGCCGCGATCGACGCCGACGGCTGGCTGCACACCGGCGACATCGGCGCCGTGGACGAGGCCGGCAACCTGCGCATCACCGACCGGCTCAAGGACATGTACATCTGCGGCGGATTCAACGTCTACCCCGCCGAGGTCGAGCAGGTCCTGGCCCGCATGGCGGGCGTGGCCGACGCCGCGGTGATCGGCGTTCCCGACGAGCGCCTCGGCGAGGTCGGCCGCGCGTTCGTGGTGGCCCGACCGGGTGCCAACCTCGACGAAGAGTCAGTGATCGCCTACACCCGTGAGCATCTGGCGAACTTCAAGGCCCCGCGGTCGGTGCGGTTCGTCGACGCGTTGCCGCGCAACCCGGGCGGCAAGGTGGTCAAACCACAACTGCGGGAGCTGCCCTGATGGACCTGCAATTGGACGACGACACGCTGGCCTTCCAGGCAGAAGTCCGCGACTTCCTGTCGGCCAACGCCGCGGAGATCCCGACGAAGTCCTACGACAACGCCGAAGGCTTTGCCCAGCACCGGCATTGGGACAAGGTCCTGTACGACGCCGGCCTGTCGGTCATCACCTGGCCGAAGAAGTACGGCGGGCGCGACGCGCCGCTGCTGCACTGGGTGGTGTTCGAGGAGGAGTACTTCCGCGCCGGGGCGCCCGGACGGGCCAGCGCCAACGGCACCTCCATGCTGGCCCCGACGCTGTTCGCGCACGGCACCCCCGAGCAGCTCGACCGGATCCTGCCGAAAATGGCCAGCGGCGAACAGATCTGGGCGCAGGCGTGGTCGGAGCCCGAATCCGGCAGCGACCTGGCCTCGCTGCGGTCCACGGCCACCCGGACCGACGGCGGCTGGCTGCTCAACGGCCAGAAGATCTGGAGCTCGCGTGCGCCGTTCGCCGAGATGGCATTCGGGTTGTTCCGTTCCGATCCCTCGGCCGAGCGGCACAACGGCCTGACCTACCTGATGTTCGACCTCGAGGCCAGGGGCGTGACCGTGCGGCCCATCGTCCAGCTCGGCGGTGACACCGGATTCGGAGAGATCTTCCTCGACGACGTCTTCGTCCCCGACGAGGACGTCATCGGCACCCCGAACGAGGGCTGGCGGGCCGCCATGAGCACGTCGAGCAACGAGCGCGGCATGTCGTTGCGCAGCCCCGCCCGCTTCCTGGCGGCGGCGGAACGACTGGTGCGCCTCTGGAAGGACCGGGGCTCCCCCGACGCGTTCGCCGACCGGGTCGCCGATGCGTGGATCAAGGCGCAGGCCTACCGCCTGCAGACGTTCGGCACGGTGACCAGGCTGGCCGCCGGCGGCGAGCTCGGCGCCGAATCGTCGGTGACCAAGGTGTTCTGGTCGGATCTCGACGTCGCGATACACCAGACGGCGATCGACCTCCAGGGGGCCGACGGGGAGCTCGCCGGGCCGTGGACCGACGGGCTGCTGTTCGCCCTGGGCGGACCGATCTACGCCGGCACCAACGAAATCCAGCGCAACATCATCTCGGAACGTCTGCTGGGTCTGCCGCGGGAGAAGAGGTAATGGACTTCGCACCAGACGAACAGCAGCGCGACTTCGCGGCCAGCATCGACGCGGCGCTGGGCGCTGCGGACCTGCCGGGCGCCATCCGCGCGTGGTCGGCGGGTGATACCGCGCCGGGACGCAAGGTGTGGGAGCAGCTGGCCGACCTCGGCGTCACCGCGCTGGCCGTGCCGGAGAAATTCGACGGGATCGGCGCCGACCCGGTCGACCTGGTGGTCGCGCTGGAACGGCTCGGCCGCTGGTGCGTGCCGGGCCCGGTGGCCGAATCCATCGCCGTGGCACCGGTTTTGCTGGCTGATGACGAGCGCAGCGCGGGGTTGGCGTGCGGCGAGCTCATCGCGACCGTCGCATACCCGCCGCACGCACCGCGCGCGGTGGACGGCGAGGCGGCCGGGCTGGTGCTGCTGGCGACCGACGACGGCGTCACCGAAGCCGCTCTGGGCGTGCGGCACGAGTCCGTCGACCCCAGCCGGCGCCTCTACGACGTGACCGCGACCGGCGCGACCTGGCGAGCGGACGTTAAGCGCGCCTACGTTTTCGGCGCACTGGCGACCGCGGCGCAATGCCTCGGCGCAGCCGAGGCCCTGCTGGACGGCGCCGTCGACTACGCCAAGCAGCGCAGCCAGTTCGGCCGGGTGATCGGTTCCTACCAGGCGATCAAGCACAAGCTGGCCGACGTGCACATCGCGATCGAGCTGGCCCGCCCCCTGGTGTACGGCGCGGCCCTGTCGCTCGAGCCGCGCGACGTCAGCGCGGCCAAGGCCGCCGCGTCCGAGGCGGCCCTGGTGGCGGCGCGCGCGTCGCTGCAGACCCACGGCGCGATCGGCTTCACCCAGGAACACGACCTGTCGCTGTGGCTGCTGCGGGTGCAGGCGCTACGCTCGGCCTGGGGCACGCCCGAGGCGCATCGGCGCCGAGTGCTGGAGGCGCTATGAGTGAAGAACGTCAGCTGCTGCGCGAGACCGTGGCGGCCCTGGTGGCCAAGCACGCGGACCCGGCGGCGGTGCGCGCCGCGATGGTGTCCGAGCGCGGCTACGACGAATCGCTGTGGCGGTTGCTCTGTGAGCAGGTAGGCGCCGCCGCGCTGGTGATCCCCGAGGAGCTGGGCGGCGCGGGCGGCGAATTGGCCGACGCTGCAACGGTTCTGCAGGAACTGGGCCGGGCCCTGGTGCCGTCGCCGCTGCTGGGCACCACGCTGGCGGAACTGGCGTTGCTCGCCGCGGCAGAGCCCGACGCCGAGACTCTGGCCGGGCTCGCCGAGGGCGGTGCGATCGGCGCGCTGGTGCTCGACGCCGATTACGTGGTCAACGGCGACATCGCCGACGTCGTGATCGCCGCGCCCGACGGCCAGGGCGGTGAGATCAGCAGGTGGACACGCTTCACCGCGCAGCCGGTGGCGACGATGGACCCCACCCGGCGCCTGGCCCGGCTGCGGCCCGACGAGGGCGCCGAGATCACGCCGATCGGCCCCGACCCGGGCATCGCAGACGTCGCGGCCATCCTGCTGGCGGCCGAGCAGATCGGCGCCGCCGAACGCTGCCTGGAGCTGACCGTCGAATACACCAAGAACCGGGTGCAATTCGGCCGCCCGATCGGCAGCTTCCAGGCGCTCAAGCACCGGATGGCCGATCTGTATGTCGCCGTCGCCGCGGCCAAGGCTGTGGTGTCCGACGCGTGCGACGACCCCACTCCCACCAACGCCGCCACCGCCCGCCTTGCCGCGACCGAGGCCCTGAACGCCGTTGCGGCCGAGGGGATTCAGCTGCATGGTGGCATCGCGATCACCTGGGAGCACGACATGCACCTGTATTTCAAGCGCGCACACGGCAGCGCGCAACTGCTCGGCTCGCCGCGAGAGCTGTTGCGCCAGCTCGAATCCCAGGTGCTCCTGGCACCGTGAACGGGCACGTCGCACTGCGCGCCGGCATCCCGCCGTTTTATGTGATGGATGTCTGGCTGGCCGCCGCGGAGCGCCAGCGCAGCCACGGCGACCTGGTCAACCTGTCGGCGGGCCAGCCCAGCGTCGGCGCGCCCGAGCCGGTGCGCGCGGCCGCGGCCTCCGCGCTACACCTCAACCAGCTGGGTTACACCGTGGCGCTGGGCATTCCGGAGCTGCGCTCCGCGATAGCGGCGGACTACCGGCGCAAGCACGGCATCGACGTGGAACCCGACGCGGTCGTCGTGACCACGGGCTCGTCCGGCGGGTTCCTGCTCGCCTTCCTGGCGTGCTTCGACGTGGGCGACCGGGTGGCGCTGGCCAGCCCCGGCTACCCGTGCTACCGAAACATCCTCTCGGCGTTGGGATGTCAGGTGGTGGACATCCCCTGCGGGCCGGAGACCCGATTCCAGCCCACCGCGCGGATGCTCGCCGAGCTGGACCCGCCGGTGCAGGGCGTCATCGTCGCCAGCCCCGCCAATCCCACCGGGACGGTCATCCCGCCCGCCGAGCTGGCCGCGATCGCCTCCTGGTGCGAGGCCTCCGGAGTGCGGTTGATCAGCGACGAGGTCTACCACGGACTGGTCTACGACGGGGCCCCGCAGACCAGCTGCGCCTGGCAGACGTCACGAGACGCCGTGGTGGTCAACAGCTTTTCGAAGTATTACGCGATGACGGGCTGGCGGCTCGGCTGGCTGCTGGTGCCGAGCGAGCTGCGCCGGGCGGTGGATTGCCTCACCGGCAACTTCACCATCTGCCCGCCGGTGCTGTCGCAGCTCGCCGCGGTCGCGGCGTTCACCCCGGCGGCGGCCGCGGAAGCCGACGGCAATCTGCGCCACTACAGCGTCAACCGCTCGCTGCTGCTGGACGGGCTGCGTGCGATCGGCCTCGACCGGCTCGCGCCCACCGACGGCGCGTTCTACGTGTACGCCGACGTCTCGGAATTCACCGGCGATTCGCTGGGGTTCTGCTCAAAATTGCTGAACGACACCGGCGTTGCCATCGCGCCCGGCATCGACTTCGACACCGCGCGGGGCCACTCGTTCGTCCGGCTGTCGTTCGCCGGGCCCACGAGCGACATCGAGGAGGCCCTGCGCCGGATGGGCGCCTGGCTGCCGGTCAGCGGTTGAACCGTCCCTCGAGGTACTCGGCACGGCAGGCGTTGCGGGCAAG
This sequence comes from Mycobacterium sp. E2699, assembly GCF_001666745.1. Classification (NCBI taxonomy): domain Bacteria; kingdom Bacillati; phylum Actinomycetota; class Actinomycetes; order Mycobacteriales; family Mycobacteriaceae; genus Mycobacterium; species Mycobacterium sp. E2699. Next base: position 61,204 of record NZ_LZJH01000030.1, on the reverse strand, counting down.
CTTGCCGCTCGTCGTGCGGGGGATGGCGCCGGCGGCCACGAGGCGCACATCGGCGACACGGATCTGATGATGCCGCGAGATCGCCGCCCGCACCGTCTCGGCGATCGGCCCCAGATCGCGGCCGGCGCCGGCGGCGCGCTCGGCGACGACGACCACCTGCTCACCGGAGCCGCTGCTCCCGGGAAGAGATGAAACCGCCTCGGCTGGAACGGAAAACGCGGCGACGTAGCCGGTGCGGATCGCCGGCGAAGCTTCGCTGACGGTGGTTTCGATGTCATGCGGGTAGTGATTGCGGCCGTCGATGATGATCAGGTCCTTGATCCGGCCCGTCAGGTACAACTCACCGTCGACGTAGACGCCGAGGTCGCCGGTCGCCAGCCAAGACCCGTTGTCGGGAGCGCCCTCGGCGTGGCTGCCCACGTCCAGCCGGGACCGCAGCTTGTTGCCGAACACGCGTCGCGTCTCTTCCTCGCGGCCGAAATACCCTCGGCCGACATTGTTTCCGTGCAACCAGATCTCGCCCACTGTGCCGTCGGGCACCTCCGCGCCGTCTGGGTCGGCGATCACCGCCCACTGTTCGAGGATCGGCTGGCCGCAAGAAACAAGGGAGAGCGCCCCCGACGCCGACGGGTCGACGACCACCGCGCGACCCGCGCCGAGTTGTTCACGGTCGAGGAAGATCGCGCTCGCCGCGGCGTCCGAGGCGATGCTGGCGACCGACAGCGTCGCCTCGGCCATCCCGTAGGACGGCTTGACCACCGTCGCCGGCAGGCCGTACGGGGCGAACGCTTTCGTGAACTGCTCGATCGCCGACATGCTCACCGGCTCCGACCCGTTGAGCAGGCACACCACGTTGCTGAGGTCGAGGTCGTCCCCCCTGGGAGGCAGGCCGCGCTGCGCCGTCAACTCGAAGGCGAAGTTCGGCGCCGCGGCCATTGTCCGGCCGCGGGTCGCCGCGATGCCCAGTTGCTTGATCCATCGGTAGGGCCGGCGAAGGAACGCCATGGGATCCATGAGCGTGACGTGCGCTCCGAAATAGGCCGTGAACACGATCATCATCAATCCCATGTCGTGATACAGCGGCAGCCAGCTCACGCACTGGACGTCGGTGTTCAGCCCGCCGTGCAGGATCATCTGCATCGCGTTGGTGTACACGGCGCGATGCGTGATCTCCACCCCGGCCGGCGTGCGCGTCGATCCGGACGTGTACTGCAGATACGCGAGATCGTCGGTGTCGCGGATCGGGTCGGTGAAGGTGGCGGCGAGCGTTGCGGGCACCGCATCCACGGCGATCATCCGCGGCCGCGCGTGCGGGGGCAGAGTCCGGATGAACGTCCGCACCGATTCGGCCGCCGCCGTCGTCGTCAAGACGGCCGCCGGCCGCCCGTCGGCCAGCACCGCCGCCAACCGCTCGCCGTGCCCGGCCAAGGTCGGCGCAAAGAGCGGAATCGCGACATTGCCCGCATGGATGGCGGCGAAGAAACCCGCCACATAATCGAGCCCCTGTGGTGCCAGGATCGCCACCCGATCCCCCGGTTGGGTGACCTGCTGCAGGCGGGAACCGATCGCGCAGACCCGCGACCACAGCTCGTTCCACGTGAGCTCGACGACCCGGCCGTCCTGGTCGTGCGAGTAGTCGAGGAAGCGGTAAGCCGGGCTGTCTCCGAGCTGGGCACGATTGAGATCGAAATTCGAGGTCAACGTCACGCCCTCGGGCACCACGATCCTGGCGACGGGGGCGCCGTCAGCGGCTACGCTCTCCGAGGCGGCTCTGACGATATTGGTTGACCCGTGATCCCGACTCACGTCGGGACAGATTAATAGACCTTCTTATAATTCGCCGCATTTACCACGGTATGGCGGTCGTCACGTCGCATGACGTGCGGATTAGGCGGCGAGGACCCGGTCCAGGCGGGCCTCCAGCGCACCGCGCTCGCCGACATCCGCCACGTTGACCCCGAACCGTTCGACGAGGGTGTCCACGACGGCGGCGGCGTCCGCCAGCCGGATTTTCTCGCTGCCGTCGGCGCGGTGGATGGTGAGGTCGCGGCCGGCCAGGTTCAATCGGGCGTCCTCGCTGACTCGCGCGGCCATCAGCCCGGTCACGAAGTCCGACGAGGGGTGGGTGGAGGCGAACCAGCTGCCCACCTTCAGATCGACGTCCGGCTGAGTCCGTGTGGTGAATTCGTAGAGCGGCACCCACCGGTCGTGGATGAGGGTCTGCAGAACCAGCCCGTCGCGACGGTCTTCCAGCCGGTACGGCTCGCGCGTCGTTTGCTGGACGCTGCCGGTTTCGAGGCGCAGGGGAGAGGTCGGTGTCTGGCCGCCGAAGCCGACGTCGACGAGATATGACCCCTGCGACCCGGGAAACGTCACCGCCAACACCGTGTGCGTCTGCGCCGGCAACGGTGCGTCGGGCGGGCGCATCCAGACCACCCGGCCGGCCAATCGTCGCGCGCGGAAGCCGATTTCGGAAAGCACGTAACCCATGAGCCCGTTCTGCTCGTAGCAATAGCCGCCCCGGCGCCGGTGAACCAGCTTGTCGGTCAAGGCCTCTGGGCTGAAGTCTTCGACCGGCATCCCCATCAGCGGATCGAGGTTCTCGAACGGGATCGAGTGCGTGTGGGCGGTCATCAGGTGCTGTAACACGTCAAGGGTCGGCTCGGGGGCGCCGCGGAAGTCGATGCGGTCGAAGTAGCCGTTCAGGTCCAGCGTCATACCGCCATTCTGGCCCCATTGCGCCCCGACCGCCGTTGCCAAATCGCTTGATAACGAAGCGCGCCGAAAGATATCCCCGGGAGGTCCCGAGCGTTACTCTTGAGCTCTCTGAGCTTCATGGACCGGAGGTCAAGCGCCGGGGAATGCCCGAAGAACCCAGGTCCGACGGCGTGGCGTCGGTATCCGGCGGAATCGCCGCGGAGTTGGCGGCCGCCGGTTTCGAGGAGGCACGTCAGGTGGCCAGGGGCGGCGCCGGCGTCATCTACTGCTGTTACGAGACGGCACTGGGCAGAAGCGTCGCGGTAAAGGTGCTGCCGTCCCACATCGACGAGGACAGCCGCGAATGTTTCCTGCGCGAGGGCTATGCGATGGGCGTCCTGTCCGGACATCCGAACATCGTCAACATTTTGCGCGTCGGCATGACAGCCAGTAACCGGCCATTCATCGGGACGAAGCTGGTGGGCATGCCGACGCCGCGGGGAAGCTATGGCGCCACGTACATCGATGGCCGGATCGTCGTGGTGGGCGGCGAGGAGCCGACGATGGTGCTCGACGTGGTCGAGATGTACGACATCTCCGCCGGCAAGTGGAGCACGATCGCCCCGATGCCGACCGCGCGTCACGCCGAGGTGGTGGCGACGGTGGGTAACACGGTTTACTGCATCGGCGGCGCTGACCGGCCGACCCACGAAGGGCCCATCGCGACGGTCGAGGCGCTCGATTTCAGGTAGCGGCGCACCTGCTGAGCCAATCCTTGTTTTATATCTGTCGAATATGGGGAAACCGGTACGGACGGGCTGCAGCACACACCCACGAAACGTACGGAGCCCCCTATGAGCAGCACTGTTTGGATTGTGATCGCCGCGATCGTGGCGGTCCTGGTGATCGCAGCGGTGATTTTCGCGGCGAGCAAGGCGTCGCGTCGACGCCGCCAACGGCAGGCCGAGGAGATTCGCGAACAGGCGAAGCTGGAGTCGTCCCGCGTCGAGCGGCGCCAAACGCTCGCCGACGAAACGGCCGCCCGGGCGCGGGCCGCGCAGGCAGAGGCCGAAGCCAAGGCCGCCGAGGCCGCGCGGCTGCAGGAGCGGGCGTCGACCCATCAGCGCGACGTGGCCGCGTCGCGTGAGCAACTCGAGGATCACTGGAAGCGGGCCGACAGCCTCGACCCGAACGTCACGGAGTCGGGCGAGGCGACCGCCGAGCGTCGTGACGGCTCGCTCGGCGACACGCCGCACGACCCGGTGGCCGGAACAGAGCACGCCCGCCCGCACCGGCCGGCATCAAGCTGAACAAGCCCGGGCACACCCGATGGCCCGCCCCCCTCATGCGGGCCATCGGGTGTGCGTCCCTCACACAAGCTGCAAGGCGTCTTCCCAGCATTGCCGGGCGATCTGTTGCTCGCGCGCATACAACATGCCGTAGCTGAAGCCGTTCTCCCCGACCGTCGTCCCCGCCGTCACCGCCATCTGCCGAAGCGCATCCGCGGCGACGACGGTGTCCTGGTGGTCACCGAGCAGGCTTTGAATCTGCTTGTAGTGCCGGACGGTGCGCTTGGCCCCCTTGTTCAGGTGTTTGCGCAGTTCGGCGGCGTAGCGGGCGCGCTTGGCGGCCTTGCGGGCCTTGTGCAGCATGACGTCGTCACCGGACGCGAGCGCCGCGGCCAGCCGCCGATCCGCCTTGAGTTGCGCCTTGCGGGCCGGCTTGCGCAGCGCCTCGACGGAGATCGGTTGGTCGACGGGCGGCGCGTCGCGCCAATCGCGCAGCGCCGCCAGCAACGCGCGGTAGCGGTCGGACTCCATGGCCTCGCTGAGCCGGGCGCGGGCGGGAAGCTCGATCGCCTGCAGATCGGCGCGGATCCGTGAACGGACGGGACCCAGGATCAGCTCCTCGGGCATCGCGTCCAGCGCCTCGCTGAATCGGCGCTGCTGAACCTGGCAATCGCGGACGTCGCCGAGCAGCGCGGCGAACCACTTCAGTTCGCCGTCCATGTCGCCTACCGCCGGCCCGTCGAGGACCGTGGCGAAGACGCGCAGAGTGCTTCTGATGCGTCGCGTCGCGACGCGGGTGTCGTGTATGGTCTCCGGGGTTTCCCCGTCACGCAGTTCCGCATCGCCGTGTTCGATCTGCTCGATCTGGGCGTTGAGATAGTCGACCAACGCTCGGGTGGCCGGTGAGCGCATGAGGTCACGCATTCCCGGAAGCCGGTGGCCGTCAAACATCGGCCGGACGCCGGGCGCGTCGCTACAGCCAGGTGTCCTGGGTGGTCGTGGTGAGGAACGCCTCCAGGTCGTCGCGCCACTGGGCCGGCGTGGTCTTGTCGGGTTCGATGCCGGTGTAGTCGCCGCGGTAGAACAGCAGCGGCCGGGGCTTGATCCTGGGGGCCTCCGACAGGGACTGGACCGCACCGAACACCACGAAGTGGTCCCCGCCCTCGTGCACCGAGGCCACCGTGCAGTCGATGTAGGCGAGCGACCCGTCGATGATCGGCGAACCCAATTCCGAAGGATGCCAGTCGATTCCGGCGAACTTGTCAGGCTCCTTCGAGCCAAACCGAGCCGACACGTCCTTCTGCTTCTCCCTCAGCACGTTCACGCAGAACCGGCCGGTGGCCTGGATGGCCTGCCACGACCGCGACACCTTGGTGGGGCAGAACAGCACCAGCGGCGGGTCGAGCGACAGCGCCGCGAACGACTGGCAGGCGAAGCCGACCGGCACCTCGTCGTGCACGGTGGTGATGATGGTGATCCCGGTGCAGAACTGACCCAGCACCTGCCGGAAGGCCCGCGGATCGATCTGACCTGACATGGCTTCCAGGTTAGGCGCGGAAGCCGACCGTGAAGTCATGACCCCACAGGCTCACCGCGGTGCTCTCCCGGGCGATCCAGTCGTCGTCGTCGACTTTCCTTCCCTCACAACCGAACTCGACGTCGAAGCCGCCGGGCGTCTTCATGTAGAACGACAGCATCAGGTCGTTGACGTGACGGCCCAGGGTGGCCGACATCGGCACCTTACGGCGCAGCGCCCGGTCCAGGCACAGCCCGACGTCGTCGGCTTCTTCGACCTCGACCATCAGGTGGACGATGCCGCTGGGCGTCTGGCCGGGCATGAAGGCGAGGCTGTGATGGCGCGGGTTGCAGCCCAAAAACCGCAGCCAGACCGGCGCCCCGTCGGCGGGCCGGCCCACCACCTGCGGCGGCAGGCGCATCGAGTCGCGCAGCTTGAAGCCGAGCACGTCGCGGTAGAAGTGCAGCGTCTCGTCGTCGTCGCGCGTGGTCAGCACCACGTGTCCCAGGCCCTGCTCGCCGGTGACGAACTTGTGCCCGTACGGGCTGACCACCCGGCGGTGTTCCAGGGCGGCGCCGTGAAAGACCTCCAGGCAGTTGCCCGACGGGTCGGAGAACCGGATCATCTCGTCCACCCGGCGGTCCGCCAGCTCGGCCGCGGTGGCCTCCTTGTACGGCGTGCCCTCCACATCGAGCCGATTTCGGATCTCTTGCAGGCCTTGCGCGTTCGCGCATTCCCAGCCGGCCTCGGAGAGGCGGTCCTGCTCGCCGGGAACGATGACCAGCCGGGCCGGGAAATCGTCCATCCGCAGATACAGGGCACCCTCGGTGCTGCCTTGTGAGCCAGGTGAGCCCTCGACCATGCCGAGCACTTTCAGGCCGAACTCGCGCCAGGCCGCCATGTCGGTGGCCTCGATGCGCAGATAGCCCAGCGACCGGATACTCATCGCATGCCTCCAAGAAAATCGATGGTCAGCTTGTTGAACTCGTCGAACTTCTCCACCTGCGCCCAGTGCCCGCATTGCCCGAAGACGTGCAGCTGCGCACGCGGGATGGTCTTGAGCGCCACCAGCGCGCCGTCCAGCGGGTTGACCCGGTCCTCACGCCCCCAGATCAGCAGCACCGGCTGGCGCAGCTTGTACACCTCGCGCCACATCATGCCCTGTTCGAAGTCGGCCCCCGCGAACGACATTCCCATCGCCCTCGTCGCCGTCAGCGACTCCGGCGTGCCGGCCAGCTCGAAGCGCTGATCGATCAGCTCGGAGGTGATCAGTTTCTGGTCGTAGACCATCACGCGCAGGAAGGCCTCGAGGTTCTGCCGGGTCGGTTCGGCGGAGAACTTGCCCAGCCGCTTGACGCCCTCGGTCGGGTCGGGCGCGAACAGGTTCACGCTCAGGCCGCCGGGGCCCATCAACACCAGACGCCCGGCCCGCTCGGGGTAGTCGAGGGCGAACCGCACGGCGGTGCCCCCGCCCAGCGAATTGCCCACCAGCGGGACGCGTCCCAGGCCCAGCTGATCGAAGAGCCCCTTGAGCGCCCGCGCGGCGTAGCGGTTGAACTGCCCGTGCTCCGCCCGCTTGTCGGAATGTCCGTAGCCGGGCTGGTCGACGGCCAGCACGTGAAAGCGCTCGGCCAGCACCGCGATGTTGCGCGAGAAGTTCGTCCAGCTCGACGCGCCCGGACCCCCTCCGTGCAGCAGCACCACGGTCTGGTCGCTGCCGGCACCCGCCTCGTGGTAGTGCAGCTTGAGCGGGCCGTCCACGTCCACGTCGACGAAGCGCGAGGTCGACTCGAACGTGAGCTCCCCCGTGGCAGTGGGCATCAGACCATCGTGTCGCCGGGCGGCAACCCGAACTCGTTGTTCCCGAAGATCACGTAGGCGCGCTCGGGGTCGTTGGCCGCGTGCACGCGGCCGGCGTGCGCGTCGCGCCAAAACCGTTGCACCGGTTGGTCGTTGGCCAACGCGGTGGCGCCGGACGCCTCGAAAAGACGGTCGATGGCGGCGATGGACCGGCCGGTGGCGCGCACCTGGTCGCGCCGGGCGCGGGCGCGCAGCTCGAACGGGATGTCCTTGCCGGCGGACAGCAGCGCGTACTCGTCGGCGACGTTGCCGCTGAGTTGTCGCCACGCGGCGTCGATGTCACTGGCCGCCTCGGCGATGCGGACCTTGGCGAACGGGTCATCCTTGGCCTTCTCGCCGGCGAACGCCGCGCGCACCCGCTTGCCCTGGTGCTCGACGTGAGCGGCGTACGCGCCGTAGGCCATGCCGACGATCGGCGCCGAGATGGTGGTGGGATGCATTGTGCCCCAAGGCATCTTGTAAACCGGCGCGCTGTTGGTCTCGTATCCGCCGGCCGTGCCGTCGTTCATCGCCTTGTACGACAGGAAGCGGTGCCGGGGCACGAACACGTCCTTGACGACCAGCGTGTTGCTGCCCGTGCCGCGCAGGCCGACCACGTGCCACACGTCGTCGATGCGGTACTCGCTGCGCGGGATGAGGAAGCTGCCGAAGTCGACGGGCCTGCCGTCCTTGATGACCGGGCCGCCCACGAACGTCCACGTCGCGTGGTCACAGCCCGAGGACCAGTTCCACGAACCGTTGACCAGGTAGCCGCCGTCGGTCACCACTCCCGCGCCCATCGGCGCGTACGACGACGAGATCCGGGTCTTGGGGTCCTCGCCCCAGACCTCCTCCTGGGCCCGCTGGTCGAACAGCGCCAGGTGCCAGTTGTGCACGCCGATGATCGAGCTCACCCAGCCGGTGGAGCCGCAGGCGCTGGCCAGCCGGCGGACGGCCTCGTAGAACAGCGCGGGGTCGCACTGCAGCCCACCCCACTGCTCGGGCTGCAAAAGGGTGAAGAACCCGACCTCCTCGAGTTCCTGAACGGTCTCGTCGGGCAGCCGGCGCAGATCCTCCGTCGCCTGGGCACGCCCGGCAATCCGCGGCAGTAGATCGTCGATGGCAGCTAACACCGACTGCGCGTCACGCTGTTGAATGGACGTCACGTAGTTTGCCTCCCCGGGAGTGCGGACTTACCCAGAAGACTAGAACACGTTCCGATTCGTGTCGAGCAGGGTATTCCTGCGGCTGGTAGCGGTGCGAATCCGGTTTTCTATAACATGTTCTAGTTGCGAGGAAAGGGAGGACGGGTCGTGACGGAAGCGATTCCCGACGAGCCGCTCGGCGACCACGTCCTGGAGCTGCAGATCGCCGAGGTCATCGCGGAAACCGACGAGGCGCGCTCACTGGTGTTCGCGGTGCCCGACGCGCCCGGCGATCCGGCCATCCCGCCGGAGCGGCTGCGCTACGCCCCCGGGCAGTTCCTGACGTTGCGCGTTCCCAGTGAGCGCACCGGCTCGGTGGCGCGCTGCTACTCGCTGTGCAGTTCGCCGTTCACCGACGACGCGCTCACCGTCACGGTGAAACGGACCGCGGAGGGCTACGCGTCGAATTGGCTGTGCGACCACGCGCACGCGGGCATGCGGATCCACGTGCTGGCGCCGTCGGGCAACTTCGTGCCCAAGACGCTCGACGACGACTTCCTGCTGATGGCGGCCGGCAGCGGGATCACCCCGATCATGTCGATCTGCAAGTCGGCGCTCGCCGAGGGCAGCGGGCAGGTGACGCTGCTCTACGCCAACCGCGACGACCGCTCGGTCATCTTCGCCGACGCGCTGCGCGAGCTGTCGGCGAAGTATCCCGACCGCCTCACGGTGTTGCACTGGCTGGAATCGCTGCAGGGGTTGCCCAGTGCGGGCGCGCTGGGCAAGCTGGCCGCGCCCTTCACCGACCGGCCCGTCTTCGTCTGCGGCCCGGGCCCTTTCATGGAGGCGGCACGCGTAGCGCTGGAGGGCCTGAAAGTTCCTGCCGCGCAGGTGCATATCGAGGTGTTCAAGTCGCTGGAGTCGGACCCGTTCGCGGCGGTCAAGATCGACGACACCGCCGAAGGGGACCAGCCGCCGGCCACCGCGATCGTGGAGCTGGACGGCGAAACGCACACCGTGTCGTGGCCGCGCCACGCCAAGCTGCTCGACGTGTTGCTCGCGAAGGGTCTCGACGCGCCGTTCTCCTGCCGCGAGGGCCATTGCGGCGCGTGCGCCTGCACCCTGCGCAAGGGCAAGGTCGACATGGAGGTCAACGACGTCCTGGAACAACAGGATCTCGACGAAGGCCTGATTTTGGCCTGTCAATCTCGCCCGGAATCTGATTCGGTAGAAGTCACCTACGACGAGTAGTCGCGTAGCGAACCGGAAGGGGGCGCCGATGAAGCGGCTGTTGCCGGGATTTGCGGTCGTCGGAGCGGTGCTGGCGGTCCTGCCTCCTCCGTCCGCTTCGGCGGCGAGCAACACCGCCACCACCCTGTTCCCGCTGGACGGCCCCAACCAGCTGGAGACGCACATGACCCTGGAGTGCTTCAAGTCCGGCGGCTTCTGCAACTTCACCGCCGGCGCCGACATGCAGACCCCCGACGGAGTCACCGGATTCCCGAACGACCTGTGGGCCCGGCAGACCACCGAGATCCGGTCGTCGAACCGATTGGCCTACCTGGACGCGCACGCAAATGGTCAGTACGAACGGGTCCACAAGGCGATGGGCAACGACGAGGTCACCACCGTGTACTTCGGCGGCGGCCCACCGGACAAGTACCAGACCAGCGGACGCATCGACTCGACCGACTGGCAGACCGGCCAGCCGAAGACCGACATCAACGTCATCACCTGCACCCACATCCAGGTGGTCTACGGCGGGGTGAACATCACCTCACCCAGCACCTGCGCGCAGACAACCTTTTCCTGATCCCGCGTCGGCCGACCGGCTCGGGCGCGGCCTGCGATATCACTTCGGGTCAGACGTGTGAAAGCTCGCTCGGCACGGCGGGTTTGGCGGCACTCGCCTCCCGGGTCAGGAAGCCGGTGAGCTCCCCGATCGCGTTCATCAGCGGCGCGGGGAACACGATGGTCGTGTTCTTCTCGACCCCAAGCTCCAGCAGAGTCTGCAGGTTCCGCAGTTGCAGGGCCAGTGGGTGGCGCATCATGGTGTCGGACGCCTCGCCCAGCGCCGCGGCCGCGCGCGCTTCCCCTTCGGCGGCAATGATTTTGGCGCGCTTCTCCCGCTCGGCTTCGGCCTCGCGCGCCATCGCGCGCTTCATGCTGTCGGGCAGCTGGATGTCCTTGAGCTCCACCAGGGTGACCTCGACGCCCCATTCGACGGTGGTGGTGTCCAGGATCTGGCGGATGCTGCCGTTGATCTTCTCCGTCTTGGCGAGCACCTCGTCGAGGGAGTGCTGCCCGACGACGTTGCGCAAGGTCGTCTGGGCGATCTGGTTGATGGCGGCGTTGACGTTCTCGATGACGACGACGGACTTGCGGGCGTCGACGACGCGGAAGTAGGCCACCGCGGCGATGTCGACGCTGACGTTGTCGCGGGTGATGATGCCCTGCGACTGGATCGGCATGGTCACGATGCGCATAGACACCCGCCACAGCCGATCGATCACCGGGATGATGAACCGGAGCCCGGGTTCGCGGACGCCGATCACCCGGCCCAGGCGGAAGTGCACGCCGCGCTGATACTGCTGGACAATCCGGATCGAGGCGGCCAGCAACCCCAGAGCGACGAAAACGGCGACGGCGGTCGCAGTAACGGCTGTAGAACTCACCCAGCCAACCCTAGGAGCACCGCCCGGCTCGGTCAGCGGCCACAAGTCACGGCACGCATGGTCAAAAGGCCTTTCCCCGGAACCGAACCGCCGCGATCCGCTGATCGAGCGGCGCACCGGTCTGCGCGATCAGGATTCCGCCGGTCCGATCGCGTTATCGGGTGTCCGACCACCGGAACACCCGGAGGCAGGCGATCAGCCCACCGATAGTCCACGCCGTCAGCACGAAGAATGTTTGCCAGTGTTCCCAGCTGCCGGCCGGCTCGAAGGCGGCCATGTCAGGCGGTAACAGGACCGACCGGAATCCCTGCGCCATCCACTTGACGGGGAACAACGAACCCAGTGTCAACATCCACCCGGGCAAGGCGATGAGCGGCACGTAGGTGCCCGAAACGAACTGCAAGGCGACCGCCGGGCCGTTGGTGATGACCGCGGCGGAAACCGCGTTGCTCGCCAAGTTGCTGACGAAGATACCCAGCAACGAACAACTGAGGATTCCGAGGACGAAGACCCAGGTGAGCGTGAACCATCCGAAAGCGTCGGTAGGTAGATGGAGTTTGAACACGAGGACGCCCACCGACAGGAGAACGACGGCCTCGGCGAGACTGGCGGCGGCGACCAGAACGATCTTCCCGATGAAGTACGAGGTCGCGGTCGTCGGCGTCCCACGAAGTCGCCGCAAGGCGCCGGTGTCGCGGTCGGATGCGATGCTTATGCCGAGGTTGATGAAGGATGTGGAGAGAATGCCGTAGGCGAGGATGCTTGCCGCGATCACGGCGCCCGTGCTGGTATCGCTGTGCGGCAGTTTCGTCGAGAAGATCGAACCGAGCAATATGCCGATCACGGCGGGCATCGAGAAGGTCAGGACCACTTGTTCAGGCCGGCGGTAGAACATCTTCAACTCGGGGACGACCCGCGACAACCCGATGCGGAGCGGAGTGGGGAGCGGCGACTCCGACTCGATTGCGCGGTGTCGCCGCGGCGGGGAACTCTGCACCTGACCGATGTTCATCGTGCGTGGCCGATCAGATGCAGATAAGCGTCTTCGAGCGTCGGTCGAGAGACTGTCAGCTGAGCCAGTTCCGTCCCGTCTTTCGACCGCTGCCTGATCAATTCGGTCGGGTGATCGGTCTCCTCCACGTGGACCTGCTCTCCCTCCATCCAGCGGACCGTCGCGGCCGAGTTCACGTATTCGATGAGTTTCGGCGGCGAGTCGATGGCCACCACCTCGCCGCCCGCCAGGACGGCGACCCGATCGGCCAGGGCGGCGGCTTCGTCCAGGTAGTGCGTAGTCAGGAGGATGGTCGTGCCATCGGCCGCCAGCAGCCTGATGAGGTCCCAGAATTTGCGTCTGGCGTCCGGATCGAATCCCGTTGTCGGCTCGTCCAGGAAGAGCAGTTCGGGCATGCCGATGATGCCCAGAGCGACGTCGAGCCGACGGCGCTGCCCGCCGGACAGCGTCCTGACTTTCAACTCCGATGCGGAGGTGAGCCCGACGAGGCCCAGCACGTCCTCGGGATCTCGGGCCCTCCCATAGGATTTGGTGAACATGCGCACGGTTTCCGACACGGTGAGCATCCCGGCGTCGCTGGCTTCCTGCAGCACTATGCCGATCTTGGCGCGCCAGCTACGGCCCGCGGTGCCGGGGTCTTCGCCCAGTACCCGGGCCTGTCCGGAATCGCGTTGCCGATGCCCCTCGAGGATTTCGATGGTCGTTGACTTACCCGCACCGTTGGGCCCGAGGATCGCGAAAATCTCGCCATAGCCGACGTCGAAGTCGATATTGCACACCGCCTGTCGCTGCCCGTAGGCCTTCGACAGCCCTCGCACGTGAACAGCGGACGGGTGATTGTGAGTCATCGCCCCTGCTCGGGCATTTCGAGCTCGGCCAGCACTGCTCGGAGGTCGGCATCCGATAACTGTTCGATCAGTCGGTCGACGTCGTCGGCCGGCGTCGGCTCTGGTCGCTGTTGGGCGATCGCAGGCGGCGCATCCGCACCGGCCGGTTGGAGCTCAGCGAGTATGCGACCGGCCACTGAATTGACGCTGACGCCCTTGAGCAGTTCCAGCACGGGCAGATCGATGGCGAACAGCGCGTTGATCCTGGCCCTGAAATCCATCGCCATCATCGAGTCCAGGCCGAGGTCGTCGAGGGCGTCGTCGGATCCGATCTCGGTGACGGCGAGATCGAAGACGGCGGAGACGACTTGGCGAACCTGGCGTGCGACCACGCCGAGCCTGTCAGCCTCCGGGCATGCCGAGAGCAACTCGAGGAGGGGCGATTCCGAATCTATGGCGCCAGTGGGCGTTTCGGCTGTTCCCAGCTCGGAGAACATCCGCGGCAACTGCCCGCCGAGCCCGCGGCGGACCCGCGTCCAGTCCGCGCTGAGAGCGATGACGTTCGGCACCTTTTGGTTGATGAGCCGATCGAGGATCTGGGTGCCCGACGCGGGCGTGATGAGCTCAATCCCTCGCTGTGCGTAGATTTTCTCGAGCTCGAGCTCTTCCACCATGCCGACCGACCAGGGGCCCCATCCGATGGTGAGGGCCGGGAGCCCCTCGGCGCGCCGGTAGTGCGCAAAGGCGTCGAGGAACGCGTTGGCGGCGGCATAGTTGCCTTGACCGGGCGAGGCGATGACCGACCCTGCCGATCCGAACATGACGAAGAATTCGAGATCCTGCCCCAGGAACGCGTTGTGGAGCGCGCGGGTACCGCTGATCTTGGGGGCCATCACTTCGGTGAAGTCGGCTTCGGTCATGTTGACGAGGAGTTGGTCGTGAACAGAACCTGCGGCGTGGAGGATGCCCCGGACCGGTGGCCCCCCTTCTCGGATGTGATCGCTCAACCAGGTGTTCACCTGCTCGACGTCGGTGACATCGACGGTGGCGATCGTGACTCGAACACCGAGACGTTCGACTTTTCGAACTGTGTCGATCGTTGCGCGGTGAGCGTCGTCGTGCGGGATCAGCGCCCAGCGGCTTCTCGGCGGGATCTCGCTTCGGCACAGCAGGGCGATGTGCCGTGCCCCACGCTCGGCAAGGTATGCCGCGACGACGCGGCCCAGCGCTCCGGTACCGCCTGTGATCACGTAGGTCGCATCGGGGGTGAGTTTGGTGGGAAAGGGTTGCGTCAGGCTGCTGCTCGGGCGAAGACGCGGAACGAACGTCGTGCTGCCGCGGATGGCGATCTGATCCTCGGGGTCATCCCTGAGGATGTGTTCGCAGACATGCGCAGCACTCTGAACGGGGTCGTCGGCTCTGTCGATGTCGATCAGTCCGCCCCAGTGTTTGACGAGTTCCTGATGGCCGACGACTCGACCCAGCCCCCAAATCGTCGATTGCTCAACCGCAAGCGCATCGCTCGGAAGTGCCGGTTGCGCGTTGGCGGTTATCAGATAGATGCGCGGCCGAACGGTGTCGTGGTCCGCCAAGGCCTTGACGAGGTGGAGTATTGCGAAAAGCCCGATAGGGTCGCTGCTTTCGCCGGCGTCTGCATCCGCGGGCCCGCGCAGTGAGTGGGTATCGGGGTGAGCGCGGATGTCCAGGGGCCAGCAGTTGATGATCCCGGCGAGGTTGCCCTCTTGGTCGAGGTGAGTTTCGAGCAGTTGGTGTAGTTGCCGGGGATGCCGCGGGTTGAGCGCGTATCCCCCGTCGACTTGTGTAAGCGTTTCGACGGGTTCATGCACGACCGTGTGGACACGCTGGCCGCTGCGGTGCATCTGCGCGGCGAGCGTCGTCCCGAAGCCGGAGGCGTCGGTGAAGATCAGCCACGATGAACTGTCTGTCACAGTGGAGTTCTCACGCTGGTCATACTGGGCGCCGGAAGACGCGACCCAGTGAATCTCGAGGAGACCCTTGTCGACGTGTTCGGGCGACATGCGCGATGAAGCGCTCAGTGATTGCACGGTGAAGCCGTGGAAGACAGCGAGCGGCTCGCCGTCGTCGCCGGTGATGGTTATGTCGCTTTCGATCTCGTCTTGACCGGCGGTTACGACACGTACGTGAACCGACATGCTTGCTTCGGGCGAACGGTAGACAACGCTGCGCCGGATCCGAACGGGAAGGTACGGGCTTTCCGTTGCCTCGGAACCGAAAAGAGGTGTGCCGAGCAGCGTTTGGAAGGCACCATCGATGAGGGCCGGGTGGAATCGGTATTCCTCGAGTTGGTCGGCGAGCGGTGCGGGAACGGCGAGTCGGGCTGTCGCCCAGCCAGCTCCGGCCGTGACGCCGGTGACGGTGCGGAACGCGCCACCGTATGCCAAACCGACGGCTCGGGTGCGGGCGTAGAACTCGTCGCCGTCGATGGTGACCACCTGGGCGCCCCCTGGGGGATCGACGCGGTGCGGCGACCCGGACACCGTGTTGAGCTCCGCTGTCGCTGTTATCGTCCACCGCAGGTCCCCGCCGGCAGTTGCCGTGAACGCAGCGAATTCCACTGTGCCCCTGTCCTGGTCGAGCGTGGTCCTGAGCAACGGGTCGCAGGAGTCGTCAAGGATGAGGGCGCGTTTCAGCGTCAGGTTGTCAACGCTGTGGTCCGCCGCCCCGTAGGCTTGTTCTGCTGCGGCCAGGGCCATTTCGACGTATACCGCCCCGGGTAGCAGGACACTTCCCTGCACCTCGTGATCGGCCAGGAAGGGAACGCGGGTAGCGCTCAATTCCACCTCCCAGGTCGGGTGCACGGCGCTCACCGGCTGCCCCAGCAGCGGATGCACCGGGTTGTAGTGCAATTCCTCGACGGCTTCCGGGGGCTCGTTCCAGTACCGCTTGGATTGCCACGGGTACGAAGGCAGCTTCAGCAACCGCGCCCCCTGGCGGGGGTACAGCGCGTCCCACGCCACCGGGTGGCCGTGACAGTGCAGCGCGCCGACGCAGTTCATCAGCGTGCGACCGTCGTCGTGATGGCGTCGCTGGGTCGCCAGGACGACCACGTCCGTCTGGTGGGACGCGGCGACCTCCGCGATCGATGTTGCCAGAACGGGATGTGGACCGAGTTCGACGAAGTGAGTGTATCCTTCGTCGAGCATCTGGCGGATCGCTGGCTCGAAAAGTACTGTGGTGCGAGTGTTTTGCCACCAGTAGGCGGCGCCGGCGGCGTATCGGTCCAGCCGCTCGCCGGTCACGGTGGAGTAGAGCGGGACCCTCGCCGCGGCCGAAGACAGCCCTTCCAGGGAGGTGCAGAGGTCATCTTTGACCGCGTCCATGTAGTGGGTGTGGTACGGCACCTTCACGCTGAGGAACTGATTGAACACTCTGCGCTCATCGAGTTGGCGTGCAATGTCATCGAGGACTGCGCTGTCGCCTGCGAGGGTTACCGCCGCCGGGCTGTTGACGGCGGCGATGGATACCAGCCGCCCGATGTTCGCGAGCGCTGTGTCGTCGATGGCCTGCATGAGCGATTCGGCGTCGAGGCCGACCGCGAGCATGCGGCCCTGCCCGCTGGTGCGTTGTTGGAGGCGGCTTCGGTGATAGATCACCCGGATCGCCTGCTCGAAGGTGAGGACGCCGGCGAGATAGTGGGCAGCCACTTCACCGGCGCTGTGACCGACGACGGCGTCGGGCTTGATGCCGAATTGCTTGAGTTGCTCGGCCAGAGCTATTTGGACGGCGAAGTTGGCGGGCTGCGCGACGTCCGTTTCGGCCATCCGAGAACGGGTTTCGTCGGCTTGGAGTTCGTCGATCAAACACCAACCGGTGTAACGGGAGAGCTCGCGGTCGCTCCGCACGATGCTTTCGGTGAAAGCGGGATAGACCTCAAGTAGGTCTCGGCACATCCTCCACCACTGGGGGCCCATGCCGCCGAAGACGAACGCCAACTTGGCCGAGGTCAGCGGTGTGCGTCCCGCGGGGCTTCGCCCGCTTTCCGCGAGGGCCTGTAGTTGTTCTCGCGCCTCGGCCATGCTGCCCGCGACGACGGCACGCCGGTAATTCATGTGAGTGCGACGCCGGCTGAGTGTGTAGCCGAAATCCCGCAGCGTGAGGCCGGGGTGAGCGCTCACGTATTCGGCCAATTGGCCGGCCGTAGCTACCAACGCTTCCTCGCTGCGCGCCGAGATCGGCAACACGGCCAACGGTGGTGGCGGAGGATTGTTCTCGGCGGCGCCGCCGACCGGGTCGGGAGGCTCAGCGAGCACGACGTGGGCGTTTGTGCCCCCGAAGCCGAAGGAGTTGACCCCGGCTATACGCCGTTTCGTGTCGGGAAACGGGCGACCGGTTCGGGGGATCTCAATATTCAGGTCGCTGAGCGAGATTCGGCGGTTCGGGGTCTTCAGATGCAGATTCGCCGGAATGTGACCGTGTTTGACCACCAACGCCGCTTTGATCAATCCGGCTACCCCTGCGCCCGCCTCGAGGTGTCCGATGTTGGTTTTGACCGATCCGATCGGTAGCGGATTGCTCGTCGGCCGCCCCGCGCCGAGCGCGTTGGCGAGGGCCTGGACCTCGATCGGGTCGCCGACCGGGGTTCCGGTACCGTGCGCCTCGACATAGCCGACCTCGTCGGGGCGAACGCCCGCTCGGCGCAGGGCCGTTGTGATTGCGGCTTGTTGCGCCTGGGCCCTGGGTACGGTGATACCGTCGGTGCGGCCGTCCTGGGACACCGCGGTACCCAGGATCTGTGCGTAGATTTCGTCGCCATCGTTGAGTGCGTGCTCGAGCGGTTTGATGACGACGACCGCGGCGCCCTCTCCCCGCGCATAACCATCGGCGGAATCGTCGAACGCTTTGCAGCGCCCCTCCGGACTGAGGAATCCGCTCTTCGATTCGGCGATCGCCGTGTTGGGTCCGATCATGATGTTGACGCCGCCGGCAAGCGCGAGATCGCACTCGTCGTTCCAAATGCTCAGCGCCGCAAGGTGTACCGCAACGAGCGAGCTCGAGCATGCCGTGTCGATTGTCATGCTCGGTCCGCGGAAGTCGAAGGCGAACGAAATCCGGTTCGCCAGCATCGTCATCATCATTCCCGTGGCGGAATGGGTTTTGAATCGGTACCGGCTGGTGCGCCCCTGATTTTGCAGCAGTTGGTAGTCGAGGGTGAAACCACCGACGAACACCCCGACCTCAGTGCCGGCGAGACTGTCAGCGGGTATTCCACCGTCTTCCAGTGCCTCCCACGTGGTCTGCAGCAGAAGGCGCTGCTGCGGATCGAGCAGGTTCGCCTCTCGAGGGGAGATCCCGAAGAACTGCGGGTCGAATTGGTCTATTTCGCTGAGAAACCCGCCTCGGCGGGTCACCATCTTGCCGACTTTCTCCCGGTTCGGATCGTAGTATTTTTCGGCATTCCAGCGTGATTCGGGGACCGGACAGGTGGCATCGGTGCCACTGCACAGCAGGTTCCAGTAGCTTTCCGAGTCGTGGGCGTCGCCGGGCAAGTGACATCCGATCCCGACTATAGCCAGAGGTTCGCGGGTGCCGTGGTCACAAGACATGTTCATCCTCTCGCCCCTAAACGTGTCACGACATCATCCCGATCCGACACCCGCAGCCGATCAGCGTGGGGCCATCGGCTGCGCCGACAGTCGTGATGTTGACGTCGAGCAGCTTGACGGGGAGCCGGGAACATGAGTGAAGTCAACTGAATTCGAGTGCCGGAGCCATCCCGAGAATCCAATCTTGGCTGATCGGATTGGTTGTCTGTTCGCGGCGGTACACGGATCGGAGTTCCCGCAGGAAGGGGTCCCGTTGCCAGGCCTGCGCCTGCCGAATGACGTCGTCTTCGGCGAAGCGACCGCTTTTCTCCGAAACGACGGTCTCGACCAGCTGGCCCGCGAGCTGATTCAGCAGCCGGACGTTGGCGTCGAAGCGGGCGATGAACTCGGCGGCTTGCTCCATCATCACCGTGTGCAGCGTCACCATGAAATTCAGCGGCGAGTACAAATCGACGAACCGCGCCGAGGGACGCGCGCTCTCGACTGCGGCCCATTCTCGGAAGAATCTCTGCATGCGGTTACTGAGCTTGATGAGCCCTTCCAGGTGAGGCACCAGCTGAGGATCGTCGGCCACGCTGACGAACCCGCCGTTCCTGTAGAGGAAACCCACGAAGCCCCAATAGAACGCGATGTCCCAGATCACTTTCGCCGACATCACAACTGGTGAGCCCATCAGCGTGTATTGGTTGCAGTACACGGCGAGCCACATGTCGGTGAGGGATCGAAACAGAGAGTCGTTGATTACCGACCGCGCGACGACGTCCTCACCGTCGAGGTCGCGGGCAATCATGTCGGTGATGAGGCCGTTGCCAATCGCCACCAGGTCCAGTCCCGATGAGTACAAAGGATCCAGGAAAATTCCGGAGTCACCGGTGAGGCACCAACGGTCGCGGCCATCATAGACTTTCGTGGCGCCGTGGCTGTAGTTCCTCATGACCCTGAAGTCTTTGATGAGGTGCTCATTTTCCGCCAGAACCGCGGCACACTGTGGCTCGTGCGCGTGAAGCCAGGAAAGTGCTTTCGCGAGTGTGTTGAACCCGCCGAAATCGTGGACGGTTGGGTCTGCGACGATGCCGACGCTGGTCGATCCGGATGGGAGCCGTATCAGCCACACCCAGTACCCCTCCCCCATCAGATGATTCGTGGACAGCGCACGGTCGCCCTCGACGAGCCGCGCCTGCCAACTCGGGTTATCGCTCCACTTGCCGATATCTATTTCCATTCCGACGCGGAGCCATACGGCATTGCAGTTGTGCTCGTTTGCGCGCCTCAGGCCCAGCATCCTGGCCAGTGTCCGGTTTCGCCCCGACGCGTCGACCACCCACCGAGTCATCGTGTGCGTGACCGTGTCGCCGCTCTGGAAAGTAACCTTCGTTGCGCGACCCCCGGGGGCGAATTCGACGGACACCGCTCGGCCGGAAGCGATTTCGATGCCTTCGGTCAGGCAACGCCGATTGAGCTCGTTCTCTAATCTGCCGCGGTCGATCTGGTAGGTCACCTGAGGGACGAACGCGGAGCTGCCGAGTTCCGTCCGTCGGGCAATGTCGGTGTTCCGGTCGTGTGTGAAGAACATTCGCAACCCCATTTTGCGAAGCTGTGAGGTCTGCAGATGGTCGCCCAATCCAAGGCGGTCCCGCAGGTAATGGGCGGAGACCTCGACCGTCGACTCGCCTACCGTGTGGGTGATCTCGGACACCGGGTGAGTGGTCGGGCAGATGATCAGTATTCGTGTCTGCGGCCGCGCGCCGCGAATCTCGAGCGCCAGAGTCAACCCCGCCACGCCGCCGCCGATGATCGTGACATCGTGGTCCGGGACCGCCGTATCGGCGTCCAGCAGAGTCTTGATCCTGTGCGCCAAGGCCTGGCGCGCCTCCGAGCTCAAATGCGACAGCTGCGCTCGCGCGTCCACAGGTTCCACCTCCGAAAGCTGTTCGGTTCAGTTAATTAATATTTAAGAATCTACACCAATCTGGCTGCCTGGCAAGCGGGCGAAGCACACAGTTTAAGCGGCAGGGTCGACTTGCCGGATCGAAGCCAGATACGTTAAGGGACAACAATTCTCGATGTCCAAATGCATCTCCATCGTTCGTGGCCAGAGAGTGTGGGCGATACCGGGTTGCCCTTCTGATTGTTGGGAAACAGCGAACGCATCGACGCCGTGCTTGCACAGCGCCGACTGCGGACTCGGCGGCATTACACAGCAGCGCTCGGGCTTGGCACCTCTTTCATGGCTCCGGTATCAGTGGGCGGGTCGTTCGCCCGGTGTCGCCCGTAGACGAATTCGAATATCGGTGTGGCCATAAGCGTGGTGACGATGGCAACCAGGACCAGGATGCTGAAGAGCGTCGGAGTGATGATGCCGGCCTGAAGACCGATGTTGAGAAGAATAAGTTCAATCAACCCGCGAGCATTCATCAACGAGCCGAGCGCAACGGATTCGCGGAACGGCACTTTTCTCAGCCACGCGGCGAACGTGCACGCGATCCCCTTTCCTGAGATCGAAGCTATGAGGAGTCCCGCCGTCACCGCCCATAGTGTCGAGCTGTTCACCAGACCGATCTGGGTGTTCAGCCCCGAGTAGACAAAGAACAACGGCAGCAAGAACGTGGTGACCAGTGGTTCGAGGCTGGCCGTGAGTTTTTGCGCGAAGGCACCGGAGGGCATGGCGACACCGAGGATGAAGGCACCGAATATCGCGTAAATCCCGATAGTGTCCGTGAACCATGCGCAGAGCATGAGCAGAATGAGAACGGTGCTCAACACCGGTGCGGTTATCGCGTTCCGGCGCTGGGTTCTGACGCCCAGGCCCGCCAGGGCTTTCCGCCCAACCGTCAAGAGCAGCAGAGCATAGAGAATTCCGCCGACTATCGCGGTCGTGGCCGTTGTCGGGTTACCGCGGTGGATAGCGAGCACCACGGCGAGGATGCACCAGGAGAGTGCATCGTCAGTCGCACCACATACCAACGCGAGGGTGCCCAACGGTGTCCCGGAAAGGCGTTGTTCGAAGATTATCCGGGCGAGCATAGGAAACGCGGTGGTGGCGATCGACGCCCCCAGAAACATCATTGCCAGGACGAGTGGAACGCCTTTTTCGAAGTAATTTCCGTGCGCCGAAAGGGGCATGGCGATAAGCGCTCCCAGGGCGAGTGGCGTGAGGATGCCTGCCGCCGAGACCGCGGCCGCGGTGCCGGCGCGGTGCTTGATGAGATTGATGTCGAGGTTGAGCCCGATCAGAAACATGTAGAGCACCAAGCCAATTTGCGCTGCCGTGTACAGCACGGTGTTCGCTTGTTCCGGCGGAAATAATTGGTGTTGCACCCCGGGCGCTATCCGTCCCAACAGTGAGGGCCCCAGGAGTACCCCGGCAACCATTTCGCCGACAACCTGCGGCTGTCCGAGGCGTTGCGCCGCCAGCCCAACGAAACGGCAGGTTCCGAGAATGACGGCCAATTCGAGGAAAAAGTGGACAGCGGTTGCTGCGGGCATCGGTCAGGTCCCGGAGTTCGAGGTGCTGACAGGCCGGGAGGAGGGGTGCCGCGGACTGTTTTCGTCGGGCGGTGCGTCGAGGGCGGCCGACCACCCGGGAAACGCGTTTAAAGCGGGGTCGTTGGCCGACGGGTGGCGGCGGAGCCCTGGATGTCGGATCGGCGCACGGGTTACAGCCATCGAAAACCGGCTTAGCCGGCCGTAATCGAGTGGCGGCCAGGCGCCGGCGTCGCAGAACTGGTGTGCGGCTACCACTTCTTCCTCTCAGCGGTCGCTGGTAAGGGTCACCCCACCGCGGGCAACCGAGGGCCAGCTGTAGGGACCCGTGAGTCATTCGTTGCCGCTGCCGACTTGGATTGCAACGCCTCAATGGAAGTTCGGCCGCTCGCGGCGGCTGTCACCGCCCGCTAACGCGGCAGGCCGAGGAGCCGCTCCGCGGCCACCGTGAGCAGGATCTGCTCGGTGCCGCCGGCGATCGTCAGGCAGCGGGTGTTGAGGAAGTCGAAGACCGCCTGGTTGTGCACCAGACCGCCGCCCTCGGAGACGTCCATCGCGTACTCGGCCAGCGTCTGGCGGTAGCGGACGCCGATCAGCTTGCGCACGCTGGACTGGGCCCCGGGATCCTGGCCGCCCACGGCGAGTTGGGCGATGCGCTGGTCCAGCAGCGCGCCGGTCTGGGCGATGGCGATCAGCCGGCCCAGCCGGTCTTGCTGCGCGGCGTCGAGGTCCATCTGCGCCAGCACCTTGAGCAGCTCCTCCATCGGGTTGCCCAGCGCGGTGCCGGTCGCCATCGCGACCCGCTCGTTGGCCAGGGTGGTGCGGGCCAGCCGCCAGCCGTCGTTCACCGTGCCGACCACCATCTCGTCGGGCACGAACACGTTGTCCAGGAAGACCTCGTTGAACAGCGAGTCGCCGGTGATCTCGCGCAGCGGCCGGATCTCGATGCCCGGTGAGCGCATGTCCACCAGGAAGTACGTGATGCCCTTGTGTTTCGGCGCTTCGGGATCGGTACGTGCCAGGCACACGCCCCACCGCGCCTTATGCGCGGCGGACGTCCACACCTTCTGCCCGGTGAGCAGCCAGCCGCCGTCCCCCCGCACCGCCTTGGTGCGCAGCGACGCCAGGTCGGACCCGGCGCCGGGCTCGGAAAACAGCTGGCACCACAGGAATTCACCGCGCAATGTGGCCGGCACGAACCGCTCGATCTGTTCCGGCGTGCCGTGCTCGAGGATGGTCGGCGCCGCCCACCAGCCGATCACCAGGTCCGGGCGCACCACGCCGGCCGCCGCCATCTCCTGGTCGATCAGCAACTGCTCGGCCGGGGAAGCGCCGCGCCCGTACGGCGGCGGCCAGTGCGGCGCCTGCAGCCCGGCCTCGGCCAGGGCGGCCTGGCGTTGGGCTTGAGGCAGCGCGGCGACCTCGGCGACGGCCGCGGCGATCTCGGCTCGCCGGCCCTCGACCTCCGACAGGTCGATGCTGAGGCGGCGGCGCACCCCGGCCTGCGTCAGGGCGGTGATGCGGCGCAGCCAGCGTTCAGGGCCGCCGAGGAACCGGCCGATGGCGTGGGCCCGGCGCAGGTACAGGTGCGCGTCGTGCTCCCAGGTGCAGCCGATGCCGCCGAGCACCTGAATGCAGTCCTTGACGTTGGCCTTGGCGGCGGCGATGCCGATGCCGGCGGCCAGGGCGGCGGCGATCGAAAACTGGTCGGCGTCGGGATCGCCGGCGGCGCGGGCGGCGTCGGCGGCGGCCACCTCGGCCTGCTCGGCGCGGCACAGCATCTCCGCGCACAGGTGCTTGACCGCCTGGAAGCTGCCGATCGGCTTGCCGAATTGCTCGCGCACCTTGGCGTAGGCGACGGCGGTGTCCAGCGACCACCGGGCGATGCCGGCGGTCTCGGCCGCCAGCACCGTCGCGGCCAATTCCTCGACCCGCGGCCCCGACGCCCCGATCACGGCGGCCGGCGCCGACGTCAGCACCACCTTGGCCAGCGGCCGGGAGAAGTCGGCGGCGCGCAGCGGCTCGACCCGCACGCCGTCGGCCCCGGCGTCGACGAGCAGCCACTTTCCGTCGGCGGGCACCACCACGACGGCGCCGTCGGCCGCGCCCAGCACCCACGGCAGCGTGCCCGACGCCCGTCCCGTCGCGCCGTCGAACTCGACGTCCCCTTCCAGCGCGAGCCCGGCGAAGCGCTCCCCGGCGGCCAGCGCGGCCAACAATTCGGGGTCCTCGACCACGAGCGTCGCCAGGGCCGTGGTCGCGACCGGCCCAGCGATCAGCGCCTTGGCCGCTTCCTCGACCATCGCGCACAGATCCTCGATGCTGCCGCCCGCCCCGCCGCGGTCCTCGCCGATCGCCACCCCGAACAACCCCAGGTCGGCCAGGCCGGCGAACACCGGCCGCCAAGCGTCCGGGTTGCCCTGCTCGACGTCGCGAATCGCCGCGGTTCCGCCCGGCCCCGACGTCGGATTGCGCGCCCAATCCCGCACCAGCGCACGCGCGGCGAACTGTTCGTCGGTGACGGTCGCTACCACCCTCGGGTCCTCCGCGTGCCTGGTTCGGGATGAAGGGGCGCTCTTCTTGCTTGAAAGCCCACTAGAACGTGTTCTAATAGTGCCAGCGATCGAACGTCAAGTCGAACGCGATTACAGCAGTACACGTCGTTGTCCCTGCTGCGGGGAGGTGGGAGATTTACGCACAGCCTGCGTATCGTTTGCGAACGAACCACCTGAAAGAGGAGCGCTTCCTGAGATGTCGTCAGCCAACCCGGGTTCTGCCCGCGTTCCTGACTCGCAGCCGCGCGAGGTCATGAACGTGGCGGTACTGGCTGAGTCCGAGCTCGGCTCGGAAGCGCAGCGGGAGCGCCGCAAGCGCATCCTCGACGCCACCATGGCCATCGCGTCCAAAGGGGGCTACGAGGCGGTGCAGATGCGTGCCGTCGCCGATCGCGCCGACGTGGCGGTGGGGACGCTCTACCGGTACTTCCCCTCGAAGGTGCACCTGCTGGTGTCGGCCCTCGGCCGCGAGTTCAGCCGCATCGACGCCAAGACCGATCGCTCCTCCGTCGCCGGCGGCACCCCGTTTCAGCGGCTGAATTTCATGGTCGGCAAGCTCAACCGGGCGATGCAGCGCAATCCGCTGCTCACCGAGGCGATGACGCGCGCCTACGTCTTCGCCGACGCGTCGGCGGCCAGCGAGGTCGACCAGGTGGAGAAGCTCATCGACAGCATGTTCGCGCGGGCGATGGCCGACGGCGAACCGACGGAGGACCAGTACCACATCGCCCGGGTGATCTCCGACGTGTGGCTGTCGAATCTGCTCGCCTGGCTCACCCGGCGGGCCTCGGCGACCGACGTGAG
The DNA here is from genome assembly GCF_001666745.1 of Mycobacterium sp. E2699. Lineage (NCBI taxonomy): Bacteria > Bacillati > Actinomycetota > Actinomycetes > Mycobacteriales > Mycobacteriaceae > Mycobacterium > Mycobacterium sp. E2699. The sequence continues at coordinate 35,777 of NZ_LZJH01000030.1, read as the reverse complement.
CAAGCGGCTGGACCTGGCCGTGCGGTTGTTGATCGGCGACCAGGAGTCCCCCAAGGCCTAATGGCGGTCTAGGCGGGTGGCCCGGCGGTGCGGCCCCGAATCAGCTCCGTCTCAAGGAGTTCCACTACCGGCAGGCCCGACCGCGGAGGTTTCAGCAGCAGCTCACCCGCCCGACGGCCCTTCTGCAGGCTCGGCTGCGCGAGCGTGGTCAACCCGCGGCCGAGCGCGTCGGGCACGCCGTCGAAACCCGTGACGCTCATCTGGCCGGGCACGTAAATGCCATGTGCGCGAAGGTAATCCATGGCGGACAGCGCCAAGATGTCCGCGGTGCACATCAGCGCGGTGATTCGCGGATTGGCCTCCAGCGCCACCTTGGCGGCGGTGCCGCCCGACTCGGGAAGATGCTCGTAGCTCTCCACCACGGTCAGCGAGTCCGGGTCGATGCCGGCGGCCGTCATCGCCTCCCAGACGCCGATGATGCGCTCGCGCTGGACGTCGAAGGCCGGCGAGCGCAGCCGCTCGGCGTCCACCAGCCCCTGCCGGCGTTCCCGGCCCAGCCGCATGGTCAGCAGCCCGATCTCGCGGTGCCCCAGGCCCAGCACGTAGTCGGCCAGCGCGCGCATGGCCGCCCGGTCGTCGATCCCGACCCGGGACACACCCGCCAGGCCCTTGGGCTGGTCGACCACCACGACCGGCAGCCGGCGCTGCAGCACCACCTGCAGATAGGGATCGTCGTCGCAGACCGAATACACCACGAATCCGTCCACGCCCGCGCCGAGCACGGCGGCCGTTCCGTCGTCGCGGCTGCGGCCGGCCCCGACGGCGACCAAAAGCAACCCCTGTCCGAGTTCCTCGCAGGACTGCGCCACCCCCGCGACGAAATCCCGCGCCGCCGGGTCGTTGAAGAAGTAGGTCAGCGGCTCGGCCATCACCAGGCCCACCGCGCCGGCCTTGCGGGTCCGCAGCGACCGCGCCACCGGGTCCGGTCCCGGGTAACCCAGCCGCTTCGCCGTCGCCAACACCCGTTCGCGAAGGTCGGCGGAGAGCTGGTCCGGCCGGTTGAAGGCATTCGAGATCGTGGTGCGCGAAACCTTCAGTTCGTCGGCCAACGACGCCAGAGTCGCACGCCGGCGCGGGGTGGGACTCACGTTCGCTGACGCTACAGCGGGATCGGGTGGGCGCACACGCGGCTTCGCGGCCCCACTTTCTAATGGAAACAATTTTCATTAGTGTTGGGTTGGCCGGCGCGCTGGCGGGATCCTGTCGTCTTGCGCCCGGCATCCCATCCCGGTGTCCATCGGGACGATCTCGTTTGCCACCCACCTGTTCTGCGGGCTCGTCGGGCGGCTTCGTGAGGTTGCCACTTAAGCTGGTCGCACGAACTGGGGAGGGGGCCGGCAGTGCGCCAGCGACTCACCGCGGTTGTGCTCGCCGGGGTCTCCGCGCTCGCCGCCGGCTGCACCACCGTCGTGGGCGGCAAGGCCGTTCCCGCCGACCATTCCGGCCCCGTGTCGCAGAATCCGGTTGCCGTATCGGCCCTCGAGGGGCTGCTGCTCGACGCGGGCCAGATCAACAGCGCGCTGAACGCGACGGCGATGAAGGTGTGGTTCAGCGCCAAGGCGATGTGGGACTGGAGCTCCACCATCAGCGACAAGGACTGCCTGCCGCTCGACGGGCCCGCTCAGGACAAGGTCTATGCCGGCACCGGATGGACCGCCATCCGCGGCCAGCGGCTCGACGACAGCGTCGGCGACGCCAACAACCGCGACCACTACGCCATCCAGGCGGTGGTCGCGTACCCCTCCGCGCACGACGCCAACGCCTTTTACGACTCCTCTATGCAAGGCTGGTCCGCCTGCGCCAATCGCCGCTTCTCGGATTTGCCCGAGGGCAAGTCGCCCATCGTGTGGACGGTGGCCGGGGTGAACAAGGTCAGCGGCACGCTGAGCACATCCGAGGTTCAGGAAGGTGGCGACGGGTGGTCGTGTCAACGGGCTTTGACGGTGCGCAACAACGTCGCCATCGACGTCTTGGCCTGCGCCGCACCCCTGACCGACGGGTCGGCGGTCAACATCGCCGAGCAGATCGCGGCCAAGGTGGCCCGGCAATAGCGCTTGGCGGTGGGGCGCGCGGCGGCTTTCACGCGGACCATAAGCTGAACGGGTGCCCGGTATCGACCTCAACGCCGACCTGGGTGAGGGCTTCGGCGTCTGGCGCCTCGGCGACGACGACGCGATGCTGGGGATCGTCACCAGTGCCAACGTGGCGTGCGGGTTCCACGCCGGAGACCCGGTGGGCATGCTGCGGGTGTGCCGGTCGGCCGCCGAGCGCGGCGTGCGGATCGGGGCGCAGGTGAGCTACCGCGACCTGGCCGGGTTCGGCAGACGCTACATCGACGTCGACGCCGACGAACTGGTCGCCGACGTGGTGTACCAGATCGGTGCGCTGCGGTCGATCGCGGAGGCGGCCGGTTCGACGGTGGGCTACGTCAAACCCCATGGCGCGCTTTACAACACGATCGTGACGGACCGCGAACAGGCCGCCGCCGTGGCGGAGGCGGTGCGCATGCTGGACCCGGGCCTGCCGGTGCTGGGCATGGCGGGCTCGGCGTTCTTCGACGAGGCCGCCCGCGCCGGCCTGCGCACCGTGGCCGAGGCGTTCGCCGATCGCGCCTACCAACCCGACGGCCGCCTCGTTTCCCGTCGGGAACCCGGCGCGGTGCTGCACGACCCGGCCGAGGTCGCCGACCGCGTGGTGGCGATGGTGACCTCCGGGCGGGTCGCCGCGATCGACGGCACACAGGTCCCCATCACCGTGGAATCGGTTTGCGTGCATGGTGATTCGCCAGGCGCCGTGCGGATCGCGACGGCGGTGCGGGATCAGCTCGCCGCGGCCGGCGCCGACGTCAGGGCGTTCTGCTGATGCGACTCAAACCCGGCCGGCCCGATCTGGCGCGGTATTCCGACCGGTTCGATGTGCCCGCCGCCGGCCCCGAGTCGCCGCTGTCGGCGACGTGGCTGGGGGTGGCAACGCTGCTGCTCGACGACGGGTCCTCGGCGCTGCTGACCGACGGCTACTTCTCACGGCCCAGCCTGGCACGGGTGGCGGCCGGCAAGGTGGCGCCGGCGCCGGCGCGCGTGGACGGCTGCCTGGCCCGCGCCAAGGTGTCGCGGCTGCAGGCCGTCATCCCGGTGCACACCCACATCGACCACGCGCTGGACTCCGCGCTGGTGGCCGACCGCACCGGCGCGCTGCTGGTCGGCGGCGAGTCGGCGGCCAACGTGGGCCGCGGGTACGGGCTGCCCGAGGATCGCATCGTGGTAGCGACCTCCGGTGAGCCAATTCGCTTGGGCGCCTTCGACGTAACGCTGGTGAAGTCGCACCATTGCCCGCCGGACCGTTTCCCCGGCGTGATCGACGCACCGCTGCGGCCGCCGGCGCGGGCGTCGGCGTACCGCTGCGGTGAGGCGTGGTCGGCACTGGTGCATCACCGCCCGTCGGGGCGGCGGCTGCTGATTCAGGGCAGCGCCGGCTTCGTCAGGGGCGCGCTGGCCGGCGAGCGCGCGGACGCCGCATATCTGAGCGTCGGCCAGCTGGGCCTGCGGCCGCGGACCTACCTGCTCGACTACTGGGCCGAGACCGTCCGCGCGGTGGGCGCGCGTCGGGTGATCCTGATCCACTGGGACGACTTCTTCAGCCCCTTGTCAAAGCCCTTGCGGGCCTTGCCCTATGCGGGCGACGACCTGGACGTTTCCCTCCGCATCCTCGACGAGCTGGCCACCCGCGACGGCGTCGCGCTGCAGATGCCGACGGTGTGGCGACGCGAAGACCCCTGGGCGTAGCACGCATGTCGTTGGCCGCCGCGCTGTTGCTGCTTGCTGCCGTGCTGGTGTTCGCGGTCGCCCGCCCGCGGGGGCTGCCGGAGGCGGTGGCTGCGGTCCCGGCGGCGCTCATCCTGGTGGCGATCGGCGCGGTCTCGGTGCATCAGGCCACCGAGGAGGTGGCCGGGCTCGCCGGGGTCGTCGCTTTCTTGGGCGCGGTGCTGGTGCTGGCCAAGCTGTGCGACGACGAGGGCCTGTTCGAGGCGGCGGGCGCGGCGATAGCGCGGGGGCGCGTCGGGTCGGGCGGCCTGCTGCTGCGGGTGTTCGTCATCGCGTCGCTGATCACCGCCGTGCTGAGCCTGGACGCCGCGGTGGTACTGCTGACCCCGGTGGTGCTGGCCGCCGTCCGCCGGCTGCGCACCCCGGTGCGGCCGTACGCCTACGCCACGGCCCATCTGGCCAACGGGGCCTCGCTGCTGCTGCCGGTCTCAAACCTGACCAACCTGTTGGCGTTTCACACCGCCCACGTCTCATTCACGAAGTTCACCGCGCTGATGGCGCTGCCGTGGCTGGGCGCGGTGGCCACGCTGTACGTGATCTTCCGGTGGTTCTTCGCCGCCGATCTGCGCGTGCAGCCCGACCCGGAGGAACTGGGACCCGCACCCCGGCCGCCGCTGTTCGTGCTGGTGGCGGTCGGGTTGACGCTGGCCGGTTTCGCGGTCGGCCAGTCCGTCGGCGTCGACCCGGCGTGGGTGGCGATCGCCGGCGCGTCGGTGCTGGCGGTGCGCAGCCTGAGCCGCGGGCACACCTCGGTGGTCGACATCGCGCGCTCGGCGCACGTGTCGTTCCTGGTATTCGTGCTGGCGCTGGGCGTGGTGGTGCGCGCGGTCATGGTCAACGGGATGGACAGGGCGATGTCGTCGGTGCTGCCGTCCGGGTCGGGCCTGCCCGCGCTGCTCGCGATCGCCGCGATGGCCGCCGCGCTGGCCAACGTGGTCAACAATCTGCCCGCGACGCTGGTGCTGCTGCCGCTGGTCGCGCCGGGCGGGGCGGCGGCCATCCTGGCCGTCCTGATCGGGGTCAACATCGGCCCCAACCTGACCTACGTGGGTTCGCTGTCAAACCTGTTGTGGCGGCGCGTGCTGCGCCGGCACGACGTCGAGGCAGGTGTGGGCGAGTACACCCGCCTCGGGCTGTGCACGGTGCCGGCGTCGCTCGTGGTCGCGGTGCTGGCGCTGTGGGCCTCGATGCGGCTGCTCGGCGTCTAGGCGCAGGCCCGCGACCGGGCGAGGATGGGTCGCGCGGCGACCACCGTGAGCGGCGTGTCCAGCGGGAAATCGGACTCCAGCGATTCGATGTCGGCCGCACGCACGATCGTCGCCAGCGCGAGCGTGGCCTCCAGCATCGCGAAGTGATCGCCGATGCAGGAGCGCGGCCCGCCGCCGAATGGCAGGTACTGCCAACGGCTTCGGCCCTTCGATCGCTCCGGCAGGAAGCGGTCCGGATCGAAGCGCAGCGGGTCCTCCCACGCCGCGGGATCGCGGTGCAAGGCGTAAAAGCTCACCATGGCCATGGTTTCGGCCTCGACCCGGTGACCGTCCACCACGATGTCGCAGGTGGGCGCCCGCATCGTTCCCGCGGCGGGCGGGCACAACCGCAGCGCCTCGTGCAACACCCGCACGGTCAGTCCGAGGCCCGGCACGTCCTCCGGGGTCAGCGCCCGTTCGCCCAGCGCGGCGACCTCAGCGCGCACCCGTTCCTGGATGTCGCGGTGGTGGCCCAGGGACCACAACGCGTACGTGAGCGTCGTCGAGGTGGTGTCGTGGCCCGCGAGCATGAAGAGCACCAGCTCGTGACAGATTTCGTCGTCGGTCAACGGCCTGTCGGTCTCGGGATCGATCGCCGCCATGAGGGAGCGCACCAACGGGGCGTCCCGGTCGGGATCGTCGCGCACGGCGTGCAGGATCTCGGCCGCCAGCCGGTGCAGGGTCTCGTTGGCGCGGCGGGCGGCGCGCTGGCCGCGCGTGGGCAGCCACCGCGGCGGGTTCACCGGCCGCGCCGCGCGGTCGCCGACCCATGTCAGCGAGGTGCGCAGCGCACGGCCCACCTCGTCGGCGCGCTCGTCGAGGTCGAGGCCGAGCACCGAGCGCCCCAGGGCGCGCAGGGTCAGCTTGCGGCACTCGCTGTCGAGGTCCACGACCGCGCCGTCGCACCAACCGTCGGCGACCGACTGCGCCGCCGCCGCCATGTGCCCCGAGTAGTCGGCCACCTGACGCTTGGTGAACATCGGCTGCAGCGCGCGCCGCCGCGGTAACCAGCGCTCGTGCGGGAGATCAAGCAGGTTGCCACCCATCAGCGCGTGCATCTCGACCATGGTGCGGGTGCGGCCACGGTCGGCGACCTCGTCGGTGCGCCCCAGCACGTCGCGGGCGCCCTGCGGGCTGGAGATCAGCACCAGGTTGGGCAGCAGCCACTTCGGACCGAGCACGATCCTGGTGATCGGTCCGCCGGCATCCACCAACGCCTGCATACCGTCGATATAGGACCGCACCGCCTTGACCTGCCGCCAATACGGCAGCGGATTCTTGGGGGCCAGCGAACGAGCTTCGGATTTCTCCAGCATCTCGACCATGCGGACTCCTTTGTCGCATGGCACCGTACGGCCGCAATCGATGTGTCCGCATGCGTAGTCGGCTACCCCAATGAGCGGGGCCCGGCGTCAGCCCGTCCCGCCGTCGCCCGGCCCGGATCTGACGATCGATGCCAGTTCCTCGCGGGACTGGGCCCCCACGCGCTGGCAGGCCCGGTACACGTGGCCCTCCACCGTCCGCACCGACATCACCAGCTTCTCGGCGATCTGGCGGTTGGACAGGCCGGCCACGACCAGCTCGACGACATCGCGCTGGCGGCCGGACAGCTTGAGACCCGCCGGAGTGCGCAGCGCCGGAGTGCACAAGCCGCCACATTGGTCGGCCAGTTCCTTGGCCAGCGCCGCGGCATACAGTCCGCGCCGATGCCGCTGGCTCTGGTCGAACGCGACGGAGGCCTGAGCCGCAGCGTCGGCGGCCGTGGCCCGATCGCCGATCCGCCGGTACGCCGCCGATGCCGCCAGCAGGCCCTCCCCGTCGCCGGCGAGCAGACTCTCGGCATGCAGCGCCACGGCGTCGGCCAGCGGCAGCGACAACGCCCGGGCGAGTTCGCGGGCCCGCGCCGCCTGCGAGGCATCCCCCCATTGCGCCGCGGCCTGGACGCAGGCCAGTTCATGCGTGGGCTGGCCACGATCGCGGGCGAGTTGCGCCGCTTCCCGGGCACTCGTCACCGCCTCGCTCAGCCGTCCGCTCGCCGCCATCGCCCACCCACCGGCCAACGAGAACGCGGTGTGCATGAACAAGAAGTCGGGCTGCACACATGACCGCGCCCCGTCGACGGCGTCATTCGCCTCGGCGACCTGTCCCAGCTTGGCATGCGCCTCGGCCAGCGCGAAGTAACTGGCCGCCCGCAAACCGCTTGTGACTGCGTGCCTTTCGGCCCCGGCAAGCGCCTCGTGCACCAAGCGGGCCGCCGCGGCGGCGGCGCCGCGAACCAGTTCGGCGTTGCCCAACATCAAGGCCAGGTTCGCGTACGCCAGACCCGGAACATCGCGGGACGAATCGGCCAGTTGCTTTGCCGTGCTGACGAATTCGTCGATGCGTCCGGTCAACCGGCAGGCGCGGCCGTAGACGGCCGCGAACCAGAACCGCATGTGCGACGCCTGGAACGACGTCGTCGCGCGCCGCAAGGCCTGCTCGGCCACGACCGCCAGCTCGTCGACCTCCCCCAACGCCCCCATCGCCATGATCAGCGCCATTGACGCCATCATTGCGTGGAAGCCGGGCAGGGCGTCGAAATCCAATGCGGCTCTGGCCCTTTCGGCCGCGACTCCGCAGCGCGCCGACACCGCGTCCAGGCAGGCCTGCACGGCGAGACGCTCCGCCGTCTGCGCGGGGGTTTCGTCGCCTGCGGCGAGGTCTTCCAGGATCGCCGCCGCCACCTGCGGCTTGCCCAGCATCCACGTCAGGTTGGCCGCGCGTACCGTCGCCCAGTGGTGGCGGTCGGGCGAGGCCGTGTCGGCCAAGTCGCGCAGCGCCGTCTCGGCCTCCTCGCCGCGCCCGAGCAGCACCAGGTTCATGGCCCGCACCCCGGCCGCTCCGGGCGCCCCGGCTTCCGTGGCCGCCGCGGCGAACCGGTCGGCCAGATCCAGATCCAGCATGGTCATGGCGTGTCGCGCGGAATCCAGATACAGCTCGGGCTCGGGGTCGAGATCCGATTCGAGCGTCAGCAGCGCGCGTCGCACGGTTGCCTGCATGTCGGGGTCGCCCTCGCGCGCCAATCGAGTCGCCAGCCTGCCCCGGATCGCCGACAGATACATCTCCCCGGCGCTCGCGCGGCGCAGCTCACCGAACAGCGGGTGCGCCAGCCGGGCCATCAGGCCGCCGCCGGCACGCTCGACGCTGACCATGCCCATGCTCTCGGCGACCGCCAGATCACGGCGGCGGACCAGATCGATCAGCACGTCGACGGCCAACGGCTCGCATTGCGACAGCGTGTCGACCACCAACGCCACACCGGGGCTGAGCCGACCCATCTGGCGTGCCACCGTGTCGGACAGGTTCGCCGAGACCGCGACGTCACCGTCCCACATCCACACCCCGGCCAATTGCCGCATCCGCCCCGCCGCGATCTGATCGCTGAGCAGCTGCCGCAGGAACAGGGTGTTGCCCCCGGTGAGTTTTTGGAACCGGGCCGCGCTGCGCGCATCGACCGGACCACCGAGCGTGCTTTCGATCAGTTCGCGGGTCGCGGCGGCCGACAGCGGTTCGAGATCGAGGCGGGCCAGCAAACCGTCCTTCCACAACGCCGTCACCGCGTCGGGCTCCTCGGCGCCGGTCCGCATCGTGACGACCAGGCGGGTCCCGCCCGACTGGGCGAGCTGGTGAACGACCAGGGCCGACAACCGGTCCAGCAGGTGGGCGTCGTCGACCCCGAGCACCACCCGCGCCCGACGCTGCTTCGCGACGAACGAATTGATCACCCGGCGCACGTTGGCCAGCGGATCCGACATCGCCTCGCCGAGCGAGCCGATGAACGCCCCCAGCGGCAGAGCGCACGCCGATTCGGTGCCGACGATCCACTTCGTCCGCTCACCCGACTCCTCGGCGCGGCGCAGCACCTCGCGGGCCAGGCGGGTCTTGCCCACGCCCGCGGCTCCGGCGATCAACACGCCGGAGTGCCTGCCAGCGCCGCTCAGGGCGCGGTGAATGATTCCCAGCTCACTGTCGCGCCCGGTCAACGGCTCGCCGCTGATCACGTGGCGACTATAACGGCGCCCAGGCCCGCGCGGGCGGCATCCGGCGGCCGAGTTATCGGCGTTTCGGTGCGCCGCTATGCGTCCGCCACCGCTTTTGCTGGCGTCAGCGGGCGTTGATGCCGAGCACGCGCTGCTCGAACACAGCCGCACCCCCGCCCGACAGCGCCAGCTCATGAACGACAAGGGGGGACGATCCGTCCAACAGGTGCGCGTCATCGACGCCAACAACGAAGCGGCCGCGGTGTTGTTGTGCGACAAAGGAATTGATCGCGCGCCGCCCGTTTGTCAGCGGATCCGGCATCGCCTCCGAGCAGGCCGACGAACGCCCCGCGGGGCAACGCGCGCGGATTCGCCGCCAGCGGCCCACCGCTGGTCACCGGGGGTCTACAACCGGTCGTATCCGCAGCGAACGGGCCAATTCGTGCGCGTTTCCTAAGCACTCCGGTTACGCGCCGATTCAATTGCGTAGCGCACTACGCTATCGGCGCCAGTGGTCCGCTGTGAACATGGCTTTCGTTAGCTGGAGGATCGGCGAAGGCGGTGCGCTGTGGGTAACACCGAGGCCAGGATCGGCAATCACGCGGTGGTGTTGGGAGCAAGCATGGCCGGCCTGCTGGCCGCGCGGTCGCTCGCCGACTTCTTCGACACGGTCACGGTGGTGGAGCGCGACGCCCTGCCGGACACCGACGGCGATCGCCGAGGTGTGCCGCAGGGCCGGCACCTGCACGCCCTGTTGCCCCGTGGGGCCCAGGTGCTCGGCGAATTTTTCCCGGGCATACTCGACGAGCTGGTCCGCGACGGCGCGCAGTACTTCGACGGGCGCGACCTGTCCCGGCTGCACTACAACGTGGGCGGGCACCTGCTGACGCGCACCGGCAGCGCCCCGTCGTTTTCGGCCTACTGCGCGACGCGGCCGTTCCTGGAGGGTCACGTCCGCAGGCGAGTGCGCGACATCGCCAATGTCACCGTGCTGGACGAGCACGACTTCGTGGCGCTGACCGCGACGCGCGATCGGCAACGCATCACGGGGGCGCGGGTGAGCAACCGCGGGACCGGCGAATGCACCGCGCTGGACGCCGATCTGGTCGTCGATGCCACCGGGCGCGGTGCTCGCACCCCGACGTGGCTGGAGGCTTTGGGGTACGAGCGTCCGCGTGAGGATCGCGTGGTGGTGCACCTGACCTACGCGAGCCAGCGGCTGCGCATGACCAGGGATCTGCCACACGAGATGGGTTTCCTCGTCGGGGTCGTACCAGGCAGGCCGAGAGGCGTTGGCCTGCTGCACTGCGAGAACGACACGTGGCTGTTCACCGTGATCGGCATAGCCGGCCACGAGCCCGCCCACGACCTTGCCGCCATGTGCGAGTTCGTGGCGGACTGTGCACCCGCGCACCTGCTCGACGCGGTGCGCCGCGCCGAACCCGTCGGCGAGCCGGTGCGGCACAAGATGCCGTGCAGTCGTTGGCGCCGTTACGACAAGCTGAGCCGCTTCCCGGCTGGGCTGCTGGTCACCGGCGATGCGATCTGCAGCTTCGACCCGATCTACGGCCAAGGCATGACGGTTGCCGCGCTCGAGGCGCTGGCGCTGCGCGATTGCTTGTCCGGCGGCACCGAGGATTTGGCGCGGCGGTTCTTCCGCGCGGCGGCAGCACCGATCCGACAGGCGTGGCAGCTGGGGGCCAACCCCGACCTCGCCCTGCCGGAGGTCGAGGGCACCCCACCGCTGATGTCGAGACTGCTGAACGGATACGTCGAACGCGTTCTGGCCGCGGCGGAATCCGACGCGGTCATCGTCGATCAGTTCACCAGGGTGACTTCGCTGCTCGACCCCGCGTCCCGGCTGTTGCGCCCGGAGATGATCTGCCGGGTTGCCCGCGCGCGCCTACGTAAGCCGCGTGATCGATCGATCGGCGTGACCGAGAGGCCGATCGTCTTTCCGGCAGTCCGCTCGCCGGAGCCGGCCGATGCGGATGACAGCGTCATCTTGAGCTGGTAAGCACCCTATTGCCGGGCCCATGACTGCCGCGCTGGCCTGCACGCAGTGCGTCGATGTCGTGACTAACCACGGTGGTAGGCAGGCGGCAGCGGCATCGCGAGGCCGGCCATGACGCCGCGCAGCCGCGTCGGGAAGTCGGTGATGATGCCGTCGACGCCGTATCCGATCTGTGTGCGCATGGCGCCGGCGTCGTTGACGGTCCATGGAATCACCTTGAGCCCCAACGCATGCGCGTGATCGGCGTAGGCCTTGCCGGTGACCAGCGCGTAGTTCGGCGAGACCATGTTGGCGCCCACCAGCAGCGCGCCGATCATCGGATCACCGACCACGGCGGCGTCGATGCCGTTCAGCCACGGCGAGCCCGGCGCCCACGTCTGCTCGTTGTACAGGGCCACCAACGGGATCGACGGCTCCGCGCGGCGCACCATGGGCAGGGTCCGCCAGTCGAAGCTCTGAATTTCCACCCGGTCGACCTTGCCCGCCGACCTGACCGCCGCCAGTATCACGTCGACGAATTCCTGGGGTCCGGCCGAGGCGTCCGGCTTGTCGGCCTCGACCTTCGTCTCGACGTTGAAGCGCACCCCGGCGTGATAGGAGTCGGTGAGCGCGAAGACGTCGGGCAACGTCGCTATCTTGTTGCCGCGCACCACTTCCGCGTCGGGGAACTCGGCCAGGCGCTTGCCGCAGTCGAGCGTGCGGATCTGGGCGAGCGTGAGGTCGTGCACGCGCTTGCCGACGTAGGGATACGCCGGGTCGCCCGCGAAGGCGGGCGCCGTGTCGGCGCACTTCTCCGCGTCGATCGTCGGGTCGTGCCACACCAGGGGCTCGGAGTCCTTGGTTATGCCGATGTCGAGTTCGAGTGTGCTGACGCCCAATTCGAGCGATTTGGCGAACGCCCGCAGGGACTCCTCGGTGGTCTCCCCGCGTCCGCCGCGATGGGCCTGCAGGTCGAACTCGGCCGGTTGCGCCGAAGCCGGCGGCGCGACAAGCACAGCCAGCGCCAGCAGCGCGCCCAAACTTCGCGAGCAGACGCAAAAGCCCCGAAAACATCGGCGTGTCGGGGGCTTTTGTGTCTGCCCGCGCAGAGACGTCACCCCCTGCGCTGACGGGCGATTTCGGCGAGCACCACCCCGGCGGCAACCGAGGCGTTCAGCGATTCGGTGCGACCCGCCATCGGAATCGATACCACCTCGTCGCAGGTCTGCCGCACCAACCGCGACAGGCCCTTGCCCTCCGAGCCGACGACCACGACCAGTGGGTCGGTGCCGTCCAGCTCGTCGACGGCGGTGTCCCCGCCGGCGTCCAACCCGACGACGCGGATCCCGGCGTCGGCCCAACCCTTCAGCGCCCTGGTCAGATTGGTGGCCCGGGCCACCGGGAGGCGCGCCGCGGCGCCGGCGCTGGTGCGCCAGGCGACCGCCGTCACCGAGGCCGACCGCCGCTGCGGGATCAGCACGCCGTGGCCGCCGAACGCGGCGACCGAGCGCACGATGGCGCCGAGGTTGCGGGGATCGGAGATGTTGTCCAAGGCGACCAGCAACGCGGGCGGACTGTCAAGAGCCGCCGCGAGCAGGTCGTCGGGGTGGGCGTAGTTGTACGGCGGCACCTGCAGCGCGATGCCCTGGTGCAGGTGGTTGGCGGTCATCCGGTCCAGGTCGGCGCGTGGCACCTCCAGGATGGCGATGCCCAAGTCGGCGGCGCGGGCGACGGATTCGGTGAGCCGCTCGTCGGCTTCGGTGCCGAGGGCGACGTACAGTGCGGTCGCCGGGACACCGGCGCGCAGGCACTCCAGCACCGGGTTGCGGCCCAGCACGGTTTCGGCCTCGTCGGTGCGCTTGGCGGGACGGCGCGGCTGCGACTGGGCCCGCTTGGCGGCCGGGTGGTGGGGGCGCATATGCGCCGGCGGCGTGGGCCCGCGGCCCTCCAGCCCGCGGCGGCGCTGGCCACCGGAGCCGACGGTAGGGCCCTTTTTGGTGCCGGATTTGCGTACCGCCCCGCGGCGCCGCGAGTTACCGGCCATCTACTTGCCGTCACCGCCCAGCGTCCACTGCGGCCCGTCGGCGGTGTCGGTGACCTCGATACCGGCGTTCTTGAGCCGATCCCGGATCTCGTCGGCCAGTGCCCAATTGCGTTGCTGGCGCGCCTTTTCCCGGTTTTCGATTTCGGCCTGCACCAGCACGTCGACGGCGGCCAGCGCGGCCGACGTCTCGTCGCGGGATTCCCAGCGCTCGTCGAGGGGGTCACAGCCCAGGATCCCCATCATCGCCCGGATCGCGCCGGCGTGTTTCAGCGCGCCCTCGTGGTCGCCGGACTCCAGCGCCCGGTTCCCCTCGGCGCGGACGTGGTGAATTTCGGCGAGCGCGGCCGGGACCGCCAGATCGTCGTCGAGCGCCTCGGCGAACTTCGGCGTCCACTCCCCCGGCTCGACCGCACCGACCCGGCTGCGCACGCGGTGCAGGAACTCCTCCACGCCCACATAGGCCTTGACCGCATCCTGCAGGGCCGTTTCGGAGAATTCCAGCATCGACCGGTAATGGGCGCTGCCCAGGTAGTAGCGCAGTTCGGCCGGGCGCACGCGCTGCAGCATCGCCGGGATGGCCAACACGTTGCCGAGCGACTTGCTCATCTTCTCGCCGCCCATGGTCACCCAGCCGTTGTGCAGCCAGTAGCGGGCGAATCCGTCACCGGCGGCGCGGCTCTGCGCGATCTCGTTCTCGTGATGCGGGAAGATAAGATCCATTCCGCCGCAATGGATGTCGAATTCCGGGCCGAGGTAGGTGCGGGCCATCGCCGAGCATTCCAGGTGCCAGCCCGGGCGGCCGCGGCCCCACGGTGAGGGCCACGACGGCTCGCCGGGCTTTTCGCCCTTCCACAACGTGAAGTCGCGCTGGTCGCGCTTGCCGGTCGCCGCGCCCTCACCTTGATGGACGTCGTCGATCTTGTGCCCGGACAGTTGGCCGTATTCGGGGTAGCTGAGCACGTCGAAGTAGACGTCGCCGGCCGAGGCGTACGCATGGCCGGTTTCGATCAGGCGTTCCATTAACTCGACCATCTGGGTGATGTGCCCGGTGGCTCGCGGCTCGGCGGACGGCGGCATCACGTCCAGGGCGTCGTAGGCGGCGGAGAAAGCGCGCTCGTAGGTGGCCGCCCACTCCCACCACGGCCGGCCGGCCGCGGCGGCCTTGGCCAGGATCTTGTCCTCGATGTCGGTCACGTTGCGGATGAACGCGACGTCGTAGCCGCGCGCGATCAGCCAGCGGCGCAGGATGTCGAACGCCACCCCGCTGCGGACGTGCCCGATGTGCGGCAGTCCCTGGACCGTGGCGCCGCACAGGTAGATGGAAACGTGCCCGTCGCGCAGCGGGACGAAGTCACGCACGGCACCGGCTGCCGTGTCGTGTAGCCGCAGGCGGGCGCGATCGGTCACGACGTGCCAGCTTACCTGCCCAATTGCCGCGACCTGCGACGGCGAGCGTCACGGCGGAGTGACCGTCGGCACCGAGCGCCACCCCGGCGAGTCGTTCGGGTCTCGCGGAGCTAGTCGGTGGGGAACACCAGCGCGGTGGCGACGGCGGCCAGTCCCTCGCCCCGTCCGGTCAGGCCGAGGCCGTCGGTGGTCGTCGCCGACACCGATACCGGCGCCCCCAGCAGATCGGACAGGACACTCTGCGCCTCCGCGCGCCGCGGACCCACCTTCGGCCGGTTGCCGATCACCTGGACGGCGGCGTTGCCGACGCGATAGCCCTGCCCCGCCATCAGGCCGACCACGTGGCGCAGCATGTCGGCGCCGCTGACGCCCGCCCAGCGCGGGTCGTCGACACCGAACACGGCGCCGATGTCGCCCAGCCCCGCCGCCGACAGCAGCGCGTCGCACAGTGCGTGCGCCGCCACGTCCCCGTCGGAGTGGCCGGCGCAGCCGTCGGCGCCGGCGAACAGCAGGCCCAGCAGCCGGCACGGGCGCCCTGCTTGGATCGGGTGCACGTCGGTGCCAAGCCCGACCCGGGGCAGGCCGGTCACCGGCGCACGATCGCTTGGGCCAACACCAGGTCGAGCTGCGTGGTGATCTTGAACGCCAGCGGGTCGCCGTCGACCACCTGCACCTGGCCGCCGACATGCTCGACGAGGGACGCGTCGTCGGTGAAATCCGCGGTGACCGCGCGTTCATAGGCACGCAGCAGCAAGCCGGTGGCGAAGCCCTGCGGCGTCTGCACCGCCCGCAGGCCCGCCCGCTCCGGCGTGCCCAGGACCACCCCGTTGGCATCCACGGCCTTGATGGTGTCAGACAGCGGCAGCGCGGGCACGACGGCGCCGTGGCCCGAACGCAGCGCGTCGACCACCCGCACGATCAGCCCAGGCGGGGTGAGTGCCCGGGCGGCGTCGTGGACCAACACGAAATCAGCGGGCGCGGGCAATTGGGGAAGCACTGCCAAAGCAAGACGGACCGAATCGATACGGCCGGCCCCGCCGGCGACGACCGTAGTGTGGCCGCCGAGGACTTGCTTGGCTTGGTCGATGCGATCGGCCGGGACGGCCGCCACGACATGGTCGACAACCCCGGACTCCAGCAACCCCGCGACGGCGCGTTCGAGCAGCGTGTGACCGTCGAGCTCACAGAATGCTTTCGGAATGCCGGCCCGCAGCCGTTCCCCTGACCCCGCGGCGGGGACCACTGCGACAACTGTGCCCCCGACCACCGGAGCTCAGGGCCTTCAGGAAGCGGCGGCCAGAACCTCGTCGAGGATGGTCTCCGCCTTGGCGTCGTCGGTGCTCTCGGCCAGCGCCAACTCACCGACAAGAATCTGACGGGCCTTGGCCAGCATGCGCTTCTCGCCGGCGGACAGGCCGCGCTCCTGGTCACGACGCCACAGGTCGCGCACCACCTCGGCCACCTTGTTCACATCGCCGGAGGCGAGCTTTTCCAGGTTGGCCTTGTAACGGCGGGACCAGTTGGTCGGCTCTTCCGTGTGCGGCGCGCGCAACACCTGGAACACCTTGTCGAGGCCCTCTTGCCCAACGACATCGCGGACACCGACGTATTCGGCGTTTTCTGCGGGCACTCGAACGGTCAGATCCCCCTGCGCAACTTTCAAGACGAGATACTCTTTTTGTTCCCCTTTGATGGTGCGGGTTTCGATCGCCTCGACTAACGCAGCACCGTGGTGTGGATAGACAACGGTGTCGCCGACCTTGAAGATCATCTGATTAGAGCCCCTTTCGTTACTTCAGTCTAACACGCCGGCCCCAGGCTTGTGGAACAACGTTGCAGGTCAGGGGCACATCGCGCGCAGGTTAGGGGTTGACAGGCGGAGCAAGACGTGCAAGGGCTCACAATACGCTTGTCCTCATTCGTCCCGAGCAAGCACCCCACCCAGGCCCCACGAGACCTCGCCAGGCTGGTCTGGCGCCCTGCGCTACCGCCGCCACGGCGTTCCTACTACTGTGCATAGTTGCATAGTCGAACCGCTGAAATGACAAGTCATGGTGCGTCGTGAGGGCGCGAGCCGAGCAGGAGGCATTGAGTGAACCGCTTCGCCGTCGTCGGTCTGGTCGCCCTGGTCACCGCGCTGCTCAGCGGTTGCGGAGCGGGTCAGATCTCCCAAATGGCCACCCAGGAGCCCGCCGTCAACGGCAACCGGGTCACCATCAACAACGTCGCCGTGCGCGACATCCGCATGCAGGCCGTGCAGACCGGTGACTTCCTGCAGCCGGGGCGGACCGTGAACCTCGTGGCGGTGGCCGTCAACCAGTCGCCGGATGTGCCGGACCGGCTGGTGAGCATCACCAGCGACGTCGGCACGGTGACCATCGCCGGTGACGGCCGGCTTCCCGCCGGGGGAATGCTGTTCATCGGCAAGCCCGAGGGCCAGAACGTGGCCCCCGGCCCGCTCGAGCCCAACAACGCCGTCAACGCGACCGTCGCCCTGTCCAAGCCCATCAGCAACGGCTTGAACTACAACTTCACCTTCAACTTCGAAAAGGCCGGGCAGGCCAGCGTGATGGTGCCGATTTCGGCCGGATTGGGCCCACAGAAGGTCTGACGAGGACCGGCCCGGCCTGTCACACCGGGCTTGTCGCACCCTCCCGATACCGTCATGGCGTGGCACATGCACGCTCGCAATACCGCTGCTCGGAATGCCAACACGTCACCGCCAAGTGGGTTGGCCGCTGCCTGGAGTGCGGCAGCTGGGGCACCGTCGACGAGGTGGCGGTGCTGGCCGCGGTCGGCGGAGCGGGACGTCGCACCGGGACGGCCGCGGCCTCGGCCTCACGGGCCGTCCCGATCAGCTCGATAGAGGCGCACAGCGCGCAGCACCGTTCCACCGGCGTCGCCGAACTGGACCGGGTGCTCGGGGGCGGCGTGGTCCCCGGCTCGGTCACGCTGCTGGCGGGCGATCCCGGCGTGGGCAAGTCGACGCTGTTGCTCAAGGTCGCCCACCGCTGGGCCCAGGCGGGCCGCCGGGCGCTGTACATCTCGGGCGAGGAGTCCGCCGGCCAGATCCGGCTGCGCGCCGACCGCATCAACTGCGGCGGTGACGAGGTGTACCTGGCCGCCGAGTCCGACCTGCACACGGTGCTCGACCACATCGCGACGGTCCGCCCGGCGCTGGTGATCGTCGACTCGGTGCAGACCATGTCCACCACCGAGGCCGACGGCGTGGCCGGCGGCGTCACCCAGGTGCGCGCGGTGACGGCCGCCTTGACGGCCGCCGCGAAGGCCGCCGGCGTCGCCCTGATCCTGGTCGGCCACGTCACGAAGGACGGGGCGATCGCCGGGCCGCGCTCCCTGGAGCACCTCGTCGACGTGGTGCTGCACTTCGAGGGCGACCGGAACGGGTCGCTGCGGATGGTCCGCGGGATCAAGAACCGGTTCGGCGCCGCCGACGAGGTGGGGTGTTTCACGCTGCACGACAACGGGATCGAGGACGTCAACGACCCGTCGAGCCTCTTTTTGGATCAGCGGCCGGCGCCGGTCCCGGGCACAGCTATCACGGTGGCGCTGGACGGCAAGCGGCCGCTGATCGGCGAGGTGCAGGCGTTGCTGGCGACCCCGGCGGGCGGCTCGCCGCGCCGCGCGGTCAGCGGCATCGACCACGCCCGGGCGGCGATGATCACCGCCGTGCTGGAAAAACACGCCCGGTGCAACATCGCCGTCAACGACGTCTACCTGTCGACCGTGGGGGGCATGCGGTTGACCGACCCGTCCTCGGATCTCGCCGTCGCGATCGCCCTGGCCTCGGCTTACACGAACCTGCCGCTGCCCACCACCGCGGTGATGGTCGGCGAAGTGGGGCTCGCGGGCGACCTGCGCCGGGTCAGCGGGATGGAGCGGCGGCTGGCCGAAGCCGCACGCCAGGGGTTCAGCGTCGCGCTCATCCCGGACGGCGACGACCCCCGGCGCGAGATAGTGCCGAGCGGTATGCGGGCGCTGCGGGCACCGACCATCGTCGCGGCCCTGCAACACATGAAAGCCCTCGCCGAGAGCCCCAGGCTGGACGCATAACGCCGTGGGGCCGCACAATGACACGCTGTGACCCGTCCGACACTGCGTGAGACCGTCGCCCGGCTGGCGCCGGGCACCGGGCTGCGGGACGGCCTCGAGCGCATCCTGCGCGGCCGCACCGGCGCGTTGATCGTGCTCGGCAATGACGAGAACGTCGAGGCCATCTGCGACGGCGGCTTCGCCCTCGACGTCCGGTACGCGCCGACGCGGCTGCGCGAGCTGGCCAAGATGGACGGCGCCGTCATCCTGTCCACCGACGGCAGCCGCATCGTGCGCGCCAACGTCCAGTTGGTCCCGGACCCCTCGATACCCACCGACGAGTCGGGCACCCGCCACCGGTCGGCGGAGCGGGCCGCGATCCAGACCGGCTACCCGGTGATCTCGGTCAGTCACTCGATGAACATCGTGACCGTCTACGTCGCCGGCGAGCGCCACGTGGTGGCCGATTCCGCGACCA
Source organism: Mycobacterium sp. E2699 (assembly GCF_001666745.1). NCBI lineage: Bacteria > Bacillati > Actinomycetota > Actinomycetes > Mycobacteriales > Mycobacteriaceae > Mycobacterium > Mycobacterium sp. E2699. The sequence continues at coordinate 16,655 of NZ_LZJH01000030.1, read as the reverse complement.
TCCTGTCGCGGGCCAACCAGGCGATCGCCACCCTGGAGCGGTACAAGATGAGGCTCGACGAGGTCAGCAGGCAGCTGTCGCGGGCCGAGATCGAGGACTTCGTCACGCTGCGCGACGTGATGACGGTGGTGCAGCGGCTGGAGTTGGTCCGGCGCATCGGCCTGGCCATCGACTACGACTGTGTCGAGCTCGGCACCGACGGGCGCCAGTTGCGGCTGCAGCTCGAAGAGCTGTTGGGTGGCAACGACATCGCCCGCGAGCTGATCGTCCGGGATTATCACGCCAGCCCCGAGCCGCTGTCCGAGGGGCAGATGACCGCCACGTTGGACGAGCTGGACGCCCTGTCGGACACCGAGCTGCTCGACTTCACCTCGCTGGCAAAGGTTTTCGGATATCCGACGACGGCGGAGGCGCAGGATTCGGCGCTCAGCCCGCGCGGCTACCGCGCGATGGCCGGGATCCCGCGCCTGCAGTTCGCCCACGTGGATCTGCTGGTCCGGACGTTCGGGACGCTGCAGGACCTGCTGGCCGCCAGCGCCAACGACCTGGAGTCGGTGGACGGCATCGGCGGGATGTGGGCCCGCCACGTGCGGGAAGGCTTGTCGCAGCTGGCCGAGTCGACGATCGCCGATCCGCTCAGCTGAACCCGATCAGCCGGCGGGAACGGGGCCGGGGGCGACGCCCGGCGGTGCCTCGGGCGGCGGCGCGAGCGCCGGCTGACCCGGCTGCCCCGGCACCGGCCCCGGCGGCGGGGGCGGCTGGTTCATGATGAACGGGACCGGCTGCGAACGCAGGTTGCCCAGCTGCACGACGAGGTTGTAGGTGCCCGGCCCGATCGCGGGTCGCGGCAGCGGGCAGTGCGGCGCGGACCCCATGCCCGTCCAGGTGACCGCCGTCGTCACCTGCTCGCCCGGCGTGAAGGTCTTGATCAGCGTCTCGTTGGACGGCGCGCAGTCCAGGTTGGACCACAGCCGCTTGTTGTCCAGCGAGTACACGTAGGCGGCGAGCGACGCCGCGCCTACGTCGCGTTTGCAGGACACCAGGCCGATGTTGGTGACGACCATGGTGAACTTCGGCTGGTCACCGATGAAGTACTGGGGCGCGTTGGTCAGGCCCTTGACCGCGAGGGTCGAGTCGGGGCAGTCATCGCCCTCCTTGAGCACCGGCGGCGGCTGCACAGCGGCGGTGGGCGTGGGCGACTCGGGGTTTTGCCCCTGCGGCGCCACCGGGGTGGCACCCTCCTGCCCCGCCGGGGGCGGCGCCTGGCTCGGGGGCGCCGCAGGCTTGCTCTGGGCGGAGTTGGCCTTGTCGGCGCCGGCGGGCTTGGCGCCCGACTTGTTGCCCATGAAGGCGACGACGATGGCGGCCACGACGCCGACCACGACGACCGCGAGTCCCAGGGCCAGGCCCCTGCGCCGCCAATAGATCTCGGTGGGTAGCGGGCCACGCGGTTCCAGATCCAGCACGATCACACCGTAGGCCCAGGTCACGCGGATTTGTTCGATCCGCCTCGGCGTGTCGCCCTGTTTGCCGGCCGACGGCCGTGTTAGTGGCGGGTCGAACGGCGGTCGTTATTCGCCGATGTCACCGACGTGCTCGACCAGCGCGGCGCGCCCGTCGGAAAGGTGGTAGGTGACGCCCGCGATCCCCAACGTGCCGGCGGAAACCCGCTCCGCGATGGCCGAGGAGCGCGCCATGAGTTGCGCCAGCGTCTCCTTGACGTGGCGTTCCTCGAATTCGTCGACACGGCTCAGGCCGTCGCGGCGCCCCATCAGGATCGACGGCGCGACCCGCTCCACCACGTCCCGCACGAAGCCGCCCGGTATGGCGCCGTCATGGATCGCCGCCAGCGCCGCCTTGACGGCGCCGCAGCTGTCGTGGCCGAGGATGACGATGAGCGGCACGTCGAGGACCGTCACCGCGAACTCGATGGAGCCCAGCACCGCCGAGTCGATGACCTGACCGGCGGTGCGAACCACGAACATGTCGCCCAGGCCCTGGTCGAAGATGAGCTCGGCGGCCACGCGGCTGTCGGAGCAGCCGAACACCACCGCGGTGGGTTTCTGGCCCGCGGCGAGGCTGGCCCGGTGGTCGACGCTTTGGCTGGGATGCAGGGGCTGGCCGGCGACGAACCGCTCGTTACCCTCTTTGAGTGCTTTCCATGCTGTTACCGGGCTGGTGTTTGGCATGGCCCCCATCATGCCGCACGGACGCATGAACTTCGCCGCGAACGAGATCATCGACTGGTACGAGCGGTCGCGCCGCGACTTGCCCTGGCGGGCCCCTGATGTCACGGCATGGCAGATCCTGGTCAGCGAGTTCATGTTGCAGCAGACGCCGGTGGCGCGGGTGCTACCGATCTGGCCGGACTGGGTGCGCCGCTGGCCGACGCCGTCGGCCACCGCGGCGGCCAGCGCCGCCGACGTGCTGCGCGCCTGGGGCAAGCTCGGCTATCCCCGGCGGGCCAAGCGCTTGCACGAGTGCGCGACGGTGATCGCGCGCGACCACGGCGACGTGGTGCCCGACGACGTCGACGTCCTGATGACGCTGCCGGGCGTCGGTAGCTACACCGCGCGCGCGATCGCGTGCTTCGCCTACCGCCGCCCGGTGCCGGTGGTGGACACGAACGTGCGCCGCGTCGTGGCCCGCGCGGTTCACGGCCTGGCCGACGCCGGCGCGCCGTCCGCCGCACGCGACCACGCCGACGTCTCCGCCCTGCTACCGGAAGACGAACGGGCGCCGCGGTTTTCGGTGGCGCTGATGGAACTCGGCGCGATCGTGTGCACGGCCCGGGCGCCGCGCTGCGGGCTGTGCCCGCTTGACGGCTGCGCGTGGCGCCGTGCCGGTTGTCCCCCGGCGCAGGGGCCGGGCCGCCGGGCGCAGACCTACGCCGGCACCGACCGTCAGGTGCGCGGCCGGCTGCTGGATGTCTTGCGCGCCAATGACTTCCCGGTCACCAGGGCGGATCTGGACGTGGCCTGGTTGACCGATCCCGTGCAGCGCGACCGGGCGCTGGATTCGTTGCTGGCCGACGGCCTGGTGACCAGGACCGCCGACGGCCGGTTCGCGTTGCTGGGCGAGGGGTGACCTGCGTCGATCAGAGGTCTTCAGAGGTCGTTGCCGGCGTAGGACTGGTTGAAGCTTTTGTTGGCCAAGGGGAAGTCGGGGACGATCGTGTCGGCCATCGCGACGGGCAGCGCGGGCCAGTTGAACCAGGACGGGTCGACGATCTTCGCGCGGGTGAGGCGATTGGTGGCGTCGATCTCGACGCGGTGAACGACGGTGCCGCGCCAGCCCTCGACGATGCCGATCCCGCTGCGCGCCGCGTGCTGAACCGGCGCCGAGCCGCCGTATTCTATTGCACCCGAGTGTGATTCGATGAGGTGGCAGGCCAGCTCGGTGGACGCGGTGAATTCGTCGCGCCGCACCGTGTAGCGGGCCAGCACGTCACCATCGCCGGCGCCGATCTCGGTGACGGGCAGCGCGGTGGTGGGGTGTTCGAGGCGGGCGTCGGTGCGGATGCCGCTGGCCCGCGCGACATAGCCCAGGCAGCCGAGGGCCTGCGCGTCTTCACGCTGCAGCACGGCCGTTCCCGCGAATCTGTCGTACACCAGGGAGTTGCGCAGGGTCAGTTCGGCGATCTCGGTGACGTCGGCCGCGATCGATCGCAGCTCGTCGGCGTCGGGCAGCGCCCGCAGCGCGACCGCGCCGGGGCGGATCGCGCCGCGCAGCAGCCGGTGTCCGGTGACATTCGCGTTGAGCCGCAGCAGTTGTTCGCGGACGCGCTGCGTGTGTGCGTGCGCGAGGCCGAACCCGACGTCGTTGGCCAGCGCCCCCAGATCCGCGGCGTGGTTGTAGAGCCGCTCGAGTTCGACGAGCAGGGCCCGCAGGCCTTGTGCCTCGTCGGGCAGCTCGATCCCGAGCGCGTCTTCGACGGCCAGGCTGTGAGCGAGCACGTGCCCGACGGAGGTGTCACCGCTGACGCGTTCGGCGAGGTCGACCGCGCCCTCGGCCGGCCGGCCCTCGAACAGCTTTTCCACGCCGCGGTGCACGAACCACAGCCGGGCCTTCAGCCGCAACACGCTTTCGCCGGCGACGGAGAAGCGGAAATGGCCGGGCTCGATCAGCCCGGCGTGCACCGGGCCCACCGGGATCTCATACACCCCGGGACCTTCGACGGTGACGAAGGGGAAATGACCGACATTGTCGAAGCGCGGCGCGGGTCCGGCTTCGCCGCGCATCGGGTACCACTCCTCGGGCCAGTGCGCATGCCGCACCAGTCGGCGCGCTTTGGGATGCCCTAGGGGCCGGATCCCGTACAGGTCCGCCATCTCGCGCTCGAAGCGGCCGGCGACAAAAGACAGGTACGCCAGCGAATGCAGGACCGGGTCGTTCTTGTTCACGACGCATTCGAGCTCGATGCGGCGGTCGGGCCGGCCGGCCAGGAACAGGTGGACAACCCGCAGGGCGTCGCCGTCGTCGTGGGCGGCCACCAGGGCCAGGCGAAACCCCCTGTCCAGCAAGTCTTCTGCCGTCTCGGCGAGACTGTGCTGGGAGAGCCTGTGGCGCAACCAGTTCCGGCTCAACGCGGCACCCCGACGTGGCTTGCGGCGGTGGTGAACAGGCCGGTGAGCGGGCCGGCCGTGACACCGAGGGCCAGCGATGCGGCGACGCCGACGATCAGGGCCGCGGCCACCGTCCGGGGCACTCTGATCTCGGGTGCGGCCACGGGGCCGTCGCCCAGCAGGATGCGGCCGCAATTGCGTGCGAGCGCGGCGAAGGCGACGACGATCAGCAGCAGGGCAGGAGCCAGGGCCCAGGTGAGTCGGGCGTCGGCCAGCGAGCGGGCGATGGCCAACTCGCTGGCGAACATCGCGAACGGTGGCAGCCCGAGCAGCACGATGACACCCACGCCGAGCGATAAGCCGATGAGGCGGGAGCGCCGCAGCACGCCGCCGATGTCGGCGATCGCGGTGGAGCCGTGCGCGGCCTGCAGCTGGCCGCTCGCCAGGAACAGCACGGTCTTGCCCATACCGTGGGCCAGCACGTGCAACAGCAGCGCGGCGATGGCCAATGTGGTTCCGGCGGCCGCGGCGATCGCGATCAGGCCCATGTTCTCCATCGACGAATACGCCAGCATCCGTTTGATGTCCGGTGTCACCGTCAGCATCAGGGCCGCGACCGCCAGGGTCGCCAACCCGATCACCAGCAGCCCGGACCGCATGAACGCCGGCCCGGCCGCTGCGGTGATGACCGGTTTGATGCGGATCAGCACCGAAAACGCCACCGACAGCAGCACCCCGCTCATCAGCGCCGAAACCGGTGCCGGGGCCTGGCTGTGGGCGTCGGCCAACCAGGTGTGGAACGGGAAGAGTCCGACCTTCGCGCCGTAGCCGATCAGCAGCAACCCGCCCGCGAGCCGGGCGATGTCGGGGTTGAGCCCGCCGGCATGCCCGGTGAGGACGTCGAGGTTCAGGGCTGCCGCGGCCGGGGCGCCGGCGTGCTCGGCGGCGTAGTAGAGCAGCACCGTGCCCAGGAAGGCGATGGCGATGCCGACCGAGCAGATCACGACGTACTTCCAGGTCGCCTCGAGCGCGCCGCGGGTGCGCCGGTGCCCGACCAGGAACGCGGTGATCACCGTGGTGGCTTCGACGGCGATCCAGATGACGCCGATGTTGTTGGCGCACACAGCGACAACCATCGCTGCCAGGAAGGCCGCGGTCAGCGCCCCATACACGCGGGCGCCGAGCGGATCGGTGTGCCGATGCGCGAGCTCGGCGTCGATGTAACCGATGCTGGCCCAAGTGGCCAGTGTCGCAACGCTTCCGATGACGATCAGCATCGTGACGGTCAGGGCATCGACCCGCAGCAGGCCGCCCAGGGCGAGCCGCGTCCCCGATCCGACACCGAAACCGAGTGCGGCGCCACAGCCGAGCACGCACACCGCCGACAGGACGATCAGCGTCGCGCTGGCCCTGCGCCATCCGGCGATCAGGGTGGCGACCGACGCGCCGACCGGCGCAAGGATCGCGGCGAGCAGTAAACCGGTCATCAGTCGTGCAGCTCCTGCAACGCATCCAGGTCGGCGCCGCCGAACGTGCGGGACAGCCGGCCGGTCAGGACGCCGATCACGATGACCGCGAACAGCACGTCGAGCGAGGCGCCGAGTTCGACGATCAGCGGCACGCCGGCCGTCAGCAGAAACGCGGCGGCGGCGATCCCGTTGTCCAGCAGCAGGAATCCCGCGGCCTGCGACACCGCATGACGCCGCGTCACCATCACGAGCAGGGCGATGAGCACCACCGCGGTGGCGGCCGGCACCGCGGTGGTGGTGGCCGCGGGCTGCAGGTTCACCAGGGCGCCGGTGGTGGCGAAGGCGGCCAGGGTCAGGCCGGCGGTGATCAGCAGCGAGGTCGCGGTGTTGACCAGCGGGGTGGCTTCCCGCCGGCCTTGCGGCTCGGCGCGGACCGCGCGCGCCAGCAGCCGCGGCAGCACCGCGGCCCGCAACACCAGCACGGCGACACCGACGCCGATGAGGGCCCTGTCGCCGTCATACGCGCCACGCAGCACCGGTATCGCCGCCAGGGCGGCGCCCTGCCAGCCCAGCAGGCGGGTGATGGCGGTCAGGTCGCGGCGCCACACGATCAGCACCGCGGCCAACAGCAGCCCCCCGGCGGCGAGGTCGACCGAGACCGCAAAAGTGTTGTACGTCATGCCGGAACCGCGAAGAAGTTGGCCGCGATGACCGCGAGCAGCGCCAGCAGAAACGATCCGGCCAGTAGCTCGGGGACCCGGAACAGCCGCAGTTTGGCGACGAACACCTCGACGGTCGCCAACAGCCCCGCCAGCAGCGCGACCTTGGCCACCACCGCCGCAAGGCCGACGGCGAGGTCCACCGCGCCGGGCCGGCCGCCCGCGATGCCCCACGGCGCGAACAGGTTTGCCAGCAACGCCAACAACACCGTGAGCCGCATCCCCGTCGCCCATTCGACCAGCGCCAGCCGCGGCCCGGCGTATTCGAGCACCATCGCCTCGTGGACCATGGTCAGCTCGAGATGGGTGGCCGGGTTGTCCACGGGCAGGCGCCCGGTTTCGGCGACGATGACGATCACCAGCGCGGTGAACGCCAACACGCCCGCGAGCGACACCACCTGCCCGGGGTGGGTGACGGTGTGCGACACCAGGGCACCGAGATTGGCCGACCCCGCCGGCATCGACACCGCGAACACCGCCAGCAGGATGGTGGGCTCGACAAGCGCGGCGATGGTGATCTCACGGCTGGCGCCCATGCCGCCGAAGGAGGTGCCGGTGTCGATCCCGGCCAGGGTCACCGCGACCGTGCCGACGAACAGCAGGCCCACCACCGCGAACAAGTCGGCGCTGGCATCCAGGGGGGATCCGGTCGCGACCAGCGGCGCGATGGCGGCGATCAGCAAAGCCGAGCCGGCGACGACGGCGGGCGCGGCCGCGAACACCACCGTCGTTCCGCGCGGTGTGATCCGTTGCTTGCCAAGCTGTTTGACGATGTCGCGCCACGGCTGCAGGATACCGCCACCGACGCGGCCCTCCCAGCGGGCGCGCACCTGGCGGGTCAGGCCGACCACCAGCGGCGCCCCGGCCATCACGGCGCCGATCTGCGCCGCGCCCGCGACGTAGGACAGCACGTTCATCGGGCGACCACCAGCACGGTCAACACACCGAGCGCGCCGTAGGCCAGATACAGGTGGACGCTGCCGGTGTGTGCGCGCCGAACCCATTCCGCCGCGGCCGAGATCGCCCGGATCACCGGCGCGTAGCAGCGTTCCTCGATCGCGTCGGTGATCCGGGTGCTGTAGGTGACCTTGTCGGCCAGGTAGCGGGACTCGGCGCTGTGCGTGACTTCGATGTCGGTGTCGGGGCGCAGCACATCGTCGAAGACCCGTTGCAGGGGCTCGGCGAAGGAAGTCGCCGTGTATTGCATGCGTGGGGTGAGATCGTCCGCGCCGCAGGCCCATAGCGGCGACGTGACGGGCTCGGGGCGCCGCGCCCGGCGCCACCGGGTGAGTGCGGCCGCGGCCAGCGCCGCCCCGCAGAGGCCGGCGGCGATCACCCCGGGCGCGATCGAGCCCTGCAGCCCCGGCAGCCGGACGAACGCGCCCAGGTCGGTGAATTCCACCGCCCGGGCCGCGGGTAGCGCCGCGACGGCCCGGCGCAGCGCGGGTGCGACGGTCACCGGTGCCACCGCGAGCGTCACACACGCGGCCGCCGCCAGCGCCATGCCGGCCAGCATGCTGCGCGGCGCCTCGAGGGCCCCGGCGGCCTGCTCCGAGCGCGGCCGCGCCAAAAATCCGATGCCGAACGCCTTGACCATCGCCGCGACCCCCAGCCCGGTGGTGAGCGCGACCGCGCCGACCGCCAGCGGCGTGGTCAACGCCAAGACGGCGACGTGCTCGGGGGCGGTGTGGATCAGCGACTGGACCAGCAGCCACTCGCTGACGAATCCGGCGCCCAACGGCAGCCCGCACGCCCCGAGCGCCGCCACCCCGAACAGGGTGGTGGTGACCGGCATCCGTCGGGCCAGACCGCCCAGCCGGTCGAGGTCGCGCAGCCCGGTGGCGGCCAGCACCGAGCCCGCGGACAGGAATCCGAGGCTCTTGAACGCCGCGTGCGCGATCAGGTGCAGCATGGCCGCGGCCGCGGCGATCGTCGCAGCCCGGGTTGCACCGGCGGCGGCGAACAGCGTGGCGGCGCCCAAGGCCAGCGTGATCAGCCCGAGGTTCTCGGTGGTCGAATAGGCAAGCAGCCGTTTGAGATCCGTGGCCACCGAGGCCTGCACCACGCCATAGAGCGCCGACACCCCGCCGACGACCATCAGGACGAGGCCCCACCAGCGGGGACCCGGGCCCAGCAGCTGCAGATCGAAACGGCAGATGCCGTAGACGCCGAGGTTGACCATCGCGGCGCTCATCAAGGCCGACACCGGGCTGGGGGCTTCCGGGTGGGCGCGCGGCAACCAGGCGTGCAGGGGAACCAGCCCGGCCTTGGAACCGAACCCCGCAACCGTCAGCAGGAACACCGCGGTGCGCGCACCCTCCGGTATCCGGTGCAGGTCGGCGAGCCGGTCGGCGCCGCCGGCCGCGGACAACACCACCAGCCCGATCAGGATCGCGACGAACCCCAACTGGGTCATCACCGCGTACACCAGGGCGGCGGAGCGCACCTGCGGGCGGGTGTGTTCGGCCAGCACGAGCACCAGTGATGCGACGGCCATCAGTTCCCACGCCAGCAGGAAGGTGGTCACCGACCCCGCCGCGGGTACGACGAGCATCGCCGCGACGAACAGCGGCAACACCGCGAGCGGCACCCCGCCCAGGTGGCCCCGCCGGGCATAGCCGATCGTGTAAAGCCCGACGACGACGGCGACCGCGCCGGTGAGCGCCACGAAGAATCCGCCCAAGGGCTCCAGGCTCAGCCGCACCCCCGACAACGGGAGCAGCCACCCGATGCGCACCGCGGGCACCGAACCGAACATTCCCTGCAGGCCCGCCCAGACTCCGATCGCGCCCAGCAGCGACGTCAGCGCCCCCGCGGCCGCGGGCCTGAAGTCCTTGGAGCCCAGGGAGTTTGGCGCGACGACCGGGCGGGTGGCCAGTTCCGTGGTCACTTGCCGGTCACCGATCGCAGGGCCGCGACGATCTCGCCGGGCGTCGGCGGGCAGCCGGGAATGTCCAGATCGACCGGCACCAGCTCACCGACGGCGCCGGCCACCCCGTAGGCATCGGCGAAGACACCCCTGTTGATCGCGCAGTCCCCGCAGGCGATCACCCGGCGCGGCCGAGGAGTGGCGTCGAGCGTGGCGCGCAGGGGACCCGCCATGTTGTGCGTCACCACGCCGGTCACCAGCAGCGCGTCCGCGTGCCGCGGCGAGGCCACCAGGCGCGCACCGAACCGCTCGGCGTCATACACCGGCCCGAATGCTCCGGCGATCTCCACTTCGCACCCATTGCAGGAGCCGGCGTCGACGTGCCGGATCTGAAGCGAACCACGCACTCCCGCAACCGGTTTCATCGCCTGCGGCGGTAATGGTTCCGCGCGTTGGGTGATCCGGCCGACACGGAAGGCCTTCGAAATCCAGCCCATGACCGCTACTGCGCGCTCCCCGCGCGCATCTCCTCCAGCACCGCCACCCGGTCGCTGAGCACCCCGGTGAGAACCTTGCGCGCGACCAACAGCAGCTCGGCGATGTCCGGTGAGGCGATCGAGTAGATCATCGTGTTGCCGTCCCGGCGCGCTTCCACCACGCCGGCCCGGCGCAACACACCCAGTTGCTGGGACAGGTTCGATGACTCCACCCCGACCTCGGGCAGCAGTTCGGCCACCGACTTGTCCCCGGCGACGAGCAGCTCGAGCACCCTGATCCGCGCCGGATGCCCCAATGTCTTGAAGAACTCGGCCTTGACCTTGTACAGCGGCACCGACACGCGGGATCTCCTGAAGATTCGATGCTTCCTATGCTTGAACAATTGAAGAATTTATCAGATGGTGTAGCTGCGCGCTCGGTGGGGCGTTAGCGCAAAGGCCCGCACCCGCACAACCCGACACGCCGCCGCGCAAGCGTTCCACGTGGGACTCATATCCGCGCCTTACCCTGCCGATGTGCCCAGCGAGGAGGCCGCCGAGGGATCCCGCTTGCCGCCGGTGTCCCGGCGCGCGGTGCTCGGCGGCCTGAGCCTGCTGCCGCTGGCCGCCGCCATGCGCGGCTCCCTGCCCATCGCTTCCGCCGACGCGGGCTACCGGTTCCTGTCGCCGCACCAGGCCGCGGTGCTCGACGCGGCCACTCGCCGGCTTATCCCCGGGCCGCAAGACTGCCCGGTCGAACTCGGCAGCCCCGGGGCGCACGAGGCGAACGTGGTCAATTACCTGGACCGGATGCTGTCGGTCTTCGACGTCACGCCCGCCGACGTGCACGCCGGTGGCCCGTGGAGCAACCGCGCCGGCGGTTCGCAGGACTACATGGCCACCTTCGTCCCGCTCAACCGCGCCCAGGCCTACGGATGGCAGCAGCGGCTGACGCAGCTGCGCAACCAGTACACCAGCGGCATCGCGCTGCTCGACCAGCAGGCCGGCGGCGACTTCACCGCGGTGCAGCCGGTCCGCCAGGACCTCATCCTGGCCCATGGGCCGGCGGCTGCCTTCGCCAACGTCCTGTTCGGTCACACCATCGAGGCGATGTACAGCGTCCCCGAGTACGGCGGCAACGCGAACCTGGTCGGTTGGCAGGACATCAAGTACCCCGGGGACTCCCAGCCGCGGGGATACACGCCCGCCGAGGTGGAGGCGACCCAGTGGGACGTCGTCGTCGTCACCGACATCGTCAACCGCCTGCGCCGCGGCTGGGAGGGCGTCGTCGCCAAACTCGGCGGGAGGGGCGGCGTGAGTGCCTAAGGCGGTCATCGTCGGCTCCGGCGCCGGCGGATCTACGGTGGCGATGGAGCTCGCCGAGAACGGCTGGGACGTAGTGATATTCGAGAAAGGATCCAACTACTTCACCAACCTGGACGGGACCGGGCCGCTCGGGACGACGTTCGCCAACGACGAACTCAAGGCGCTGTACCGCTATTTCGAGCAGCCGGACCCACTGGCCTACCCGCGCACATATCGGACCAGCGCCAGCCAGCCCGCCGGCTACGTCGGCCCGGTCAACGAGCTTCCGGTGACCGTCGGCGGTGGAACCGTGCACTGGGACGCGAAGGTGCCGCGGTTCTGGGACATCGACTTCAAGGGGCTGTCGATGCTCGGCCCGCAACCGGGCGCGGACGTGCAGGATTGGCCGTTCGAATACAACGAGATCGCGCCGTACTACGACGCGATCGAAACGCTGCTCGGGACGCAGGGCGACGTCCGGTCGATACCCAGCCTCTCCTTCAGGCACGCGCCGCGCACGCAGCAGTACGCGATGCCGCCCGGGCCGCAGCAGCGCTCGTCCACGCTGATCGCCAAGGGCGCCAGGCGCATCGGACTGCACCCGTATCCGTTCCCGACCGCGATCAATTCGGTCGAGTACGACGGCCGCCCGGCGTGCAACAACTGCGGGTTCTGCAGCAACTACGGCTGCCCGATCTCGGCGCGGGTGGGCGCGCTGGCGCCGCTGCGCCGGGCGCTGCGGACCGGGCGGACGCAGCTGCGCCCCGAAACCACGGTCACCAAGGTCAACTTCACCGGCCGGCGCGCCACCGGCGTCTCCTATCTGGACCCGAGGGGTAATCCCGGCGGGGAGAGCGCCGACCTGGTGGTGCTGGCCGCCTCGGCGATCGAGACGGCGCGCCTGGCGTTGCTCTCCGGCCTGCCCGACGCCAGCGGACGGATCGGCGCCCGCCTGATGTTCCACAACTTCGTCGACGGGTTCGGCATCTACCTCGACCAGCGGGTGCACGCCTACCGCGGCCGCTCGATCACCCAGTGCATGGAGGATTTCTGCGACCCGAACTTCCCCGGAGCGCGGCTCGCTGCGAAACTGGCCGGGCTGCCCTACATCCGCGGCGGCCTGTGCGAGCTGGGCGGGAGCCAGGACCCGATCACCGAGGGCAAGTTCTACCAGGAGATCCTGGGATTCCTGCCGGGGGTGCAATTGTTCGGCAGCCCGTTCAAGGACCTGATGCGCGCCTCGCTGCTGCGAGACCGGCTCGCCGGCGTCAACTTCATCGGCACCGACCTGCCCTACCTGAGCAACAACGTCACCCTCGACCCGACGGTCACCGACCTCAACGGCCAGCCCGTGGCCCGCGTGACCTGGGCGCCCGGCAAGCACGAGGCGGTCGCGCAGGCCTTCTATCTGGTGCCCATCACCGCGATGATGGCGGCGGCCGGCGCGCAGCTGTTCGCCGCGATCCCCGACGGCCTGGAGCGGAAACTGGGCGGCGGCACCCCACCGAACACCAAGCACGTGATGGGCGGCATGCAGATGGGGGTGTCCCCGGCGACGAGCGTCGTCGACCCGAACGGGCGGATGCACCAGATGGACAACGTCTACGTCGCCGACGGCAGCGTGTTCGTCACCTCGGGCTGCCAGAACCCGACCAACACGCTCATGGCGGTGGCGCTGCGCACCGCCTTTGGGCTCACCGGCCGGCGGTAGCCGCCAGGAAAGATTCCACCGCGTCGCGGTATACCTCCGAGGCTTCGTCGTGCACCAGATGGCCGGCCTCCGGAACGCGCAAATATGTTGTCGGCGAATCAGTTTCGGCCATGGCGCGCATCTGCCCCGGCGGGGTGACGGAGTTGCCCGCCTCGATGAGCAGCGCCGGGGCTCGCACGGCCTCCCACTGCGCCCAGTAGTCCCGGGTGCCCCATTCGGCGGCGATCTCGATCCACCGGGAGGTGTGCCCATGCAACCGCCACCCGCGTTCCGTGCGGTCGAAGGCGTCCAGGAAATACCGGCCGGCGACCGGTCCAAATTCACCGAAAACCTTTTCGGCGGAATCGAATTCGACGGGAAGGGCGTGCAACCACGGCTCCCACGGACCGGTGGTGCGGCCGCGGAAGTCCGGCGCCATGTCCTCGACAACCAGCGCCGTGACCAGGTCCGGGCGTTCCGCGGCCAGGCACCACGAGTGCAGGGCGCCCATCGAATGCCCCACCAGCCTGGCCGGCGCCCCCAGGGTCCCGACCGCGTCGGCCAGGTCGGCCACAAAGCGTTCCGTGCTGATGGGGTGGGGATCGTCGACGTCGCGGCCCCGGTGCCACGGGGCGTCGTAGGCGTAGACGGTGCCCAGCCGGGTCAGCCACGGCAGCTGCCGCGACCAGGTGGTGCCGCGGCCCATCAGGCCGTGGACCAGCACCAACGGCTCCCCCTGGCCGCCGTGGCAGGTCAACAGATCGCCGGGCATACCCCCATCTTGCGTGTCCCGCCCGGGGGTTGGACAGACTCGGCCGCGCGGTAGCCTAGCGGAATGCCGCATGTGGTGAAGATCAACGCAATCGAGGTGCCCGCGGATGCCGGCCCCGAGCTGGAGAAGCGGTTCGCCCACCGCGCGCACGCCGTCGACAGCCAGCCCGGCTTCCTCGGCTTCCAGCTGCTGCGCCCCATCAAGGGCGAGAACCGCTACTTCGTGGTGACGCACTGGGAGTCCGAGGAGGCCTTCCAGGCGTGGGCGAAGGGGCCCGCGATCGAGGCCCACGCCGGCGAGCGGGCCAATCCGGTGGCGACCGGGGCGTCGCTGCTGGAGTTCGAGGTCGTGATGGACGTTGCCGGCACCAAGCAGGGTGGCTAGCGGGCGGTCGATGCGGCGCCGCGCGGTGGCATTGGGCGCCGCCGCGGCCCTGGTCGTGACGCTGGCGCCGGGCTGCGCGCCCTCCCCCGCGCCGCACGCGAACGCGGCCAACGCGGGCCGCCAGATCGACACCCGGACGCCGCCCGGCATCCGCGCCCAGCAGACCCTGGACATGCTGAACTCTGACTGGCCCATCGGCCCGGTCGGGGTCGGCACCCTCGCCGCGCCGGACAAGGTCGAGTCGGTCGAGACCACCATGGAGGGACTGTGGTGGGACCGTCCGTTCACCCTCGACGGCGTGGACCTCGGCGCCAGCGTGGCCACCCTGCACCTGATCACCTCCTACGGCGCGCGCCAAGACATCCGGATCCACACCGACGACGAGGGCCGGGTCGACCGGTTCGACGTCGACACCCTGCCCCCGAAGGTCAGCTCCTGGCACGACGTCGACGCCGTGCTGAGCAAGACCGGGGCCCGCTACTCCTACCAGATCGCCAAGGTGAACGACGGCCACTGCGACCCCGTGGCCGGTACCAACACCGGCGAATCCCTGCCGCTGGCATCGATTTTCAAGCTGTACGTACTGCACGCGGTGGCCGGCGCCGTCAAGGCCGGGACGGTGTCGTGGGACGATCAGCTCACCGTCACCGACAAGAGCCGCGCGGTGGGCTCGTCGGGCCTGGCTTTGCCTGCCGGAGCGCAGGTTTCGGTGCGCACGGCCGCCGAGAAGATGATCGCCACGAGCGACAACATGGCCACCGACCTGCTGATCGGGCGGCTGGGCACGCACGCCATCGAGGAAGCGCTCGCGACCGCAGGCCATCACGACCCGGCCAGCATGACGCCGTTCCCGACCATGTACGAGCTGTTCTCCGTCGGCTGGGGCCAACCCGATCTGCGCGACCAATGGAAGCAGGGCTCCCAAGAGGTTCGCGCCCGGTTGCTGGCGCAGGCGAATTCCACTTCCTACCAACCCGATCCGACCCGCGCCCACACGCCGGCCTCGACGTACGGCGCCGAGTGGTACGGCAACGCCGAGGACATCTGCCGGGTGCATGCCGCGCTGCAGGCCGACGCGGTCGGCCCGGCCGCGCCCGTCCGACAGATCCTGTCCGCCGTGGCCGGCATCCAGCTCGACCGGAACGTGTGGCCGTATATCGGCGCGAAAGCCGGTGGCCTGCCTGGTGATCTGACCTTCAGCTGGTACGCCGTCGACAAGAATCGGCAGCCGTGGGTGGTCAGTTTCCAGCTCAACTGGCCGCGCGATCACGGGCCGACAGTGACCGGCTGGATGTTGCAGGTGGCCAAGCAGGTTTTCGCGCTTATCGCGCCCCGATAGTCAGGTGAGCAACGCAGAGTCGCTGCTGGACACCTTTCCCGGGCGGCTGTTCATCGAACGCATGCGGTCGGTCGGTGGCCTCGGCGCGCCGGAGGAGCTGATTTCGGCCGCGAGCCGGGCGGTCGGCAGCTACCTGTACTCCGATCGCTGTCTGGACGTCGCGGACTTCGACGTCGACGACCTGGAGCTGCGCGCGTACGACGAGGCCGGGCTCTCGGCCCTGTCGGCGCTGCCCACGTTCGGGTCGCCGCAGATCCATCAGGGCGCGCTCGGCGAACTGCGCGCGCCGAACGTCAGCAACCGGGAGCCGTTGAGCGCGTTGCCGAAGGGCGCGTTCTGGACGTCCACCCCGATCACCGACAACGACGACAGCTGGACCCTGTGCGGCGAGAACCTGGCTCGCGAAAGCCCGCGCTGGGAAGTGCGTTTCGACACCGCGCGCGTTCGCGTCGCCCTGATCGACTCGGCCCGCGACTGGGCCGACTTGATCGACTCGCATGCAGCCACGGCGAACGGCTGCAGGTACCCGGACTGGCGCGCGATCGCGCAGTCCTGGGACGCGGTGCACCTGTCACCCGCGGGATTGCTGCTGGCCCATCCCAAGATCTCGGTCACCCCGTTCAGCACGGCCGACGGCTCGGGCCACGCGCACAGCCCGGCGGGACCCTACGTCAGCGTCGCGGACTGGTCCGCCGTCTCGACGGCGTGGCTGCGCGAACCGCCGAGTTTCGAATTCGCACCGGCGCCGGGTCCGGCTTGACTCCGGGCATCGGCGACTTACGAATTCGATAGCGTATGCGCTACCAACTTTCAAGCAAGCCGCATGGTCTGGGCAGCGGGTAACGCAAACGAAATTCTTTATGCCCCAATCAACCTAGTTGGTCGATGGTGGTGGTTGGGGTTGGAAGGGGTCGTACCACCACCAGTCGGCGCGCTCGCCGAGGGGTCCGGGGTAGGGCGCCACGGTGGGTGGGGGGGGGTGGGGGGACGGGGGGGGGCCGGGGGGGGGGGGTGGGCCGTGCTGGTCGGTGACGGAGATCTTGGGAGGGGGCAGCAGCAATGCCGCG